>NZ_JANXWD010000126.1 GCF_025351295.1 Phenylobacterium sp.
GGAGGTGCCGACCACCAGCCGGGTCTCGCCGGCGGCGTCCAGCGTCACCCGGCCATGCGCCTGAATCCAACGGGTCTCGCCGGCCGGGGTGATGATCCGGTGATCCATCGCATAGTCGCCCCGCGCGTTGTCGCTGGCCGAGCCGAAGGCGGCCTGAACGGCGTCGACGTCCTGCGGATGCACCAGCTCCAGATAGCGCTCGACGCTGACCTCGGCGTCGGGCGCCAGACCGAACAGCGCCTTGTTACGCGCCGACCAGGTGACCGTGCCGGCCGCCACGTCCCATTCCCAGAAGCCCAGGCCCGTGGTCTCCACCGCGGCCTCCAGCCGGCGGTGCTGCTCGCGCAGCTTGGCGGCCATCTCGCGGCGGTCGGTGACGTCCACCTGCAACCCGTCGCAGAACACCGCACCGTCTGGTTGGGCGCGCTGCAGGGACGCCAGCCGGTGCCAGCGCACCTCGCCGTCGGCGCGGCGCATGGCGACTTCGACGTCGAACGGCTGCAGGCTCGCCACGGCGTCGGCCTGCGCGGCCTCGAAGGTGGGGCGGTGCTCCGGCAGGATCATGTCGAAGAACACCTGGGCGTCGGCCATGATCGTCTCGGCGGTGACCCCGTTCACCCCCAGGCAGCGAGGTCCCGCGAACACAAAACGCCGCTGCCCGTCCGGCTGGCTCTCCAGGACATAGGCCATGCCCAGCGCGGTCGCGTCGGCCGCCGACCGCACGACGGGGTCACCCGCGACCAGATCTTCGCCTGCAGCGTCCACCGGCTTTCACACCCACCCAACCGGGGCACAATCTCCCGCGCGGGCTCGCTCGCGGCAATAGCAGAAGAACTATGGTGAGCCGCCGCTAACTGTCTGCGGCCGATCGCCCCAAGACCGCTGTCAGGGTTCAGCTTTTCCGTCTACGGGCGCGGCAGAACCACCACGGCGTCCGGCAGCTCATTAGGGTTATCGCCGGCCCGCGCCGGGAATTTCGCCGCCAGCACGTCGCCGCAGAGGCCGACGGCGGCCTCGAACCCGGCCTCGACGCGGCCGTGCTTCAGCCCGTCGGTGAGCGCCGCCATGGCCTTGTCCCAGACGTGGCTCTCGACGTGGTCGGCGATGCCTTCGTCGGCGATCAGCTCGGCCATCCGTTCGCCCAGGGAGACGAAGATCATCACGCCGGTCCGATCACGGGTGGCGTGCAGGTTCTTGGCGATGAACTGCTCGGCGGCGCGCCGCTGCACCCGCAGGCGCTTCAGGCCCCGGGGCGTCAGCGCCCGCCGCACGGCAGGGATCGAGACGATGGCCGCGGTCGCAACGAACAGCACGCCTTGGACCACGATGGCCCCGATCAGCGCGCGGCGCACCGCGGTCTCGATGGCCTCGCCGACCGCCGAGGCGCTCCAGCTCGAAAACAGGTCCGGGATGGTCACATGCACCCCGGCCAGCAGCAGCACCGCCGGCCCCAGCAACGCCACCACGGTCGCCCAGGCGATGACGATTTCGGTGTAGTGGGCGCTTTCCTCGGTGACGACGCAGTAGATCTCGCCGGTGGTCGCGGCCTCGGCCTTGCGGACCGCGGCCTCAATGGCGCTGAGTTCTGTGGGGGTAAGGCTCTTCATCACCAGCTTCCCGACGATCCGCCGCCGCCGAACGATCCGCCGCCACCGCCGGAGAAGCCGCCGCCACCGCCGCCGCCGAACCCGCCGCCGTCGCCCCAGCCCCCGCCACGCCCGCCGCCCAGGAACATGAAGGGCAGCCACCACAGTCCGCCCAGGCCGCGGCGGCCGCGCAGCAGGATCGACAGCACCCAGAACACCACCAGCAGGATGCCGATGATCGGAATATGGCCGCCGGAGCGGCCGCGGTCCGAGCTACGGGTCTGCGCGGCCTCGGACGTGGCCTGGGCGACGTTGGCGCGGGCCTGATCGTCCGGCAGGCTGATCTGGGCGATGATCGCCTCGGCGCCGTCGACGACGCCCTGCTCCATGCGGCCGGCCTTGAACTGCGGCAGCACCTTGCGCTGCAGGATCACCCGGGTCAGCGCATCGGTCAGCACCGGCTCGAGGCCATAGCCCACCTCGATCCGCACCTTGCGCTCGTTGGGCGCGATCAGCAGGATTGCCCCGTCGTTGACGCCCTTGCGCCCCAACGCCCAGCTCCGGCCGAGCTGATAGCCGTACTCTTCGATCTCATGGCCCTGCAGGTCCGGCACCGTGGCCACCACCAGCTGGTGGCCGGTCTTGGCCTCCAGGTCGGCCAGTTCGCCGTCCAGCTTCTGCGTCGCCGCTGGCGACAGCACATGGGCCCCGTCCACCACCCGCCCGCTCAGCGCCGGGAACTTCAGGTCCGCGGCGAACGCCACGGTGGTCAGGGCGAAGAAGGCCACCATGGCCGCCAGACCACGCCGAATCCGTCGCTTAAATACCTCCCCCGAGAATCGGGGGACGGGGACCACGGAGTGGTGGAGGGGGCGCTGCCGCCGCACCGAAAGTCGGCGCACGTCCCCAACGCCCCCTCCGTCACCTTCGGCGACACCTCCCCCGCAAGCAGGGGAGGTTTTTTGCTGATTCACTTGCTGGCCGGAGCCGGCGCCGCGGGCGGCGGGCTGCCGGGGGTGACGCCGGCGGGCGGCGGCGGCGGGGTCGTATCGAAGCTGACGGTCGGCGCGGTCTGGGCCGATTGCGTGGCCGAGAACAGCACCATCGGCTTGGAGCTCGAATAGACCGACTTGGCCCACAGCACCTGCGGGAAGGTCCGCAGCGTCGTGTTGAAGTCCTGGACGCTGTCGTTGTAGTCGCGCCGCGAGATGGCGATCCGGTTCTCGGTCCCCTCGAGCTGGCTTTGCAGGGCCAGGAAGTTCTCGTTGGACTTCAGGTCCGGATACTTCTCCTGGATCATCATCAGTCGGCCGAGCACGCCCGACAGCTTGTCCTGCGCCTGCTGGAACTGCTGGAACTGCGCGGGGTTGGTGATCGTCGACGCATCGACCTTAACCTGGGTCGCCGAGGCGCGGGCTTCGGTCACTTCCACCAGCGTGGATTTCTCCTGCGCGGCGTAGCCCTTCACGGTGTTGACCAGGTTCGGGATCAGGTCGGAACGGCGCTGGTACTGGTTCTGCACCTCGGCCCACTTGGCCTTGGCGGCCTCTTCCTTGGTCGGGATGGTGTTGACGCCACAGCCGGCGATGATCAGCGGCGCGAGCAGGATCAGGGCAATGCGCGCCAAACGCGTCGAAAGCGAGCGGGTCTGGATTCTGGTCAAGATGGTCTGGCCCCTCAAAGGCTCATGGTCGAGCCCGGTGTGCCTACTATTTGGCCCTGCCGCCGATCCGACGCAACGTCATCGGACATGACAGTTACGTCACCCACGCCATCCAGGACCCGCCGCCAACTGAGCGCGCCGCGACACCGGCGCGGCCCTACTCCGCCGCGACGAGGTTCCGCCCGGCCTGTTCGTCCCAATGGAGGCGCGGGAAACTACGCGGCCAGCTTCGCCTGGGAGACGATGGTAACGCGCCGCGCCGGGGCCGGCGGCCGGACGCGCACCGTCTCGCCCTTCAGCCAGATCTTCAGCGCCTCGAAGTGGATCGCCGCCACCACGCCCAGGCTCATCCACGGATGGGTCAGCCAGGCTTTCAGCAGTTCACGGTCGCTCAGCGGCCGGCGCTCGCCGGAGAAGCTCGCCGCCAGCACCAGGCCCTCGGCGTCGGACGTGTCCACCGCCACCAGCACGCGCTCTTCCGGCCGCAGGATCCTGAACGCGTAGGACAGGTCCATGTCCATGAACGGCGAGACATAGAACGCCTTGGCGCAGCCCTGCTTGATCAACGCCGCGTTGGGCGCCGGGATCAGATAGCTATGACGCTCGCCGAAGGTGTTGTTCACCTCATAGAGAATGGCCGACAGCGTCTGGTCGGCGGCGTGGCAGAAATAGACCGTCAGCGGATTGAACGCCCGGCCGAGGATCTGCGGCATCGCCAGCATCCGGACCGGCCCGCCATGGGCGAGGCCGGCTTCGGCCAGCGTCGCCTCGATCTGCGCCTTCAAGGGCCGCCCTGATCCGTCCCCGAACCGCGCGGGATCGAAGCCGAACAGGTTGAAACGGCCGACGCCCAGGGTCTTCAGCTTCAGGTGCGGCAGCTCATCCAGGTCGATGAACAGCATGAAGATCTTGTAGGCGAGCCGATGTTTGCGAGGCTTCACCCGGGCATGGCTGACCAGGCCCGTGTAGAGGCCTGAAGCCCCCTGCCTGGCCATCGCCGTCACGCCGCCGCCTCCATGCGCTCCGGTGCGCCAACATGGATGCGGCCGCTCTCGTCCGCGACGGTCCAGGGCCGCCGAACCCCGCCCAGCTGCTCGGCCACCGCCAGGCCGGCCTGCAGGGCGTCCTCGTGGAAGCCATGGCCGAAATAGGAGCCGCAGAACCAGGTCTTGCGGACCCCTTGCAGACTCCAGATTTCCCGCTGGGCGGCGATCGCGCCGGCGTCGAACAGCGGATGCTCATAGACCTCGGTCTTGATCACCGCCGCCGGATCGATGGGCTGGGTGGGTTTCAGCGTCACGAACAGGTCCTGCGCGCCCTTCAGGCTCTGCAGCCGGTTCATCCAGTAGGTGACGCAGCCGTCCTCCGGCGCATCACGGCGGCCGATGTGGTTCCAGCTGGTCCAGGCGGCCTTTCGCTTGGGCATCAGGCTGGCGTCGGTGTGCAGCACCGTCAGATTGCGGCTGTATTGGAAGGCGCCCAGGATCCGGCGCTCCTCCGGGGTCGGATCGTCCAGCAGGGCGAGCGCCGCGTCGCCGTGGGTGGCGATCACCACCTCGTCGAACAGCTCCACCTGGCCGGACACGTCGCGCACCTCGGCGCCGCTTGCCAGGCGGCGGACGCCGGTCACCCGTGCGTTGGTGCGGATTTCGCCGGCGAAGGCCTCGCGCAGGGTCTTCACATAGTTGCGGCTGCCGCCCTCGACCGTGCGCCACAGGCCCCGGCCGAAGATGCTCATCATGCCGTGGTTCTGGAAGAAGCGGATCAGGGCGGCGGCCGGATAGGCGCCGATGGCGGCCAGCGGCGTCGACCAGATCGCCGCGGCCTGCGGCAGCAGATGGTCGTCGCGGAACGCCTGGCAGTAGCCGTTAGACGCCAGATATTCGTCCAGCGAGACCTGCGGATGGTCCAGGGAGGCCAGGTCCTTGGGCGCGTCGCGGTAGAAGCGGGTGATGTCGCGCAGCATGGCCCAGAACCGGCCGGAGAACAGGTTGCGCTTCTGGGCGAAGACGCCGAGCGCACCGAAGCTGGAATATTCGAACCCGCCGTTGTCCAGCGAGACGCTGAGCGACATGTCGGCGTTGATGTGTGGCACGCCCAGGTGTTCGAGCAGCGCGGTGAAATTCGGGTAGTTGGCCTCGTTGTAGACGATGAAGCCGGTGTCGACCGGGACCGGGCCGTCATGGCCGGGCGCCTCGGCAGTGTTGGCGTGGCCGCCCAGGCGCGGATCGGCCTCGAACAGGGTCACGTCGTGTTTCTGCGACAGCAGCCAGGCGGCGGAGAGGCCCGCGATGCCGCTGCCGACGACGGCGACCCTGCGCCGTTCACCGCCACTCATGTCCACTCTCAAACCCCTGTCTGCACACGAGCACGACGTGCGGTCCCCACGCCCTGCTGCTTAGCAAAGGCTACGAGATCATCACAGTGCTGGATGCGTCCGGCCGCAGAACGTGGTGGTATCGGGGGTCGGGGAGACACAGACTGATGCTGTTCGAGATCGCGCTGGGCGTGCTGGGCGCCATGGTCGTCATCATGGTCTGCGCGTGGGCGTATGGCGGGGCCCGCGAGAACGGCGGCTGGACCGACGTGTTCTGGAGCTGGGGCACGGGCGCGACCCTCGCGGCGGCGGCGCTGTGCCCGATCCCCGGCGCGACGCCGACGATGCGGCAGTGGCTGGTCGCCGGCCTGATGGCGGTCTGGGGCCTGCGCCTGGGCCTCTACATCACGCCGCGCGTCATGACCCATCCGGAAGACGCCCGCTATGCCGCCTTCCGCGTCACCTGGGGCAAGCGCTATGGGCTGAACATGCTGTTCGTGACCCTGCCGCAGGCGCCGGCCACGGCCCTGCTCAGCCTGTCGGTGATCCTGGCGGCCCGCCGGCCGGATCCGGGCCTGGACCTGCGCGACGCGCTAGGGGTGGCGGTCTTCCTGGTCGCCATCGTGGGCGAATATCTGTCGGACAACCAGATGAAGGCTTTCCGCGGCGATCCGGCGAACAGGGGCCGGGTGATGGACCGCGGCCTGTGGGCCTGGTCGCGGCATCCCAACTATTTCTTCCAGTGGCTGGGCTGGGTCGCCTATCCGGTGATCGCCCTGGATCCGGCCCGCCCGGTCACCTGGCTCAGCCTGGCCGCGCCGGCCGTAATGTACGGTCTGCTGCGCTATGTGTCGGGCGTTCCGCCGCTGGAAGAGGCCATGGTGAAGACGAGAGGCGACCTGTTCCGTAGTTACCAGGGACGCGTCAGCGCCTTCTTCCCTTTGCCCCCCAAGCGAGTCCCGTCCGCATGAGCCTGATCTCCGCCACCATCGACACCTTCGAGGGCGCGCCGCTGCCCGACGTCGTCCGCAAGACGGCGATCACGCTGCTGGTCGCCAACGCGCGGCGCGAACTGTCCGCCGCCGGGCCCGGAACGGAAGCCGCCTTCGCCAAGGAGATGGCCGAGCGGCCGATCGCCGAACACGCCGACGCCGCCAACGCCCAGCACTATGAGGTCCCCGCCGAGTTCTTCCTGAACTGCCTGGGCCCGCAGCTGAAATATTCGTCCGCCCTCTATCGCAACCCTGGCGACACCCTCGGCCAGGCCGAGGAGCATGGGCTCAAGGAGACCGCCGAGCACGCCGACCTGGCCGACGGCCAGCGGATCCTCGAGCTAGGCTGCGGCTGGGGCTCGCTGTCGCTGTGGATGGCGAAGACCTATCCGAACGCGCGGATCACCGCGGTTTCCAACTCAGCCAGCCAGAAGGCCTTCATCATGGCCCGCGCCCAGGAACGCGGCCTTGGCAACCTGGAGGTCATCACTTGCGACATGAACGACTTCGAGGCGCCGGGCGAATTCGACCGCGTGGTCTCCGTCGAGATGTTCGAGCACATGGCCAATTGGCGCGCGCTGCTGGGCCGGGTGAAGACCTGGCTGAAGCCGGACGGCCGGCTGTTCATCCACGTGTTCACCCACAAGACCACGCCGTACCGCTTCGACCTCAACGACGAGGCAGACTGGATCGGCAAGTACTTCTTCTCCGGCGGGGTGATGCCCAGCCATGGCCTGATCGCCCAGTTCCCGGACCTGTTCACCCCGGAGCAGGACTGGCGCTGGAGTGGTTCGCACTATGAGAAGACCGCGCTCCACTGGCTGGAGCTCTACGACCGGAATATCGCGAAGATCCGGCCGGTGCTGGACGAGGTCTACGGCAAGGACGCCACGCTGTGGCATAGGCGTTGGCGGCTGTTCTTCCTGGCCACCGCCGGCCTGTTCGGCCACCGCGGCGGCACGGAATGGGGCGTCAGCCACTATCGATTGAAGCCCGCCTAGGCGCGGCTTCGGGGGGAAACCAATGCCAACACCGATCCGACTGATCGTCACCTACCTGGCCACCGCCATCGCGTTCGCGGCCGTGGACTTCATCTGGCTCACCCAGGTGGGACCGAAGGTCTATTTCCCCACCCTGGAGCCGGTGGCGCTGCACGCCGCGCGGATGGGTCCGGCGGTGGTGTTCTACCTGGCCTACATGCTGGGGCTGGTGGCGCTGGCCATCTGGCCGAAGCGCAACGAGCCACTGATCCAGACCACCCTGACTGGCGCGATCCTGGGCGCCATGTGCTACGCCACCTACGACATGACCAACCAGGCGACCCTGAAGGTCTGGGCCACCCAGATCACCATCGCCGACATCTGCTGGGGGACCTTCGTCACCGCGGTCGGCGCCACGGTGGGCGGGTTCGTGTTGCGGAAGATGCGGCCGGCGTAGCTGCCGCGCCGCTTCACACCAGGGCTTCGAATTCGTCGACCAGCCGTTCCAGCTGCTTCATCCCCGCCGCCCAGAAGGCCTTCTCACGGGGGTTGAGCCCGAACGACGCCAGGGCTTCGACGTAGGTCTTGGTGCCCCCCGCCGAGAGCAGCGCCTCGTATTTGGGCGCGAAGCCGTCCGGGTTCTCGCGGCGCTTCTCCATCAGCCCGCGCACCAGCAGGTCGCCGAACGCGTAGGCGTAGACGTAGAACGGCGCGTGGACGAAGTGGCTGACGTAGCTCCAGTAGTACTCGTAGCCCTTGTTCAGCTTCACTGCCGGACCCAGGCTCTCGGCCATGGTCTCCACCCAGATGGCGCCGATCTGTTCCGGCGACAGCTCGCCCTCCAGCCGGGCCGTGTGGAAGCGGGTCTCGAAGCGGTGGAAGGCGATCTGGCGGATGACGGTGTTGATCCCGTCCTCGATCTTGCCGGCCAGCAGCCCGCGGCGTTCGGCCTTGGAGGACTCGGCCAGCAGCTTCTCGAACACCAGGCCCTCGCCGAAGATCGACGCGGTCTCCGCCAGGGTCAGCGGCGTGTCGGCCAGCAGGGTGCCCAGCGGCCGGGCCAGGGTCTGGTGGACGGCGTGGCCCAGCTCGTGGGCCAGGGTCAGCACGTCGCGCCGCTCGCCCATGTAGTTCAGGAACACGAACGGGTGGCGCTTGGCGGTCACAGAATGGGAATAGGCGCCGGACTGCTTGCCGGGCCGCGGCCGGGCGTCGATCCACGGCTGGGCGAAGAAGCCGCGCGCGGTGTCGGCGAAGGTGGGCGCCAGGGACTCGAAGCTCTCCAGCACGATGCCCTTGGCCTGGTCCCAGGTGAAGGTGCGCGGCGGGCCGGCGTCCAGCGGCGAGTTGCGGTCCCAGTGGTTGAGGTAGGGCACGCCCAGCGCCTTGGCCTTCAGCTTGTAGTAGCGGTGGCTGACGCTGGCGTAGCCCTCGACCACCGCGGCCTCCAGGGCCGCCACGGCGTCGGCGTCGACCTCGTTGGCCATATGCCGCGAGGCGGCCGGGCTGTCGAACTTGCGCCAGCGGTCCTCGACCTGCTTCTCGAAGGCGAGCGTGTTGAGGCACAGCGTCAGTGTCGAGCCACGCTCGGCCAGGGCCTTGGCCAGCGCCGTGGCGGCGGCCTTGCGCCGCGCCGGGTCGGTGTCGGAGGTGCGGTTCAGCAGTTCGGACAGCGACAGGGTCTGGCCGTCCACGCGGGCGCTCAGCTTGGCCAGGGTCTCGCTGGAGAGCCGCCCCCAGTTGGCCACCGCCGGCGCCTTGTCGATCAGCAGGCGTTCCAGGTCCGGCGACAGCTCGTGCGGCCGGCCGGCGCGCACTTGCCTGAGCCACGGCCGCCAGCGCCCGGCGGCCGGATGCGCCTTCAGCGCCGCCTCGAGCTCCCCATCGTCCAGCTTGTTGATCTCGAGCGTGAAGAACAGGCTCATCGCCCCGATCTGGGCGAACCGCGACCGCAGGTCAGACTCGAACTTCGACCAGGCCGGATCGTCCCGCGCCACCGACGACGACAGCGAGCCATAGGCGCCGACGCTCCACATGGCGTTGACGGCGTCTTCGTAGAGCTGGATGCCGCGCTCGATGATCCCGCCCAGTTCCGCCGGCTTGGCGCGGGTGGCCACCAGCCGCCCCTCCAGCTTGGCCAGCTCGGCGTTGAACCCTTCGGCAGCCTTGAGGTCCGCCTCGATGCGAGGGTCCTCCCGGCTCGAGTAGAGGTCATCCAGCCGCCACTCGGGCAGGGTTTCGGTCTTCAGGGGCGCGTTCATAGGGCCGGAGCTTAAACGCCCCTGGCGCGCGGAGTCCCGCTCAAAGCTTCTGGGTCGCCAGGAGGATCGAGGTCTCGGTGGCGGCGATGCCCTCCAGTTGGCGGATAGTGTCCAGGGTGGCGCTGAAGGCGGCCAGGGTCTCGACCTCCAGCTCGACGATCAGGTCCCAGCGGCCGTTGGTGGTGTGGATGGCGGCGGCCTCCGGGAAGCCCTTCAGCGCCCGGACCACCGCGCCCGACCGCTCACCCTCGATGGCGATCGACATCACCGCCCGCACCCGGTGGGCCTCGGCGTCGGGGCGGGTCTTGACCGTGAAGCCCTGGATCACGCTGTCGCGCAGCAGCCGATCGATGCGGTTCTGCACCGTGCCGCGCGAGACCTTCAGCGCCTTGGCCAGGGCGGCGGCCGGCGTGCGCGAGTCGCTCCTGAGCAAAGCGATCAGCTGGCGATCCAGTTCGTCGATCATTTCGTCACCTAATCCTGACGTAACGCTAGATGAGCCATCATAATGTAGCATCTTGTGTGCTATCCGCTAGCACCGTCCCGGGCCACCCTGTGCGTATGAACAGCCGCCCCTTCTTCCTGATGACCGACCCCGCCTGCTTCGACGTCAGCTACCGGATCAACCCCTGGATGGACCCGAAGGGCTGGACCCCGGCTCACGCCGCCGCCGCCCGCGCCGGGTCCGCCGCCCTGCGCGCGGCGCTCGAGGCCGCCGGCGCCCACGTCGAGACCATCGGCGCGATCCGCGGCCTGCCCGACCTGGTGTTCCCGGCCAACGCCGCCGTGGTGCTGGACGGCAAGGTGCTGCCGGCCCGCTTCCGTCATCCGGAGCGGCAGGGCGAGGAGCCGATCTTCCGCGCGGTGTTCCAGCGCCTGAAGGCGCGCGGCCTGGTCAGCGAACTGGTCGACCTGCCGGAGGGGCTGTTCCACGAGGGCGCCGGCGACGCGATCTGGGATGCGGACCGCCGGCTGTTCTGGTGCGGCCATGGCCCGCGCTCCAGCAAGGGCGCGGTCGCCGTGATCGCCCGGACGTTCGGCCAGGAGACGGTGGCCCTCGAACTGGCCACCGATCAGTTCTACCACCTGGACACCTGCTTCTGCCCGCTGGCCGGCGGCCAGGTGCTGTACTTCCCCGGCGCCTTCACGCCCGAAGCGCTGGCGACGATCCGCGCCCAGATCCCGCCGCACCAGCGCATCGAGGCCACCGACGAAGAGGCCGCCGCGTTCTGCGTCAACGCCGTCAACCTGGGCGACCGGGTGATCATGGCCCGCGCCCCGGAGAGCCTGCGCCGCAAGCTGCAGGCGGCCGGCTACGCCCTCACCGAGGTCGACCTGGACCCCTTCATCCTGTCCGGCGGCGCCTCCTACTGCATGACCTTGCGCCTCGACCGCAGATCCGTCCCGGCCGCCGCCCTGCCCGCCACCACCCTGCCCGCCACCACCCTGCACGCCGCCGAATAGGGAGCCCCGCCATGAACGACATCAGCCTGACCCGCGCCGCCCGCCTGATCGCCTCCGAGGCCCGCTTCGGCGCCAGGAACTACAAGCCCCTGGACGTGGTCCTGACGCGGGGCGAAGGGGTCTATGTCTGGGACGTGGACGGTCGCCGCTATATGGACTGCCTGTCGGCCTATTCGGCGGTCAACCAGGGCCACTGCCACCCCAGGATCCTGGCCGCCATGACCGCGCAGGCCGGGCGGCTGACCCTGACCTCGCGGGCGTTCCGCAACGACCAGCTGGCGCCCTTCTACGAGGAGCTCTGCACGCTCACCAACAGCCACAAGGCGCTGCCGATGAACTCCGGCGCCGAGGCGGTCGAGACCGCGCTGAAGGTGGCCCGCAAGTGGGGCTATGAGGTCAAGGGCGTGCCGGACGGCGCGGCCGAGATCATCGTGGCGTCGGAGAATTTCCACGGCCGCACGGTGGCCATCGTCGGCTTCTCCACCGATCCGCAGTCGCGCGGCGGCTTCGGCCCCTTCGCGCCCGGCTTCCGCACCGTGCCGTTCGGCGACGCCGACGCCCTGGAGGCCGCCATCGGCCCCAACACCGTGGCCTTCCTGGTGGAACCGATCCAGGGCGAGGCCGGGGTGATCATCCCGCCCGCCGGCTATCTGAAGCGGGTGCGCGAGCTCTGCACCGCCCACAACGTCATCCTGATCCTGGACGAGATCCAGACCGGCCTTGGCCGCACGGGCCGGCTGCTGGCGGAAGAGCACGAGGGCATCGAGGCGGACCTGACCCTGGTGGGCAAGGCGCTGTCGGGCGGCTTCTATCCGGTCTCGGCGGTACTCTCGAACACCGAGGTGATGGATGTGCTGCACCCCGGCGAGCACGGCTCCACGTTCGGCGGCAACCCGCTGGCCTGCGCCGTGGCGCGGATGGCGCTGAAGGTGCTGGTGGAAGAGAGCATGGTCGAGAACGCGGCCCGCGTCGGCGCGCGCCTGCAGGCCGACCTCGCCGCCATCAGCGCCCCGCGCGTCAAGCAGGTCCGCGGCCGTGGCCTGATGATCGCTGTCGAACTGCACGCCGACGCCGGCGGCGCGCGCCGGGTCTGCGAGGCCCTGCAGGCCCGCGGCCTGCTGGCCAAGGAGACCCACGAGCACACCATCCGCATCGCCCCGCCGCTGATCCTGACCGACGCTCAGGCCGACTGGATCACCGAGCAGTTCGCGGCGGTGCTGCCGTAGCGAGCGCGTCAGGCAACGACCGGACTCCACGTTCGCCTGACTCGCTTCAACCGATCGGAGCGGCCGGCGCGACCTGGGCGGAGGCCGCCTTCTGGGCTTCGGAGAGCACGTAGGCGCGGACGTCCTCGGCGTCCTGGTCGGTGAAGAACCGCTTGAAGCTGGCCATGCCGCGCGGCGCGCTGGCCCCGTCGATGACCACGCCCTTCCAGTTGTCGGCGGTCATCAGCATCGGCGAGCGCTTCAGGTCCGGCAGCCAGGCGCCGGAGGCGTTGGGGCCGTGGCAGACCTGGCAGTTCTGATGGAACAGGGCGAAGCCGTGCTGCACGTCGCCGGCCGACGTCACCCCAGCCAGGTCGATGGGCGGCGGCTCGGGCGGAGTCGGGAAGGCCGCCGCCTTGGCGGTCCCGCCCAGTTTGAACACCAGCAGCCGGCCCGGCAGCCGCGAGCGGGTCGGCATCGAGGCCGGCGCCGAGATCTGCCCGCCGCCGCCGGTGCCCACCATCACGGCAACATATTGCTCGCCGCGGATCTCGTAGGTCATCGGCGCGGCGATCACCCCGTTGCCAGTCTTGTAGGACCACACCTTCTTGCCGCTGGCGGAGTCGTAGGCCGCCAGCTCGCCCTCGGCCGAGCCCTGGAACACCAGGCCGCCAGCGGTGGTCAGCACGCCGGCGTTCCAGAAATAGGGGTGCTCGACGCTCCAGACCTGTTTCTGGTTCACCGGGTCCCAGGCCACCAGGCTGCCCTTGACCAGGGCGGTGAGCGCCTTCAGCTGCGCCGCATCGCTGGGCAGCGAATTGGCCAGGAAGTCGACGCCGACGTTCCAGGCCCCGGCCTTGTAGCTGAAGCCCTTGTCGTCGGTGTAGGCGAACGGGGTGACGTTGGTGGGGATATAGACCAGGCCGGTCTTGGGGTTGAACGCCATCGGCTGCCAGTTGTGCGCGCCCAGCGGGCCCGGCACCTGCAGAACCATGGCCTTCTGGTAGCGCGCCGCCGGGTTCTCGATCGGCCGGCCGGTCTTCATGTCGACGCCGCTCGCCCAGGTCAGGTTGCTGACGTAGGGCTTGGCCGAGATCAGCTGGCCGGTGGCGCGGTCGATCACATAGAAGAAGCCGTTCTTCGGCGCCTGCATCAGCACCTTGCGCGGCTGGCCCGCGATGGTCAGGTCGGCCAGCATGATCTGCTGGGTGGCGGTGTAGTCCCAGCTCTCGCCCGGCGTGGTCTGGTAATGCCAGACGTAGTCGCCGGTGTCGGGCCGCAGCGCGACGATCGACGACAGGAACAGGTTGTCGCCCTTGCCGCCCGAGCGGCGCATGTGGTTCCAGGGGCTGCCGTTGCCGCCGCCGATGTAGACCATGTCCAGCACGGGATCGTAGGCGATGGCGTCCCAGGGCGTGCCGCCGCCGCCGGTCTTCTTCCACTCGCCGTCGGACCAGGTGGCGTAGCCCTTCTCGGCCATCACCTTGTCGGAGGCCGCGCCGTCGGGTTTCCCCTCGGGATTGGGGGTCATGTAGAAGCGCCAGGCCTGCTTGCCGGTGGCCGCGTCGTAGGCGGTGATGTAGCCGCGCACGCCGTATTCGGCCCCGCCGTTGCCGATCAGCACCTTGTCCTTGATGACCCTGGGCGCGCCGGTGATCGTGTAGGGCTTGGCGGGGTCGGTGGTCTGCACTGACCAGGCGACCTTGCCGGTCTTGGCGTCCAGGCCGACCAGCCGGCCGTCGAGCGTGCCGACGTAGACGCGGCCCTTCCACACCGCGACCCCGCGGTTGACCACGTCGCAGCAGGCGTCGAAGCCCTTGGTTCCCTTCACGCCGGGATCGTAGCTCCACAGCAGCTTGCCGCGCACGGCGTCGAAGGCGAACACCTTGGACCAGGCGGTGGTGGTGTAGATCACCCCGTCCACCTCCAGGGGCGTCGCCTCCTGGCCGCGGTCGGTGTCGAACTGGGCGTACCAGGCCAGGCCCAGCCTCTCGACCGTGGTGGCGTTGACCTTGTCCAGCGGGCTGAACCGCTGCTCGTTGTAGTCCTTGCCGTAGGAGAGCCACTCGGCGTTGCCCGCCGCCGCCGTCAGGCGCCTGGCGTCGACGTTCCCCGGCGACGCGGCCTTCTGGCAGGCGGCCAGGGTCAGGGCCAAGGCCAGCGCGACGCCCAAGCGGATGATCTTCATGCGGCCTCCCGACAGCCGACGCCGCGAAGGGTCGGTGTCCCGGGTCACTATGGCGCGGCCGGCCGCGCCCGCAAGCTTGTCGCCGGGTCGGCGCTCCTAGACCACCGCGCCCAGCGAGGCGCGGGCGGGCGATGACGAGGGGCGCAGGCGGGCGCAGGCCTGGACCAGGCTGTCTACCGCCTTCGCCAGGTCTTCCGGCGGCAGGGTGAAGGGCAGGCGCAGGAAGCGCTCGAAGGCGCCGTCGACGCCGAATCGCGGGCCGGCGGCCAGGCGGACGCCGAACCGCTCCGAGGTGGCGGCGAGCGAACTCGACACCGGCGCCGGCAACTCGGCCCAGAGCGACAGGCCGCCGGGCGGCGAGGCCACCCGCCAGTCCGGCAGCCGCGCGCGGACCAGGCCCAGCAGGTGGTCGCGGCGGCTGCGCAGCATCGCGCGCCGCGCGCTGAGCGCCGCCTCGTCGTCGCTCAGCAGGTGAACGGCGGCCAGTTGCTCCAGCAGCGGCGTGCCCAGGTCGATGGAGGCGCGGCGCGGCGCCAGCGCCAGGATGGTCTGGGCGTCGGCGCGGATCCAGCCCAGGCGCAGGCCGCCCCAGAAGCTCTTGCCGGTCGACCCCAGGCGCACCAGCCCGCTCTCCGGTTCCTCGAAGGCGTAGGGCTCGATCGGCGCGTCCAGCCAGAGGTCCACCAGGGTCTCGTCGAAGATCAGGGTGGTCCGCGTGCGCTGCGCCGCCGCGGCGATGGCGGTGCGGGTCTCGGGCGACATCCAGCGGCCGGTGGGATTGTGGAAATCGGCGATGAAATAGGCCAGCCGCGGACCGCTCTGGCTCATGGCGGCGGCGACGCCTTCCACGTCCCAGCCGTGGTCCGGCAGGCCGACCGGCACGGCGCGGCACGAGGCGCGCTGGATGGCGTCGATGGCGTGCGGATAGGTGGGATGGTCGATGACCACGCGGTCGCCGGGGCCGGCCAGCAGGCGCAGCATCAGGGCCAGGGCGTGCTGGGCGCCGTTGGTGACCATGATCTGGTCGGCCGTGGTCGGCAGGCCGCGGCGGCTGTAGCGCTCGGCGATGGTCTGGCGCAGCGAGGTCAGGCCCAGGGCCGCGTAGCCGGTGTGCGGCAGGTGGGCCGGCAGCGCGCTGAGCGCCGCGGCATAGGCCCCATGCACCGCCTCGCTGGCCGGCGGGGCGGCGGAGGCCAGGTCCAGCAGCCCCTCGGCCTCGACGCCGGCCAGCGGGCCGGGCGCGCCGCGCTCGCCGGGCCCCCCCGGCAGCCGGGTCCTGGCGCCCGCGCCCTGCCGGCGATCGAGGAAGCCGTCGTCGCGCAAGCGGGCCAGGGCGGCAGTCACGGTGGTGCGGCTGACCTCCAGGGTCTGGGCCAGCTCCCGCTCGCCCGGCAGCACGACGTCCAGCGGCAGGCGGCCGTCCAGGATCAACAGCCGCAGGCTGTCGGCCAGCTGGCCATAGGCCGGCCCCACGCGCTCGCCGCGCCAGGGGCCGAGCAAGCGGGTCACGGAGGCGGGACTGATGCGGCGGGGGCTCATGAGGCCACACTCGCAGAACTGGCTCTGTTTTCAAAGGCCACTTGGCAGCATCTGGCCATCCATGATGACCCGTCGCCTGATACAGCTGTTCGCCGGCCTGTCGCTCTATGGCGCCTCCATGGCCCTGATGCTGCGCGCCACCCTGGGCCTCGACCCGTGGGACGTGTTCCACCAGGGCCTGGCGGCCCACGTCGGCCTTTCGTTCGGCATGCTGGTGAACGCCACCGGCGCCGTCGTGCTGCTGCTGTGGATCCCGCTGCGCCAGCGGCCGGGGATCGGCACGATCGCCAATGTGCTGACGATAGGGACAACCGTGGACCTGACGATGCTGGTGCTGCCGGCCGTCGACGGCCTGGCCATCCGCGCCGTGATGCTGATCCTGGGCGTGGTGCTGAACGGGATCGCCGGCGCGCTCTATATCGGCGCGGGGCTGGGACCGGGTCCGCGCGACGGCCTGATGACCGGCCTGGTGCGGCGCACCGGCTGGCGGATCGCCTGGGTGCGGACCGGCATCGAACTGACGGTCCTGGCCATCGGCTGGCTGATGGGCGGGACGGTCGGCCTGGGCACGGTGCTCTACGCCTTCGCCATCGGGCCGCTGGTGCAGGTCTTCCTGCCCCTGTTCACCATCCCCGACCGGGTCCCGGAGCCGGTGGCCGTTAATCCCTGACTCAGGTCTGCGAAACGCCGCCTTTACCCTTGCCCTGTATCAATCAGGGACAAGAAGAAGGCCTCGCCAGAACAGCGAGCGTCCAATCCGGTGGGTGTTTCTCGCATGACCAAAACGGTCCTTGTCGTCGATGACGACCCTACCCAACGTCGCCTGATCCAGGCGGTCCTGGAGCGCGACGGGTTCGCCGTCGCCCACGCCCAGAGCGGCGACGAGGCGATCCAGCACCTGACCTCCGGGGCAAGCGTCGACGTGGTCCTGCTGGACCTGGTGATGCCCGGCATCTCCGGCCAGGACACCCTGATCGAGATGCGCGCCCGCAGCTTCAAGCAGCCGGTGATCGTGCTGACCGCCACCGGCGGGATCGACACCGTGGTCCAGGCCATGCAGTCCGGCGCCGGCGACTTCTTCGTCAAGCCGGCCAGCCCCGAGCGGATCACCGTCTCGATCCGCAATGCGCTCAGCATGGGCGCCCTCAAGGGTGAAGTCGACCGGCTCAAGAAGCACGCCAGCGGCCGCACCACCTTCAACGACCTGATCGGCGCCTCGCCGGCCATGCTGATGGTCAAGCGCCTGGGCGAGCGGGCGGCCAAGTCCTCGATCCCGATCCTGATCACCGGCGAGAGCGGGGTCGGCAAGGAAGTGATCGCGCGCGCGGTGCACGGCTCCTCGGAGCGCTCCGGCAAGCCGTTCGTGGCGGTGAACTGCGGCGCGATCCCCGAGAACCTGGTCGAGAGCATCCTGTTCGGCCACGAGAAGGGCAGCTTCACCGGCGCCAGCGACAAGCACCTGGGCAAGTTCCAGGAGGCCAATGGCGGCACCCTGTTCCTGGACGAGGTCGGCGAGCTGCCGCTGGACGTCCAGGTCAAGCTGCTGCGCGCCCTGCAGGAAAGCGAGATCGACCCGATCGGCGCCAAGCGCTCGATCAAGGTCGACGTCCGCATCGTCTCGGCCACCAACCGCGACCTCTCGCTGGCGGTCTCCGAGGGGCGGTTCCGCGAGGACCTGTTCTACCGGCTGAACGTGTTCCCGATCGAGGCCCCGGCCCTGCGCGAGCGCAAGGAGGACGTGGTCGCCCTGGTCGACTGCTTCGTGAAGCGGTTCAATGTGGAAGAGGGCAAGTCGGTGGTCGGCGCCACGCCCGAGACCCTGGCTTACCTCACCGCCTTCGACTGGCCCGGCAACGTGCGGCAGCTGGAGAACGCGGTCTATCGGGCGATCGTGCTGGCCGACGCCCCCTATCTGCAGCCGCACGACTTCCCGGCCATCTCCGGGGTCGCCGCCCCGCCACCGGACTATACGGCCGCGCCGATGCCGCCGCCCAGCGCCGTGGCGGCGCAAGGTCCGGCCGCCGAGACCCCGGTCCGCATCCTGGACGGCCGCGGCCACCTGCGCACCCTGGAGGAGATCGAGCGCGACCTCATCCAGCTGGCCATCGAGGTCTATGCCGGCCACATGAGCGAGGTGGCGCGCCGCCTCGGCATCGGCCGCTCCACCCTTTATCGCAAGGTCCGCGAACAGGGCCTCGACGGCCTCGTGAAGGCCGAGGCCGACGCCGAAGAGGTCGCGGCGGCCTAAGGCCTGAAAGCCAGCGCCCGGGGGCCCAGCCGCGCGGGCTGGCTCGCGACCCGCGTGGCGCCGTCGACCCACTCGCAGATCCAGGCCCGGGTGTCGCGCGGGTCGATCATCTCTTCCATCTGGAAGCGGTTCAGCGGGCCCACCGGGCCGCGGACGCTCTCGATCCGGGCCTCGATCTCGGCGCGCAGGGCTGCGGGGTCGGCGGCTTCGGCCAGCTGGCGCTTGTAGGCCGCCTCGATGCCGCCCTCCGGCGGGATCCCGCCGGCGTCGGCGGCCGGCCAGACCACCCGCGGATGGGCCCCGCTCTTGGGCGTCGCATAGTTGTTGCCGGCCACCCCGAAGCTGCGGCGCATGATCACCGTGAAGATCGGCACGCTGACCTGGGCGAAGGCGATCATCCACTCGGCGCCCTTGCGGATGGTGCCGGCGATCTCGTGCTCGATCCCGACCGCGAAGCCCGGATTGTCGACCAGGTTCAGCACCGGCACGTGGAACAGGTCGCAGAGGTCCAGGTGGCGGCGCAGCTTGTCGCAGCCGTCGGCGGTCAGCGCGCCGCCGTTCTCGTGCCGGCTGTCCGACGCGATCACCCCCACCGGATGGCCCTGGAAGCGGACGAAGCCGACGATCTGGTCGGTCCCCCACAGCGACCCGATCTCGAAGAACGACCCCTTGTCGGCCATCAGCCGGATGGCGCGGCGCATGTCGAAGGTGGTGGTGCGCTTGCGCGGCACGAGGGTGAACAGCTCCTCCTCGCGCCGGTCGGCGGGATCGTCGCAGGCCGCCCGCGGCGGCGGCTCATAGACGCTGGACGGCAGGTAGGAGAGAAAGCGCCGCGCCATGGCGAACGCCTCGGTCTCGGTCTCGGCCAGGTTGTCCACCGAGCCGTTGCGGCAGTGGATCCGCCAGTCGCCCAGGTCCTCCTTGGTGACCTGGTAACCCATGGCGTGGCTGACCACCGGCGGCCCGGCGACGAACAGCTGGGCCAGGTCGCGGACCATCACCGAGTAGTGGCCCAGCACCGCCTTGGCCGCGCCGATCCCGACCACGCTGCCCAGCAGCAGGTTGACCACCGGCACGCGGCCCAGCTGCTCGGCGTACATCGAACTGCCCAGGTGGCCGGGCAGGAACGAGCCGCCGCCGCCCGACACCCGCGGCCGGCCGGCGGTGATGGCGCCGGAGCTCTCGCGGGCCTGGCTGGCCCCCTCCTCCTGCTTGGGCACCATGGTGGCGACGCTGCCGCCGCCCGACGAGCCGTCCAACAGCCGCAGCGACGGGCAGCGGTATTCCATGGCCAGTTCGTCGAGATAGCGGCTCTTCTGGCCGATCGAGCCGTCGGAGTGGCCGCCGCGCGAGGTGAAGTCGTCGGCGCAGACCACCACGCGGCGGCCCTCGACCTGGCCCCAGCCGCCCACGTGGTTGGCCGGGGTGAAGTCGGCCACGCCGCCGTCGGCGTCATAGCTCGCGAACCCCGCCAGGCTGCCCACCTCGCGGAAGCTGCCGGGGTCCAGCAGCAGGTCGATGCGTTCGCGGCAGTTGAGCTTGCCGCGGCTGCGCTGGCGGACGACGCCCGGCTCCTGGGAGCCGGGGGCCAGGCGGCGATGGGCAATGGCCTGCAGGGCGGCGACCTGGCCCAGCATCGGCGCCCAGCTGTCGTCGCCGTAGTCGCGCGCGGCCCGGGGGTTGGCATCGTCCGCCGGAGCGATGGCCGCGACCACCTGGCCGGCGACGACGGCGCTGCCCGGCCCCACCTCGGCGAGGCGCGTGACCACGCCGGCGCAGGGCGCGGTGACCGAGGTCTCCATCTTCATGGCGCTGATGACCATCAGGGTGTCGCCGGCCGCCACGGTGGCGCCGACCGCGACCGAGAGCTCGATGACCGAGCCGGCCATCGGCGACTCCACAGCCTCTTCGCCCTCGGCCAGGGCGAGGGTCGGCGCCGCGGCGGCGGGCGCCGCCGGCGCGCGGCGACCGCCTTGCACGGCCGCGGACTGCTGGTGGAACAGCGCCAGCGACCCGGTGGGCTGCGCGGCGGGACCGCCTGACGCGGCCAGCTCGGGACGCTCGGCCAGCAGGCTCGTGCGGGCGTCGCCGGCCCGCACCGACGGGTCGGCCAGGATGGCGCGCAGCTGGCCAAGGTTGGTGGGCAGGCCGGCGATGTGGAACTCCGCCAGCGCCTGGGCCGCCCGGTCCAGCGCCGAGATGAACGACCCGGTCGAGTTCGACCGCGCGATCAGCTTGGCGAACATCGGGTCGAACTGCGGCGGCGGCGCCAGGCCCAGGTAGCCGCAGGAATCCACCCGCACGCCCGGACCGCCGGGCTCCTTGTAGGCGGTGATCACGCCGGCGCCGGTGGCGACGATACGGGCCTGGACGGCGAAGCCGCGCGGCGGGGGCACGGCCGCCTGGCTGGCCAGCCCGAGGGCGGCCAGGGTCTCGCCGGCCGCGATGCGGAACTGGGCCTCGACCAGGTCGACGCCGGTGACCTCCTCGGTGACCGTGTGCTCCACCTGGATGCGCGGGTTGCATTCGATGAAATAGTGCTCGCCGCGTTCCGGACTGACCAGGAACTCGACGGTGCCAGCGTTGACGTATTCACCGGCGCGGGCCAGGCGGATCGCGTCGGCCAGGATCCGGCCGCGCAGGCCGGCGTCCAGGTTGGGGGCCGGGGCGATCTCGACGACCTTCTGGTTGCGGAGCTGCACCGAGCAGTCGCGTTCCCAGAGGTGGACGATCTCGCCAGTCGCGTCAGCCAGGACCTGGACCTCGATGTGGCGCGGCCGCTCGACCAGCTTCTCGGCGAAGACCGACCCGTCGCCGAACGCGGCCTGCGCCTCGCCCTCGCAGCGGGCGAAGGCGGCGGCCATCTCGTCGGGCCCCGCGACCTGGCGCATGCCGCGCCCGCCGCCGCCGGCCGACGCCTTCAGCATGACGGGATAGCCCAGCGCCTGGGCGGCGGCCGTGGCGTCGGCGGCGCTCGCCAGGGCCGTCGGACTGCCCGGCACGGTCGGCACGCCCAGCGACTGGGCCAGCTGGCGGGCCTTCACCTTGTCGCCGAACATCTCGAGCGTCTCGGGCTTCGGTCCGATGAAGGCCAGGCCTTCGGCCAGGCAGCGGCGAGCGAAGGCCGCGTTCTCCGACAGGAAGCCGTAGCCCGGGTGGACGCAATCGCAGCCGGTGGCGCGGGCCACGCCGATCAGCGCCTCGACGTCGAGATAGGTCGCCACCGGATCGTCGGCCGCCGACCCGATGACCCGGGTCTCGCTGGAGGCGCGGGTGTGCAGGGCGAGCGCGTCGGCCGGGTGGTGGACACTTACGGACTCCACGCCGAGCCCGGCGGCGGCGCGGGCGATGCGGATCGCGATCTCGCCGCGGTTGGCGATCAGGACGCGCTTGAACACCGGCAACCCTCCCCTAAAGGCGGTTGACCTCGCACGAACAGGCGCGGCAGCGCTAGAATGGATCGACAGCCAACGGCGGTTGGCGACCTGGCATCCCTCCTCCTCGATGGAGGAGGGGCAGGGGTGGTGGTGTGGACGCCGCGGCGAAACAGAACCCATAGGTCGGCGCCGACCTATGGTTTCGCTTCAGCGTCTTGCACTCACCACCATCCCTACCCTTCCTCCATCGAGGAGGAAGGGGCGCGAAATCAACGGAGCCATGGGATGTGGATATACCCTAACCCTCCGCGGTCTTCCGGCGGAACCCCTGGCAGCGCTTCAGCCCCTTAGGCTCGCCCTTGGCCTTGGCGGCGATCTCCTTGAGCTTCACCGTCTGCAGGGCCGAGAGCGCCTGGCCCGCCGCGCCCTTCTCCGGGTCGCCGAAGGCGCGGCCGTAGGTCTTCACCCGGTCGGCCACCTCGGCGAGGAACTCGCCCTCCCAGTCAGAGAGCTTGACGCCGGCCTTGTCGGCCGTCCGCCTGGCGCGCTTCAAGGCATTGAGGGCGGCGCGCTTGGCCGCCGCCTTCCGGGCCTCGTGAGGCGAAACGGGCGGCTTGCGGTTCAAATCTCTCCGATGGCCGCCATGTAGAGGTCGAGGATGGCTTCCTCTTCCTGGCGCTTGGCGCGGTCCTGTTTGCGCAGGCGCACCACCTTGTTGATGATCTTGACGTCGAAGCCGTTGCCCTTGGCCTCGGCCTTGACCTCCTTGATCTGCTCGGCGATCTCGCCCTTCTCGACCTCGAGCCGCTCGATACGCTCGATGATGCTCTTGAGCTGCCCCTGGGCGGTGGCGTTCAGGATGTCGGGGTGGGAAGACGCGTCGTCGGCCATGGCCAAGCCTTTAATCTAGGATCGGAAAATCGGGAAGCGGCGGACCCTAGTCAGGGCGCGCCCGGCTGTCATCCGTCCGTGGAAATCCATCCCAAGAAAAACCCCCCGCCTCGGGGGGCAGGGGGTTCCTAGAAAGTCCGCCCAGGGAGAGAGACTAGGCGAACGTAGACACCGTGCGGCGACGGCGGACCAGGGTCCCGACCGCGCCGAAGCCCAGGATCAGCATCGTCCAGGTCGCCGGTTCCGGCACGCCGCCGCGCAGCTGCCCGGCGATCGAGTCGAACTCGAACGAATTGCCGGCGGACGAGAACTCCACCTTGTTCACATTGAAGTCGCCGAAGTCGAAGCTGACCCGGCGGCCGACGCCCTGGTCGCCGTTGGCCGTTACGAGGCCACCCAGGATATCCGCGCCGGCCAGGGTCCAGGCGAACCCGCCGGCGCCGGAGAACCTGACTTTGTTGTAGGTGTCCGGCGAGCCCAGGTAGAAGCTGATCGACTGGAGCGCCTTGACCGATGTCAGGACAGCGTGACCGCCGGTCAGGACGGTCTCGTAGTTGGTCAGGTCGCCGGGCGGCGGGGCGCTGACGCCCGAGTCCAGGCCCAGCGCGCCCGGGCGGACATAGGCGCCGCCGTCCTGCGCGAAGCTGAAGCCCGCCGCGATCGGGTGATCGAAGTCCTCGATCATGAACTGGTTGGCGCCCAGCGTCGCATCATCGCCCAGCACGGTGATCGACGGCGCCTTGGGCGGTGGCGGCGGCAGGACGTCGGAGAGCTGCACCTCGTCGATGAACGCGGTGTCGTCGGTGGTCGCCAGCCCCTGGAAGGCCAGGTTGTAGCTGGCGCCCGCCGTCAGGCCGGTGAGGTTGAGGGTGTTCAGCGAGAAGGGGTCGTTGCTGGCCGTGCCGAACGCGCCGCTGACCGCCGCGCCGTTCAGCAGCACCTGGTAGCTCTGGTCGCCCATGCCCCAGGGGCGGCCAGCGTCGAGCCAGCTCAGGTGCAGGGCGCCCGCGGTGGCGGTGAAGGCCTGCGACAGGCTGGAGGTGGCCTGCAGGGCGGCGAACTGCGCGCCGACCATGCCGGCCGGCGCCGCGCCGCCGTACCAGGCGTTGGAACCCGTGCCGTTCACCAGCGCCGAGCCGGCGAAGGTCCAGCCGCCCTGGTTGGCGCCGATCGGGGCGATCGTGCCATAGGACAGGCCCGGATAGGTGTAGTTGCCCGTGCCGATGTCCGGGCTCTCGAACCCGCCGTTGGTGAGCAGCTGGCCGGCGGAGGCCTGGCCGGCCAGGGCCGCGGCGGTCAGGGCGGTGGCGGCGAACAGGGCGCGAAGGGCGGCGGAAGTACGCATGGTGACGGTCGTCCAGTCTCGCAGGCGAGCCCCCCGACGGAGCCCGTTCATTCTGAAACACAGCCAGGCTGCGTACGGGCTGGCTGTGCAGAGCCCGTGCCAGGCTGTACCGGCGTTACGTTAAGGCCGGGCGCGCGGACGTCTGTCCGCGGTGTGGCGGGGGGTCGCAGGACCGCGCCAGCGCCAGCGCGAGCCCGGCGCCCCCTCCACCGCTTCGCGGGGCTAGAGGATTCACCGATCTGGCCAAGGCTGGCGGTGAACCCTTCTGGATGCGGGCCACACTTCCTCGCGCCTACAGCAACCCCCGCGCCGCCAGCGCGGGCCGGAGCGCCGCGGGGTCGGTGAAGTGGTGGACGTCGAAGCCGACGGCCTGGGCGGCGGCGATGTTCCGGGCGCTGTCGTCCACGAACAGGAGGTCGCCGGGGGCCAGGCCGAACCGCTCGCAGGTCAGATGGTAGATCGCCGGGTCCGGCTTCATCAGGCCCTCGACGCCGGAGGCGATCACCCCGGCCAGCCGGCCGAACGCCGGACTCATGGCCAGGGTCGAGTCCAGGGTCTCATGGCTGATGTTGGAGAGCCCGTACTGCGGCACGCCACACGCGTGCAGCGCCTCTATGGCGGCCTCGGTCTCGGGGATCGCGCCGGAGAACATCTCGTCCCAGCGCCGGCGCCAGGCCCAGATGGCGGCCTCGTGGTCGGGATGACGGGCGCTCAGCGCCGCGCAGTTGTCGGCGAAGGTCACGCCGCAGTCGGTCGGTGCGTGCCACGCCATGGTGCAGACGTCGGCCAGGAACCGGTCGCACACGACTGGGTCGGGAAAAATCTTCGAATAGAGGGTGCGCGGGTTCCAGCGCACGATCACATTGCCGAAGTCCCAGACTACAGCCCGGGGCGCCACGGCGGCGCGGCTCAGCCTTGCTTGGCCTTGAAGCGCGGGTTGGTCTTGTTGATGATGTAGACTCGGCCCTTGCGGCGCACGAGCTTGCAGTCGCGGTGACGCGTCTTGAGCGACTTGAGCGAGCTTCTGACCTTCATGGGACCGTATCTTCAAGCGGGCCGAAAACCGGCCGGTGGCGAACAAGAGCGCGCGCATATACGGAACGGCCCGGAGCGAGTCAACCGGATGGCCCCTCGGCGAGCGCCTGGCGCCGCCCTGACAGCGATGTGATTGGGGCCAGCGCCGACGCACCCTAGAGTCGAACGGTCATGCGTCTCCGCGTTCTCCTCCCCCTGCTCGCCCTCGCCGGTTGCGCGAGCCCGGGCCCCCCGCCCCCCGCCCTGACGCGGCCGCCGCCGGGGGTCGAGGCGCCGCCCGCCCTCCTGCCGCCGCCGGCGCCGCCCCTGGCCTCGATCGCCCCGCCCACCGCGTCCGGCGACATGGTGTTCGACGCCTGGGCGGCGGAGTTCCAGAGCCGGGCGCTGGCGGCCGGGATCTCGCCGCAGGTGCTCAGCCGCGAGATGGCCGGGCTGACGCCGAACCCGCGGGTGGCCAGCCTGGACACCGTGCAGCCGGAGTTCTCCAAGCCGGTCAGCGACTATGTTAAGGGCGTAGTCGGCCCCGCGCGGGTCGAGATCGGCCAGCGCAAGCGCGCCGCGATGCCGGAGCTGGGCGCCATCGAGGACCGGTTCGGGGTGCCGCGCGAGATCCTGCTGGGCGTCTGGGCCATGGAGAGCGGGTTCGGGGCGCTCCAGGGCGATTTCGACGTGGTGCGCGCCTTCGCCACCCTGGCTGCCCAGGGCCGCCGGCGCGCGTTCGCCGAGGGCGAGCTGATCGCCGCGCTGAAGATCATCCAGTCCGGCGAGCAGCCGCGCGCCAAGCTGCGCGGCTCGTGGGCCGGGGCCATGGGCCAGACCCAGTTCATCCCGTCCATGTACCTGTCGACGGCCGTGGACATGGACGGCGACGGACGGCGCGACATCTGGGGGTCCAGCGCCGACAGCCTGGCCTCGGCCGCCAACCTGCTGACCAAGGCCGGCTGGGTGCGCGGCCAGAGCTGGGCGCGGGAGGTCACCGCGCCCCCCGGCTTCGACTACAGCCTGACCGAGGGCCCGCGCGAGACGCCGATCGAGTGGGCCGAGCGGGGCGTCACCCGCGCCGACGGCCTGCCTTGGTCGGGGGTGGACTCCACCTCGCAGGCCCAGCTGATCGCGCCGGCCGGCGCGGGCGGGCCGCTGTTCCTGCTGTTCCCCAACCATTTCGCGCTGCGCCAGTACAACAACAGCCTGGCCTATGCCCTGGGCGTTGGCCTGCTGGCCGACCGGTTCGCGGGCGCGCCAGGGCTGGTGCGGCCGTGGCCGCAGGAGACCTCGCTGGCGCTGGTGGACCGGATGACGGCGCAGCGGGCGTTGATCGCCCTGGGCTACGATCCGGGCGGGGCCGACGGCGTCGTGGGCCTGAAGACCCGCAGCGCGCTCCGCACCTGGCAGAAGGCGCACGGGCTGACCGCCGACGGCTATCTCTCGCTGGAGATGGTCGGGCGATTGAAAGCGGAGGCCCAGGGGGGCTGAGGTGCAGGTCCAATTGGCCCCAAGCCATTCCACGGTATCCCCAACCCCCGGCTCAAGCCCCCTCGTCAGTCCGCTCCAGCGTAGCCAGGGTGGCGTCGGCGCGGGTGGCGGGCTCGGGGTCGGCGTTGCGCAGTTGCGGGTTGCGGAAGGTGTAGACCAGCAGCGCCGTCATCAGCGCCATGTTGAGCAGGAACGGCCCCGACTGGACGTGCCGGTACAGCCACATGAAGGCCGGGGCCAGGATCACATTGATGCCGTTGACCGCGGCGATGGCGCCGGCGACCCGGGCCTGGTCGATGGCGCCGACCGCGATGGATGCGCCGGCGGTGAAGCCCGGCCGGGCGAAGCCGAAGCCCAGGCTGGCGATGGCGTAGCCCGCCACCACCCAGAAGTAGTCCGGCGCCAAGGCCACGATCAGGTTGCCGGCCGCCGCCACCCCGACGCCCCAGCGCAGCAGCTGGCGCGGGTTCATCTCGAACATGCGGATCAGGCCCCACTGGGCCAGCAGCCCCGCCACGGCGCCGAACATCATCGCCATGGCCAGCGGGCGCTGCGACTCGAGCGGGGTCACATGCAGCTTGTCCAGCACCAGGAACCCCAGGGTCTGCTGCTGGGCGGTCTGGCAGGTGGCGACGATGAAGCCGTAGATCAGGAACGGGATCACCCGCTCGTCGCGCCACATCGGCAGGTCCTTGGCGTCCCCGGGCGCGCGCACCACCGGCTGGGGACGCGGCACGGTGCTCTCGGGCAGGAAGGCGGCGACGATGGCCAGCATGGCCGCGGCGATCAGGGCGAAGGCGAACAGCGGCCCGGACAGGCCCACCGCCGGCAAGATGAACAGCGGCGCCAGGAACGGCCCGGTGACCTGGCCCAGGCCCACCGCGCCGGCCAGGCTGGCCATCGACTGCGTGCGCCGCTCGCGCGGCGTGTGCTCGGCCACATAGGCCTGGCTGGCCGGATTGCTGGCCGGGCCGAAGGCGCCGAACAGGGCGCGGCAGACCAGGAAGGCCCCGAAGATCACCAGCGGCGTCGCCATGTGCAGCAGCCCCGCCTTCACCACCAGGCCGCACAGCGCCATGGAGACCATGAACCCGGCCAGCCCGACCATCATCAGCGGCTTGCGCCCATAGCGGTCGGAGGCCGCGGCCCAGCGCGGCGAGGTGAAGGCCCAGAGCAGGGCCGAGAGCGAGAAGATCGAGACCACCATCTCGTCGGCCAGCCCGATCGAGCGGCCGATCGGCGGCAGCACCGAGATCAGGCCGGTGTTGCCGATCTGGGTCGCCAGCGAGACGCCGAAGATGATCGTGAAGGTGCGCTTGGACATGCGCGGCGGGGCGGAGCTGACCTCGGTCATCCGCCGGCCTTATGCCGCACCCCGCGTCGGCGTCACCCCCATTCCGCGCTCACGGGCCATTAAACATTAACCGCGATGGTTCCGGCAGTTCTCCGGGGGAGCCCATGTTCCAGATTATCGGTCTCGTGCTGCTGTTCGGCCTGGTGTTCGGCAGCTACATCATGTCCGGCGGGAACATGGGCGTCATCATCGAGGCGGCGCCGCACGAGATGATGGCCATCGGCGGGGCCGGCCTCGCCAGCTTCCTGGTCGCCAACTCGATGACCACGATAAAGGGCCTGGGCGGCGGCATGGGCAAGGTGTTCGGCGGGCCCAAGTGGAAGGCCGGCGACTACCGCGACCTGCTCAGCCTGCTGTTCCTGCTGACCAAGACCATGAAATCCAAGGGCGTCATCGCCCTGGAAAGCCACATCGAGAACCCGAAAGAGAGCTCGATTTTCACGCGCTTCCCGAAGATCTGCAAAGACCACTTCGCCATCGATTTCATCTGCGACACCCTGCGGATGATGACCATGAACCTGGAGGATCCGCACCAGGTCGAGGACGCGATGGAGAAGCAGCTCGAGAAGCATCACCATGAGGCGCTGATGCCCGCGCACGCCATGCAGGCCCTGGCCGACGCCCTGCCGGCGCTGGGCATCGTGGCCGCCGTGCTGGGGGTCATCAAGACCATGGGCGCGATCACCGAGCCGCCCGAGGTGCTGGGCCAGATGATCGGCGGCGCCCTGGTCGGCACCTTCCTCGGCGTGTTCCTGGCCTATGGCATGGTCGGGCCGATGGCCACGCGGATGAGCGAAGTCACCGAGGAGGAAGGCGCCTTCTACAAGATCATCCAGGCGGTCCTCGTCGCCCACCTGCACGGCAACGCCGCCCAGATCTCGGTCGAGATCGGCCGCGGCAACGTGCCCTCCGGCGCCCAGCCCAGCTTCCTGGAGCTGGAAGAGGCCCTGTCGAACATCCCCGCCGAGGCCTGATCGGCCAAGTCGCACGGCCGGCGGAACATGTGATCACGGATTCGTGATAATTGACCTTGCGAGCTCCGGGGGGCGGGCGTATTTCTGCGCCGGCGCCGGGGGGCGCTCCGCAAAGGCGACTTGCTCGGCGGGACGTCCGACCGGCGCGAGACACCCCCACGAGAGGACTGCCCCCTATGAGCCATCCCCTGCGCACAGCGCTGATCGCCGTCGCCGCCGTCGCCGCCCTGGGCGTCGCCGCCTGCCAGAAGAAGGCCGACGCCCCGTCGGCGTCCGACGCCACCGCGACCGCCACCACCCCGCCGGCCGACGCCGCCGCGCCGGCCGCCGCCGCCGCCACGGACGCCGCCGCCGACGCTTCGAAGGCCCCGGCCGCCGACGCCGCGATGGCGACCACGCCGCCTGCCGCCGCACCTGCGGCCGCGCCTGCCATGCCCGAGAAGAAGTAAGCGCCGCACCGCGCTTCGCGTTACGGAAGGGCCGCCCGCAGGGGCGGCCCTTCTTCGTTCCGGATACCCGAATGACCGCGCCGCAGGACCCGCGCCAAAGCCCGCTGGACTGGACGCAAGACGGCCAGCCGCGCTCGCGGCGGTTCGGCGACGTCTATTTCTCGGCCGAGGACGGGCTGGCGGAGAGCCGGGCGGTCTATCTGGACGGCTGCGGCCTGCCGGACGCCTGGGCCGGCCGGCGGACCTTCACGGTCGGTGAGCTGGGGTTCGGCACAGGGCTCAACATCGCGGCCCTGCTCGACCTCTGGCGCCGCACCCGGCCGCCGGAGGGCCGGCTCCAGATCTTCTCCGTCGAGGCCTTCCCGGTCGCCGCCGAGGAGGCCGCCCGCGCCCTGGCCCGCTGGCCGGAGCTGGCGCAGGTCGTCGCGCCGCTGGTCGCCTGCTGGCCGGGCTACGCGCGGGGTCGCCATCGCGTCGACCTGCCGGAGTGGGGCGCGATCCTCGACGTGGCGGTGCTTGACGTCGGCGAGGCGCTGGCGGGCTGGGCGGGGGCGGCGAACGCCTGGTTCCTCGACGGCTTCTCACCCGCCCTGAACCCGCAGATGTGGACCGACGAGGTGCTGGCCCTGGTGGCCGCCCGCTCTGCGCCCGGCGCCCGGGCGGCGAGCTTCACCGTGGCCGGCCAGGTGCGGCGCGGGCTCGCGGCGGCCGGCTTCGCGGTGGAAAAGCGTCCCGGCCATGGGCGCAAGCGCCAGCGGCTCGAGGCCAGGCTGCCCGGCCAGGCCGCCGACCCGCCGCGGCGCCGGGTCGCCATCGTCGGCGCGGGGATCGCCGGGGCGGCGGCGGCGCGCGCGGTGCGCGCCCTGGGCGGGGAAGCTGTCGTGGTGGAGGCCGCCCACCCCGGCGCGGGCGGGTCGGGCAATCCCGCCGCCCTGGTCACCCCGCGACTGGACGCCGGCCTTGGCGAGGCGGCGCGGCTGTTCGCCCAGGCGGTCGGGCGGGCCGTGCAGCTCTATGCGGACGTTCCTGACGCCGTCCTGGCACGCGGCGTGCTGCAACTGGCCGCGGACCCCCGCGACGCCGAGCGGTTCGCGCGGATCGCCGGCTCAGACGTGTTCGAGCCGGGCGCGCTGGCGATACTGGATCCGGCGGCGGCGGCGGCGCGGCTGGGCGAGCCGGCCCCGGCCGCCCTCGACCAGGCCAACGCCCTGGTCGTGGACCCCGCGCCGATCCTGGCCGCCTGGACGGGGGCGACGCACACGGCGACGGTGACCAGCCTGGCCCGCGACGGAGCCGGCTGGCGGCTGCTGGACGCGGCCGGCGGTGAGATCGTCCGCGCCGACGCCGTGATCCTGGCCGCGGCCCTGGGGTCCCGCGAACTGGCGCCGGACCTGCCGCTGGCGCCGGTGCGCGGCCAGGCCAGCTGGAGCCGGGGCGGCGAACAGGCTCCGGCCGCGGCCTGGGGCGGCTACGTCCTGCCGACCCGGACGGGGCTGCTGTTCGGCGCCACCCACGACCGGCACGACGCGGCGACCGACCTGCGCGCGGCCGACCATCGGCGCAACCTCGACCTGCTGGCCGCCGCCCTGCCGGGGCTGGCGGCGCGGCTGGCGACCGGGCCGCTGGAGGGCCGCGCCGCGATCCGGGCGGTGACGCCCGACCGGCTGCCGCTGGCCGGGTCCTTGGGCGAGGACGGGCTCTTCGTGCTCAGCGGCTTCGGCTCGCGCGGGTTCTCGCTGGCCCCGCTGCTGGCCGAGCATGTGGCGGCGCTGGCGCTGGGCGCGCCCTCGCCGATCGGGGCCGCGGCGGCCGAGCTGATGGCCCCGCACCGCTTCGCCCGCCGCGCCGCACGGCGCAGCCGTTCCTAAGCCGGCCTCGGGCCTCTATAGTCAGGAAACCGGGGGACGACCGGAGACCTGAGAGATCATGAGACAGTTAGTCCTGGCCGTCGCCGCCGCAACCCTGCTGGCGCTAGGCGGCGCGGCCCCGCAGGCGGCCGCCAAGTCCCCACTGGAGCCGGGCGCCAAGCCGGCCAAGCAATGCTTCTGGACCCACCAGGTGAACAACTTCGCGTCCAGCGACGACCGCATCGTCAACGTCCGGGTGGGCGTGAAGGACGTGTATCAGTTCGAGATGTTCGGCCGCTGCGACGATGTCGACTGGGCCAACAAGATCGCCCTGGTGTCGCGCGGCAGCGACTATATCTGCAGCGGGCTGGACGCCGAGATCATCACCCACAGCCCGATCGGGCCGCACCGCTGTCCGGTGCGCAACATCCGCAAGCTGACCGCCGAAGAGATCGCCGCCCTGCCCAAGCACGCCCGGCCGTAGGGGATGCGTAAAGCGACAGGGGCGCTGGCCGCCGCACCCCTGTCGTGCCCCGCCCGGGACCGGGCCGAGGATCAGAACTTCTTCTTCACCCCCAGCTCGAACACCCGGCCGAGCGGGTTTCCGGAGGTGTAGTCATAGTTGTACTGGCTCGGGACGTACGGCGGGTCCTTGTCGATCAGGTCCTGGACGCTGGCGGTGATGACCGTGTCCCAGGGCGTAGGGCACCGACAGATTGGCCCCGGTGGGCGCGGTCGGCGAGAACGAGGTGCCGCCGATCGAGACCGGCGAGGGATAAACCGCCGTCAGGTTGGCGGGCGAGATGCGCTGCTCCGGCGTGTCGTTCTTGGTCCAGGCGACCTCACCGTGGAACGCCATGTTTTCGGAGAATTTGAAACTGACCTCGCCATAGAGCTGGTAGTGGTCCTCCCGGTTGACCAGGTCGTTGAAGTTCGAGAACTGGAAGCGGCAGGTCGAGTTGGTCGCCTGCGGACTCTGGGCGCTGACGGGGACAGCGACGGTCGCCGTGGCCCCTTGCCCAAGGTTCCGTTCAAGGGATTCGCATAGGTGACACTGTTGGTCAGCGTGCCGCCGAGCTCCTGGCAGCCGTTGTCGCGGAACAGCGGGGCGCCGGCCAGGAACAGGTGCGGGCTCGACGCCCCGGTGAAGCCTCCCGCCCCCCATCCCGCATGGTCGAACGACTGGATGGCCCAGTCGCGGTCGTGGACGTCCAGCCGCGAAAGGTGGCGATAGCCGGCGGTCAGCAGGACGTTGCCGTTCTCGAACTTCTTCCCCCATTCGGCATTGGCGTTGTAGTCGCCGCCGGAACTGTCGATCAGCGCGTATTCGCCGTCGACCTCCAGTCCGTCCAGGTCCTTGCGGGTGATGAAATTGACCACGCCGCCGATGGCGTCGGACCCGTAGGTGGCGGCCGCGCCGTCCTTGAGGTTTTCGATCCGTCCGACCGCGGCGGTCGCGATGAAGTTGAGGTTCGCGCCACCGCCCTGGAACACGGCGGCGGGGCTGTCGGCCAGTCGCCGGCCATTCATCAGCGTCAGCGTCCGCGCCGCGCCAAAGCCGCGCAGGTTGATCGTCGCCGTGCCGGCCCCGCCGTTATAGCGGTTGCTTTCGCCGAGCGACGACCGCGACGCGGTGATCGTCTTCACCAGCTGCACGATCGTCGGCGACCCTTGCTCCTCCAGCTGCTTGGCGCTGAGCACCTGCACCGGCAGGGCGGAGTCTTCCGGCGTGCCGGCGATATAGGAGCCGGTGACCACGACCTCTTCGACTTCGGATGGCGTGGACGTGGCTGTCGCCGCGCCGCCCTGGGCCAGGGCCGGCGCCGCCAGGCCAAGTGAAAGCACGACAGCCAGCACAGAGCCGCCGCACAGATAACTGTGTTTGTCGGTCATGATATCCTCCCCCTGAGGCCGCTTCCGCATCTGACGTGCGGAATTGCAGAGCCCTCCGGCATATCGATGATCGGCGGAAATTTTGAATTGCACCGGCAAAATTACGCTTGGGAAACATACCGGACTTCTGAATTGGCAAAGCGGCCGGTTTTTGCCGATCGGGTGCGCCAGGCGACCGTCACGCCGTCGCTGTGCCGGGACCGGCGAGGCGTCGGGATTTGACGAAGCGCGCTGTTTTTCGGTGTGCGGTGCAAAACGTCCCGGGCGACTGCACGCCACGGCTGCGTCCGCGACCGGCCACTCGCGTTGCAGGGGCGCGGCATCGTGGCGCGGCAGCGCAGGCGCGGACCGCCGGAAAACTTTGAAAATCAGGTATGTTGGGCGGCGAAGCCGGGCCGCCGCGGCCCTCGCCCGGCGCGTGAATCCTATTGCACGGCCACGCCGGGCGCCGTCAGGTTGAGGCGGGCGGACCGGTCGGGGGCGGCGGCATGAAATCGGACATGAAATGGACGGACGAGACCCTGCCCGACAAGGTGGTCGGCAAGGTCGAGGGCCGGATCTACGAGGCCACCTGGGAAGCCTTCGCCAACCAGATGATCGGCGGCGTCCGCAAGGCCCGCGACGCCGGCCTGAGCCTGCTGGTCGTGGACCTGACCAAGCTTGACTACATGTCCTCGCGCGGCCTGCGGGCCCTGACCCTGGCGAGCCGCGAGGCGGTCAAACCGGAGGCGGTAACCATCATCCTGGCGGCCCCCAACGACCAGATGCGCGAAATCCTGGAGATCAGCCGCTACGACAAGATATTCAAGGTCGTCGACAACGTCGCGGCCGCCGTGCCGGGCTGACAGCGGTTCGGACGCCGGCCTGACGGCGGCAAGGGGGAGGATCTGATGCTGGTACGCTTCTGGGGCACGCGAGGCTCCCTTCCGGTCGCCCAGAAATTCGGGGCGATCCAGGGCAAGATCGCCCGCGCCCTGGTGGCGGCCGGCGGCCGGACGTTCGCTGACGAGGCCGAGGCGGCGGCGTTCGCGGCGGCCAACCTGGACTTCGCTATCTACGGCGCCTATGGCGGCGCCACCTCCTGCGTCGAGATCGAGGGCGGCGACGGGTCGTTCATCATCTGCGACATGGGCTCGGGCCTGCGGGAATTCGGCCTCGATTCCTTCCGGCGCGCCGCCGAGGGACACCCCAAGGTCTACCACTTCTTCCTGTCGCACCTGCACTGGGACCACATCATGGGCTTCCCGTTCTTCGGGCCGGCCTTCGATCCCACCGCCACCATCGTCGTCCACTCCGGTCACCCCGACGCCGAGGCGGGCCTGCGCCGCCAGCAGGAGGAGATCTCCTTCCCGGTGCCGTTCGAATGGCTGAAGGCCAGGTTCGAATTCATCGTCCACAAGCCCAACGAGGCGTTCGAGGCGGCCGGCCTGACCGTGACGCTGACCGGCCAGCACCATTCCCACGAGTCGTTCGGCTACCGGTTCGAGAGCGGCGGTAAGGCGGTGATCTATTCCACCGACTCCGAGCACAAGGTCGACAACATGGAGTCAGAGGCGGCGTTCGAGACCTTCTTCAAGGACGCCAACCTGGTGATCTGCGACACCATGTACTCGCTGGGCGACACGGTCAGCCTGAAGCAGGACTGGGGCCATTCGTCCAATATCGTCGCCGTCGATCTCTGCCACGCGGCCGGCTCCAAGCGCCTGGCGCTGTTCCATCACGAGCCGACCTATACGGACGAAGACATCCAGCGCATGCACGGCGAGACGATCCGCTACGAGGAACTGGTGCGCGCCGGCCGTCCGGCGCTGGAGGTGATCTGCGCCTATGACGGACTTGAGGTCACGGTCTGACGCGCTCGGCGAGCTGGATCCGGCGGCGCGGCGAAGGGTCCGGATCGGCGCCCTGATCGCGGCGCTGCTGACGGCGGCCGTGGTGGCGGTCACCCCGCTGATCCCGCCGCTGGGCTCGCTTCGCGACACCGGCCAGCCCGCAGCCCCGGGCCTGCCGCTCAGCCAGCCACTGTTCGATTTCTTCCAGCGGGTGTCGTCGGGGCGGATCTCCAAGGACGTGCAGCTGGTCACCATCGACGAGCAGAGCCTGGCGGTGTTCGGCGGCTGGCCGTGGTCGCGCTTCGACATGCGCGAGCTGGTCGCCCGGATCGCCGAGCAGCACCCCGCGGCCATCGGCTTCGACGTGCTGTTCCCCGAGCCGGACCGGATGACGCCGGCGCTGCTGGCCGAGTATTTCCCGGACCTGCCAGCCAGCAGCCTGAAGGTGCTGCGTGGCCTGCCCGGCGGGGACGAGGTGTTCGGCGCGGTCCTGGGCAGGACCCCCTCGGTGCTGGCGCGCGCCGGTTCGCCCTGGGACCAGTCGAATGTGGCGGTCCCGCCCGCCGCCCAGTTCATCGGCGTCGCGCCGGCGAGCCTCCCGACCTATCCCAAGGTGCTGGCCAATGTGCAGGCGATCGAGGGGCGCGGGGCCGGCCACGGCCTGGCCAACAGCCCCAAGGACCGCGATGGCATCGTCCGCAGCATCCCGCTGATGGCGCGGGCCGGCGGCTACCTGACGCCCAGCCTGGCGCTCGAGATCGTGCGCGTCGCCGAGGGCGAGCCGCCGATCCGGCTGGAGGGCGACGCCCACGGACTTCGCGAGGTGCTGATCGGCCGCCACCGGATTCCCACCACGCCCAGCGGCCAGCTCCGGATGCGCTTCCTGGACGTGATGCAGGACCAGGTCACCTCGCCGGTCGAGATCCGCAGCCAGACCGTCGCCCCCCACCAGTTCACCGGCAAGATCGTGCTGATCGGCCTGACCAGCGCCGCGGCCATCGACGTGGTCGGCACGGCGCGCGACCCGCAGACCTTCGGGGTCTACGTCCAGGCCCAGGCCATCGACGCGATCCTGCACTCCCGCGTCCTGGTACGGCCGCCGTGGGTGATCTGGGCGGAGTGGCTCGCGGGGCTGCTGCTGGTGGCGTCGGCGGCGGTGTTCGTGCCGCGCCTGCGGCTGACCGCCAGCGCGATGCTGGCGGTGGGGATCATGGCGGCGGCGCTGGGCGGCAGCTGGTTCGCCTTCCAGGCCGGCGTGCTGTTCGACCCCGCGCCGGTGGTGGCGCCGGCGGTGGTGGCGGCCCTGACCATGATCTCGCTGCTGTTCGTCGAGGGCGGCCGGGTGCGCGCGCGGCTGCGCTCGTTCCTCGAACTGGAGCGCCTGGAGCGCAAGGCGGCCAGCCAGATCCAGACCGGGATGCTGATCGCCCGGGCCGACCTGCAGGCGATCACCCCGCGGGTGGAGATCGACGCGGTGCTGGAGCCGGCGCTGGCCGTGGGCGGCGACCTCTACGACGTGTTCCTGCTGGACACGGAGCGGCTGTGTTTCGTGGTCGGCGACGTGACCGGCAAGGGCCTGCCGGCCTCGCTGTTCATGGCGCTCGCCAAGGCCCTGTCGCGCAGCCTGCTGATGCAACCGCACAAGGACCTGGCCCAGGCGCTGGGCGGCATCAACGCCGAGCTCTCGCCGGACAACGGCCAGAACATGCAGCTCTCGCTGCTGGTCGGCGTGCTGCACCTGGCCGACGGGCGGCTGGAGCTGTGCTCGGCCGGCCATGAGAACCCGGTGATCCTGGACGTGGCCGGCGGCGTCCGGGCCCTGCGGCTGGATGGCGGCCCGCCGCTGTGCGCCATCGACGACTTCCCCTACCCGCTGGAGACCGACCACCTGGGGCCCGGCGAGACCCTCATCGTGTTCACCGACGGCGTCACCGAGGCCCAGGACCCCGGCCAGGCCCTGTTCGGATCCCAGCGCACCCGGGCGGCGGTGGCCAAGGCCGCCGAGGCGGCGTCGCTGAGCGGGCTGGTGGACGCCCTGGTGGCGACGGTGCGCGGCTTCGAGGCCGGCGGCGAACCCAGCGACGACCTGACCGTCCTGGCCCTGCGGCGCCCCGCCGCCTGATCGACTCTAGCGAATGACGACGGTGACCTTGCGGTATTCGGGATCGGCGACCCCGGGGCCGTTTTTCTTCAGCGCCTCGACGTCGCCGCGGCCGATGACCAGGCTGTGGCCTTCCGTGAACTCGAACCCCTCGTTGGCCAGAAAATCGCGAACCGCGTCGGCGCGCTCCTGGGAGAGCTTGAGGTTCCCGGCCGGATCGCCGGTGGAGTCCGCATAGCCGATGACCTCGATGTCGGAGACGTCGCGGTCGCGTTTCCAGAGGCCGAGCAGCTTGGTCAGCACCGGCTGCGACTCTTCCGTGATGGTCGTGGTGCCGACCATGAACTCCAGCTGGCCCTGGAAAGGGTCCGGGGGCATGAAGCCGAACATCTGGGCGAAGCCGCCGCGCTTGGACTTGCGCACCTTGATCCGGTGACCGCCGGTGCTGGCTTCCGTGTCGGCGCTGGCGACGACCCCGCGCTCGACCCCGGTCTCGGGGTCCAGCACCACGACCGACCCGACCTTGGGCACGTTCGGGTCGCTGCTGGGCTCGTTGTCCAACAGGGTGACCTTGGCGGTGGCGCAGCCGACGAGGACCAGGGCCATGGCGGCCGCCGTTGCAACCCTCACGGCACTTCGACCACGAAACGGGTGCCGCGCGCGGCCAGCAGCGACACTGGGGTGCGGACCTTCATGGCGTCCTTGTTCTCGTGAGCGATCTGGCCGGAGTTGATCGCCACCGTCCCCTTGTTGACCGTGGTCAGAAAGCGGCCGCGGTGGGTGGTGTTGTCGAACTCGAACTGGCTCAGCACCAGGTTGGTGTTGGGCCCGACCGCGAAGCGGCTGTTGTCGGCGAAGGTGATCCCCAGGCTGCCGTCCTTGCCGGTCTGGATCATGTCGCTCTGCAGCAGCACTTGCCCGGGCTTGGCGATCTGGTCGGGGGTCGGCTTCACGGGCGTCTTCGGCGCCTGCCCGCGGATGATGTAGGCGGTCCCCATCACCGACTTGACCCGGCCGATGCTGACCGGTTTGGCCTCGCCCGCCGCCCAACTCGGCGTCGACAGCACGGCGGCCATCAGCAATCCTATGGTGATCGTTGCCCGCATCGCGGCATCCCCCCAAAAGCGACAGGATCAATCCATAGCCCAGACTTCCGCCGATATCGACTCGCCCTCCTGCGACAGGCTCACGCACATCGACCAGCTTTCCGCATCTTCCGGACCCGCCGCGACCCTGGCGCGGCTGCCCTGCGACGAGGGCGCGGTGCTGCGCGGGCTGGCGGTGGCCTGGGCGTTCGCGGGCCGCGCGGCGATCGGCGACGCCGCGTCCGACCGGCTGGCCATCGTGGTGGAGGAGTGGCTGATCAACGTCATCGAGCACGGCCAGGCCGACCCCGGCAGCCGGATCGCCCTGTGGCTCCAGCGCGACGGCGACCTGGTGCGGCTGACGGTCAGCGACGCCGGCCGCCCGTTCGACCCGCGCGAGGCGGTGTTCGCGGGGCCGAACGAAGAGCGTGGCGGGGGCGCCGGCTTGGCCCTGATCCGGGCCTGGACCCGCATCGCCGCCTACCGCCGCCGCGCCGGGCGCAACCGGCTGGTCCTGGAGATGCCGCTCCCATGCAAGATACCGTGAGCCGGCGCCGGCGGCATTGGCGGGTCGGCCTGCGCGTCTTCGCCGCACGTCCCCGACTGGTGATCGCCAGCGGCGTCGGGCTGGCGGTCGGGCTGGCCTGCGGCCTGGTCGCGCACCTGCGGCTCTCGGCTTGCGCCATCGCCGGCTGGGACACCTTCTGCGTGGTGTTCCTGGCGCTCGCCCTGTCGCTGCTGGTCGGCAAGGGACCGGTGCGCATCCGCACCCACGCGGCCACCCAGGACGAGGGCCAGCTGGTGATCCTGGCGCTGGTGCTGGTCGCCTGCGCCGCCAGCCTGGGCGCCGCGGCCCTGGAGCTGTCGCTGGCCAAGGGCGAGCACGGCCTGTTCAAGGGGTTGCACGTCACCGTCGCGGTGGCGACCGTGGCGGCGTCGTGGCTGGTGATGCAGGTGATCCTCGCTCTGCACTACGCCCACGAGTACTACGCCCGCGATCCGGAGACCGGCAGCGACCATGGCGGCCTGAAGTTCCCCGGCCGCACCGCCCCCGATTACTGGGACTTCCTGCATTTCTCGATCGTCATCGGCGTCGCCGCCCAGACCGCCGATATCGCCTTCACCGACCGGCGGATGCGTCGGCTGGGCACCCTGCACAGCCTGATCGCCTTCGTGTTCAACACTCTGATCGTGGCGCTGACCATCAACCTGGCGGCGGGGTTGTTCTGAGCGGCGCGGGCGCCGTCGAGAATGTCGGAAACCTGACGTAGGCGAACGCCGGGATCAAAATCCCAGGTAGTGACGTTGGGGTAGCGGTTGTTCGGAGATTTCAGTGCCCAGTCCGCTTTCCATACCCGCCCGGCAGCGCCACGATGGCAGCCAAGAACCAGCGAACCACATCGGACAGACGCTGAGCGGGATCGTCCTGCTCGACGGCGGGAGTTTCGTCCGGTGCCGCTTTCGCAAGGCGGTCCTCATCTATGCCGGCGGCGAGCCGCCGCGGATGGAGGGTTGTGAATTCGACGGCGCCCAGTTCCAGTTCGACGGCGCCGCGGCCCGCACCCTGGCCCTGCTGAAGGCGATGGCAGGCGCCGGCAGCGGCCTGCGCCCGCTGTTCAAGGCCTCGTTCCCCACCCTCTTCGGCCACTGACGCTCAGCCTGGCGCCTCGCCGCCCGCGGCCTCCCAGGCGGCCTCGTCGGACTTCCAGGTCCGGACCTCCTCGACCATCGTCTCGGCCCGCGCCCGCCAGGCGTTGCGCTCGCGGACCGCCAGGTTGGTCCAGGCCGCGAAGGCATAATGCGCCCGGATACGCGACAGCGTCGTGCGCCGCGCCATGTCGCCGGATCGCTGGCGGCAGTCGCTCTCGTAGAGGGCGATGGCGAGGGTTTCGAGCGCGGTCATGGCGTGGGTCCCGGCGAGTCGTTGTCCGACGCATCCCCGCCCCAGGGGCGGTCGATGCCAAGCGAAAACAGCGCAGACGGGTCAGGTCCGCGCGGCCGCCAGGCGCCCGAACACCTCACCCATCGGGGCGCACCAGAGGTCCTGCGCGGCGATCGCGTCGAGAATCCGGCGGTGGGTCGCCACGCTGGCGTCGCCCTCCGAACGCCACCTGGGCAGGACATCGTGGAACACCAGGATCGCCCAGGCGCCGCGCGCCGTCGCATCCTTCAGGTAGGCGATGGCCGGATGCACGCCGTCGGCCTCATAGGTCGGTTCGAAGGCGTGCAGGCGAAACCGGTCGGTGAGCGCGTCGGCGGGCGCATTGGCGCGCCCGGCGGTCGTTCGCGCGGCGGAGAACTGCGATCGCAGCAGGCGCTGATAGCGCGCATAGCGCCGCCGCCGGCCGCCGCCGCCCAGGCCAAGATAGCCGCAGGGGTAGGCGTAGGTCCGCGGCCGCCCGCCGCCGAAGTTGGCGTCCAGGAACCCCTCCATCGGGTCCAGCTCCCGGTCGGCGAAGCCGCGGGCGCTGAACCGGGCCAGCGCGCAGGGATGATCGACCGTGTGGTCGCCGACCTCGTGGCCGCGGCGCGCCAGATCGATCCACTCCGGCAGCCGGGCCTCCATGTTCTCGCGCGTCAGGAAGAAGGTCCCCTTCAGCCCTCGGCCGTCCAGCTCCGGCACGGCGTAGTCGAGCTGGCTGTCGAGACCGTCGTCATAGGTCAGGCTGACCGCTGCCCGCGTGCCGTCCGGCCATGGCGAGATCGGCCCGCCGCTGGCCCGCGCGCCAGCCGGCGGCAGGACGCTCAACGCGGTCAGGCCCGCCAGGAGATCGCGTCGCGACGTTGGGCGCCTGATCATCTGTGTGCCGCAAGCTCCTGGAGATGGACCTCCGGTCCTCCAACGGTGCAGGTCCGCACCCGTTCCGGCGACCCTGCTTCGGTCGCCGCGCCACCGCGCGCCCCTCAGGGCAATATCCGATTCGATTTGGAAGACGCGATGGTGGACGTGACAGGGATCGAACCTGTGACCCCCTCGATGTCAACGAGGTGCTCTCCCGCTGAGCTACACGTCCATCCTTCGGGAAGGCGGGGATATACAGAGCGGCCCCGACGTTAGCAACCCGGGTCCGGCGCTCCAATCCCGCGCCCCAATCCCGCGCCCCAATCCCGCGCCCGGTCAGGCGGCGATCATCCGTTCGACTTCGGTGACGATCTCGCGCAGGTGGATCGGCTTGGACAGCACCTTGGCGCCGGCCGGGGCCTTGTCGCCGGCGGCCAGCGCCACGGCCGCGAAGCCGGTGATGAACATGATCCGCAGACCCGGGTGCTTGGCGGCGGCCCGGCGGGCCACCTCGATGCCGTCCAGGCCGGGCATGACGATGTCGGTGAGCAGCAGGTCCCACTGTTCGTCGAGGAAGGTCACTGCCTCCTCGCCGTCGGCGCAGGCGGTCACCTGATGACCGGCGCGTTCCAGCGCGCGGGCCAGGAAGCCTCGCAGGGAGTCGTCGTCTTCAGCGAGGAGAATGCGGGACATGTGCCGGGGTCGGGGGCCAAACTGCTGGGTGCGATCCGTCCATCTTAGCTACCGAAGAGTAAAGGCGCGATGAAGCGCTTTGACGCTGGGGCCGCGCCGCGTTCTATGACGGCATGACCGCGGCAGATCCCCTGACCGGAGCCGATTCGCCGCCGATCCCGGCGCCGTTCGAAGTTCGCCGGGCGTGGCCGATCGGCGCGCCGCCGACGCCGCTGGTGTTCGCCTCGCCGCATTCGGGCCGCCACTATCCCGAGGACATGATGTCGGCCGCCGCCCTCGACGCGGTCTCGATCCGCCGCTCGGAGGACGCCTTCGTCGACGACCTGATCGCCCAGGCGCCCGACCATGGCGCGGCCTTGATCACCGCCGGCATGGCCCGGGCCTACATCGACCTCAACCGCGAGCCGTTCGAGCTGGATCCCGGCATGTTCTCCGACGAGCTGCCGGAATTCGCCCGCTCGCGCACCGCCCGGGTCAGCGCCGGGCTGGGCGCCATCGCCCGGGTGGTCTCCGAGGGCCAGGAGATCTACCACCGCAAGCTGACCTTCGCCGAGGCGCGGTCGCGGATCGAGGGCGCGCACCAGCCGTATCATCTCGCCCTGGAGGGCCTGATCGCCGAGGCCCAGGCCGCGCACGGCTTCGCGATCCTGGTGGACTGGCACTCGATGCCGGCGGCGGCGGCCCGGTCGGGCGGCCGCGACCGGCCCTGCGACATCGTGCTGGGCGACCGGTTCGGCGCCGCATGCGCCGGCGTGCTGCCCACCCGGGTGGAGCGCGAACTGGAGGCCCTGGGCTACCGCGTCGCCCGCAACACCCCCTACGCCGGCGGCTATACCACCGAGCACTACGGCCGCCCCCACAAGCGCACCCACGCCCTGCAGGTGGAAATCAACCGCGCCCTCTACCTCGACGAGGCGACCGTGGCGCGGACCTCAGGCTTCGAGCGCCTGCGCGGGCACATCGAGCAGCTGACCCGCAAGCTGGCGGCGGCGGACTGGAGCGCGCTGCGGGCGAGTTAGGGGAGATGGCGGATTCCTCCGCGCTGAGCATCAAGGCATTCAAGTCCAGGACGCGGAGCGTACGCAATGTCTCAACGATTGACCGGCCAAGGCCTGCTTTATGTCGGCGCGGCCGCGCTGCTTGCGGCCACGCTTCAAGCGGCGCCGGCGTCAGCCACCCAGGTCATCCTGGGCAGGATGGAAGCCACCGCGTTCGGCGCGGGCGTAGCGATAGATCCACAGATCGACACGTGGTCCGGCCCGGCCGAGTTCCGTGACCTGAGCCCGCCCGCGTCGGTCTATCATTCGCCGGGCGCCGGCACGCCCAACGCCGAATCCCATACCGCCATAAACGCCCATTGGGACTCGGCAAATGCCGGCTCGGTCAATTTCACCGATGACGGGGTGACCGTGTCCCGGGGGGACCGCATCGACAACACCATCCTGGCCGGATACAGCGCCAACTGGGAATACCGCTTCGTGGCCGATGAGGACGGCGTCCTCGATTTCGCGCTCCAGGCCGCCTTCACCGGCAATCAGGCTGACATCGGGTCCTGGCGGCTTGCCGCCGCCGACCTGACCGACATCACCCGGGTCGTGGACCTGACCGCCGATGGATATGCCTTTGGCAGCACCAGTTTGCGGCTGGCGGGTTCGCTGCGATTGACGGCGGGCCACCCCTACGAATTCATCCTGGCCAACAGCGGGGACAGCCGCAATCTCGAGGTTCCCGGATTCCTGCAAGGCAACGAGGCCGGAACCATGGCCTGGTCGATCACCCCGGACGCCGCCGCCGTTCCGGAACCTGGCGCCTGGGCCCTGATGATCGGCGGCTTTGCCTCGGCCGGATCCGTGCTGCGCGCCCGAAGGCGCCGTCCGGATCCTGCCTGAGCGAAGGGGCGATCTGCCGGGTCAGGACGAGGCCCGGCTTCTCGAAAGCTCAGCCCGACCCGGCGCGCAGCGCCTTCGAAGATTTGAACCACGGAAAACACTGAAAACACTGAATTTGCCACGACGGCCGACCGTGCCGGCGCCCTTCAGTGTCTTCGGTGTTTTCTGTGGTTTCCCTGCTCTTCGCCTGCGGCGGCCAAAAAAAGCGCGCCATCGGGCGCGCCAGTTCGTTGGGGAGGAAACGCCCCGAAGGGCAGGACGTCAGGGACGTCCTATGGGAAAAACCTAGGGTGCAGCGCACAAACCCGCAAGGCCCTGTAATAAAGTTTTCCACAACCTTCGCGGAGAGCCGCTGAATTCACGATAAAATCAGGATATCCTGTTACGTCAGCTGTCCGCGACCTTATGTGCGGCGCACAACAGACTGGCGGCGCGCGCCAGCTTCCCCTACAAGCGCGCGCTTCCAAACGAGACCGTTCGCGCTATGTCGCTCCGAAATATCGCCATCATCGCCCACGTCGACCACGGCAAGACCACGCTCGTGGACCAGCTGCTGGCCCAGTCCGGCATCTTCCGAGCCAATGAGGCGCACGCCGAGCGCGCCATGGACTCCAACGATCAGGAGCGCGAGCGCGGGATCACCATCCTGGCCAAGTGCACCTCCGTGCTGTGGCACGGCAAGGCCGGCGACACCCGGATCAACATCATCGACACGCCCGGCCACGCCGACTTCGGCGGCGAGGTGGAGCGGATCCTGGGCATGGTGGACGGCTGCGTTCTGCTGGTCGACGCCGAGGAAGGCGTCATGCCGCAGACCAAGTTCGTGCTGGGCAAGGCGCTGAAGATGGGGCTGCGGCCGATCCTCTGCCTCAACAAGGTCGACCGGCCGCACGCCGATCCCGACCGGGTGCTGAACGACGCCTTCGACCTGTTCGCCGCCATTGGCGCCACCGACGAGCAGCTGGACTTCCCGCACATCTACGCCTCGGGCAAGAACGGCTGGGCGACCCTGGACCTGGCCAAGCCCAACGCCGACCTGGCGCCGCTGTTCGACCTGATCGTCAGCCACGTGCCGGAACCCAAGGCCGTCGTGCGCAAGGACGAGCCGTTCCAGATCCTCTCGGTGCTGATCGAGAACGACCCGTTCCTGGGCCGCCTGCTGACCGGCCGCATCGAGAGCGGCAAGGCCATCCCCGGCATGGCGATCCACGCCCTGGGCATCGACGGCAAGGAGATCGAGCGCGGCCGGATCACCAAGGTGCTGGCCTTCCGCGGCCTGAAGCGCCAGCCGATCGAGGATGCCGAAGCCGGCGACATCGTCGCCATCGCTGGCCTGAGCAAAGCCACCGTCGCCGACACTCTGTGCGCGCTTGACGTGACCGAGGCGCTGCCGGCCCAACCCATCGACCCGCCGACCATCTCGATGACCGTCTCGGTCAACGACAGTCCCCTGGCCGGACGCGAGGGCGACAAGGTGCAGAGCCGGGTGATCCGCGACCGGTTGCTCAAGGAAGCGCAGTCAAACGTCGCGATCCGTGTCACCGAGACCCCGGACAAGGACGCCTATGAGGTGGCCGGCCGCGGCGAGCTGCAGTTGGGCGTCTTGATCGAGAGCATGCGCCGCGAGGGCTTCGAGGTCTCCATCAGCCGCCCCCGCGTGGTGTTCCGCGACGACCCGGAAACCGGCGAGCGGATGGAACCCATCGAAGACGTGATGATCGACGTCGACGAAGAGTTCACCGGCATCGTCATCGAAAAGCTCAGCGCCCGACGGGCCGAGCTGAAGGACATGGGACCCTCCGGGGCCGGCAAGACCCGCCTTAGCCTGATGAGCCCGTCCCGTTCGCTGATCGGCTATCAGGGCGAATTCCTGACCGATACCCGGGGCTCGGGCGTGCTCAACCGCGTCTTCAGCCACTATGAGCCCTACAAGGGCGCCATCGACGCCGGCCGCAAGGGCGTTCTCGTCTCCAATTCCGACGGGGAAACGACAGACTTCGCCCTGTGGAACCTGGAGGACCGGGGATTCATGTTCGTGGGCGGCGGCGAGAAGACCTACCAGGGCATGATCATCGGGGAGAACTCCCGCTCCGACGACCTGGACGTCAACCCGATGAAGGCCAAGGCGCTCAACAACATCCGCGCTTCCGGCAAGGACGAGGCCGTGCGCCTCACCCCGCCGCGCCGCCCGACCCTGGAGCAGGCGATCGCCTATATCGACGAGGACGAACTGGTCGAGGTGACGCCGAAATCCATCCGGTTGCGCAAGAAGGTGCTCAACCCCTCGTTCCGCAAGAAGCGCGCGAAGGAAGAGTAGCCTTCCCCCGGGAGTGGCGAGCTTGGGTGCTCGTTGCGAGTTCCGGCAATATCGTAGACTGAGATGTTGGGTCTTAGGCCGTGTGGCGACGGAGCATCTCCACCAGTGCGTGGTCCGCCCCCTTTCGCACCACCACATCGGCCAAGGCCATGGTGGGCGCGATATGCTCGCGCAGGTTCACCAGGTTGAGGTGCGTCCACGCCGCCTCAAACATCGCGTCCCGCGGCCCAGGGTCGAGCTTCGCGAAGAAGCTTTCCGGGTCATCGGCGATGATCTGGTGGAGGCGCTTCAGGTACCAGGCCTTCGCATGCGCCGGATCAGCATCGACGTAGATCGACAGGCCCAGGCGGTCGCGGGCCTCGGCCGTCTGCAGCATATTGATGCCTTCGACGATCACCACGCCGCCGCCGTCGACGGCCCGTTCCTGGCCGGCCACGATGTCGTAGGTCACATGGGAATAGACCGGCATCGCCGCCGTACGGCCCGCGGCCAGCTCGCCCAGGAAACGGTGCAGCGCCTCGGTGTCGTAGGTCTCCGGGAAGCCCTTCTTCATGCTGAGCCCCGCCGCTTCGAGCGCGGCGTTCGGCTTCAGGAAGCCGTCGGTGGCGACGACCTGGACCGGCAACGCCGGGCCCAGGCCCTCCGCGATCGCCCCCGCCAGGGTGCTCTTGCCGACCGCCACGCCGCCGGCGATCCCGACCAGCAGCACATCGCGCCCCGCCGCCCGCTCGGCGACCAGGCTCCCCAGCTTCGCGCCCACGTCCTCGGTCAATCGCGCCTCCCAGATCGCGAGGCGTTCCATGTCGGGGCGGCCCCGGTCAAGGCCGGCCTTGCGACGCCGGCGCGATCGGCCGATACCGCCGGGCATGCTGAAACTCTACACCCACCTCGGCACCATCGGCCTCGCCTGCGAGATCGCGCTGGAAGAGGCCGGCGCGGCCTATGACGTCCAGCGGATGAATTTCGCCGAGAATGAGCAGCGCGCGGCAGCCTTCCTGGCGATCAATCCGAAGTCGCGGGTCCCGGCGCTGGCCACCGACCGGGGCGTGATCACCGAGGCGCCGGCGATCCTGGGCTATATCGCCCGCGCCTTTCCGGCCGCGAGGCTGGCGCCCGAGGGCGACGCGTTCGAGATGGCGGAGCTGGAGTCGCTGATGGCCTACCTCTGTTCCTGGGTGCATCCGGCCGCCGCCCACCGCCACCGCGGCTATCGCTGGGCCGACGACACCGCCGCCATTGCCGACATGCGCCGCAAGGCCCCGGAGGTGTTCGGCGAAGCGATGCGCCTGATCGACGGGACGCTTTTCAAGGGCCCCTGGGCGTTGGGCGAGGCCTACAGCATCGCCGACCCCTACGTCTATGTGCTGACCAGCTGGCTGCCCCGCGACACGCTCGACATGGCCGACTTCCCGAGCCTAGCCGACCACTACGCGCGGATGAACGAGCGTCCGGCAGTGAAGTCCGTCCTGGCCCGCGTCGAGGCGGGATAGACCGGCGCGAAGACCGACGGGGCGCCCCGGCGTCCACGCCGGCTGCGCAAGAAGAGCCTCAACCCCTCCTTCCGCAAGAAGCGGGTGCGGGAAGATTAATATCGGCATGCCATAAGGGTGACACCACCCATACCCTATGGACCGTCCATGACCGCCACCGACCTCGACCCGGCGCCGCCGCGCCACTATCCGACCGACGCGGCGAAGTACGCCGACCTGATCGTCCATGTGGTCGGGCTGACGCTGGCGCTGGTGGGCGGGATCGTGCTGCTGACCCTGGCGGTGATGGCCGGGCGGATCAGCGAGGTGGTCGGCGTGTCGATCTACGCCGCCGGCGTGATCGCCATGCTGGCCTTCTCCACCGCCTATAATTTCGCGCCGCCCCGGCTGCAGCCGCGCCTGCAGCGGCTGGACCACGCCGGCATCTTCCTGATGATCGCCGGGTCCTACACCCCCTTCACCACCCAGAGCTTGTCGGGCGGCTGGGCGTGGGGGATGACGGCGGCGGTGTGGTCGGTGGCCGGCTTCGGGGCGCTCAGCAAGCTGCTGTTCCCGCACGTGACCCGCCGGTTCTCCCTGCCGCTATACCTGGCGCTGGGCTGGCTGGTGATGGTGGCCGCCAAGCCGATGTTCGACGCGCTCGCCTGGTACGCCCTGCTGTTCCTGGTGGCCGGCGGGGTGCTCTATTCGACCGGCGTGATCTTCTACGTGAACAAGAAGCTCAAGTTTGCCCGCGCCATCTGGCACGGCCATGTGGTGGCCGCCGCCGCCGCGCACTGGGCCGCCATCCTGCTGGGCGTCGTACTGGCCGCCCAGCACTAGGCCGTTCAGGTCCAGGATCTGGGCCGCAAGACAGGCCGACGCCCCCAGCGCCGACGGCGGCGCCGAACGGGTCAGGCCGGTCAGGCGGCGGTCGAGGCTGCGGTAGTCCTCCGCCTGGGCGCTGGCGAACACGGCCAGGATCAGGGCCTCATCCGCGGTGAGGCGCAGGTCCGCCGGGACCGACAGCTGCAGCCGGCGCCGGCCATGCAGGCGCAACTGCTGCAGGAACACCTCGACGGCGCGGTAGGCCTCATGGCCGGCGCAGCCGCAGGCCGCCTCGAAGTGGGCCCGCAGGCTGTCGCAGGGGGTGTGCAGCGCCAGCAGCCGCACGGTGCGGATCAGCAGGCGCTCGCCATGGGTGAGCGCGTCGTTGGCCATGATCTCGAACATGACCCACGCTATTGCTATTGATAATCGTTCGCAACAAGAGAGTTGTGGTCAGTACGGCCGCGCCATGAACACGTCGGCGCGGACGTAGGGGGTCTCCGCCGGCGCCAGGTCGCGGAAGCCCATGGCGCGGTAGAGGCCCAGCGCCGGGGCCAGACTGGAGTTGGTCTCCAGGTAGAGGCGGGTCGCGCCCAGCTCGACGCCGGCGTCGATGCAGCGCTGCATCAGCAGACGCCCGAGGCCCGAGCCGCGCAGGTCCTCGCTGACCGTCATCTTGGCCACCTCATAGCCACCGTCCGGCATCTTCAGCAGGGCCGCGCAGCCCACCGCCACGCCGTCCTTCAGCGCCATGAACACCCGGCCGCCCCTGGCGACGATCTGGCCGTGCGGGTCGTCCAGCACCTCACGGTCCTTGGGCTCGAGGGTGAAATATTTGGAGATCCACGCCTCGTTCAGCGCTTTGAAGGCCGGGGCGTGATGCGGCTCGAACTCGACGATCTCCATGACGCGGCTCCGGGATGGTCAGCGGCCAAGTCTGAAGCCAAACTCGCCCCGATGGCCAACGCGATTTTCTCTTCCCTGCCCACGACGATCTTCGAGGAGATGTCGGGCCTGGCCCGCGCGACGGGCGCGGTGAACCTGGGCCAGGGCTTCCCGGACGATCCCGGGCCGCCGGCCGTGCGCGCCAAGGCCGCCGAGGCGGTGCTGGACGGCTACAACCAGTATCCGCCGATGGCTGGTCTCCCCGAGCTTCGCCAGGCGGTGGCCGACCACTATGGCCGGACCCAGAACCTCGACCTTGATTGGGCCAGCGAGGTGACGGTGACCTCCGGCGCCACCGAGGCGCTGGCGGCCAGCTTCTTCGGCCTGCTGGAGGCCGGCGACGAGGTGATCGTCTTCCAGCCGTTCTACGACGCCTACCTGCCGCTGATCCGCCGCGCGGGCGGGGTGGTGAAGCTGGTCAGCCTGTCGCCGCCGCACTGGCGCTTCGACCGGGGGATGCTGGCGGCGGCGTTCAGCGATCGCACGAAGCTGGTGGTGCTGAACAACCCGATCAATCCCGCCGGCGTGGTGCTGCCGGACGAGGACATGGCGCTGTTGGCGGAGTTTTGCGTCGCCCACGATGTGATCGCGGTCTGCGACGAGGTCTGGGAGCAGGTGGTGTTCGACGGGGCGCGGCATCGGCCGCTGATCGGCTACCCGGGCATGGCCGAGCGGACGGTGAAGATCGGCTCGGCGGGCAAGATGTTCGGCCTGACCGGCTGGAAGGTGGGGTTCCTGTGCGCCGCGCCGGCCCTGACCCACAGCCTGGCGCGCACCCACCAGTTCCTGACCTTCACGACGCCGCCCAACCTGCAGGCGGCGGTGGCCTGGGGGCTGGGGAATTCCGACGCCTGGTTCCGTGACATGCCGCTGGGGCTGGCGGCGTCGCGCGACCGGCTGACCGAGGGCCTGCGCCGCGAAGGCTTCGCCGTGCTGCCCAGCGCCGGGACCTATTTCCTGAACGTCGACCTCAGCGGCTCTGGCATCGACGAGGCCGACCGCGACTTCTGCCTACGGGCCGTGAAGGAGGCCGGCGTGGCGGCGATCCCGGTCTCGGCCTTCTACGAGGCGGAGCCGGTGACGCGCATCGCCCGGCTGTGCTTCTCCAAGGCCGACGCGACCCTGGACGAGGGGGTACGGCGGTTGGCCAAGGCGCGGGAGCTGTCGCTGAAAGCAACCTCCTAACCCTGTCATTCCGCGGCTTGTCCGCGGGATGACGAGCTGTGATTGGGGCGAGGGGCCAGCATCGGGAGACCGGCTCTGGCTAGCCGCCTCCCGGCTTGGGCGGCCCCTACTCCCGCTCGGGAACCGGCACGTTGAAGCCGTTCAACGTCGTCGAGACCAGGCTGTAGAGGCCGGCCAGGTAGATCAGCTCATTGGCGCCGTGCTGGCCGAAGGTCTTCACCGCCAGGCTGTACAGCGGCTCGGGCAGCACGCCGCCGCGCACCAGGGCATAGGCCATGTCGAAGGCCACGCTCTCGTCGGCAGCCAGGTCGTTCGGCTTCAGGTCGGCGACCAGCGTCGCCAGCCGCTCGGGCTTCATGCCCTCGCGCTCGGCCACGGCGATGTGGGCGTAGAGCTCGTAGGCGGCGTCGAAGCGGGCGCCGACCACCAGGATGGCGATCTGGCGCACATTGTCGGCCAGGGTGGCGTTGGCGGTCATCGCCAGGGTCAGGTCCCAGATCGCCTTGCCGATCCGCGGCTCGTGCAGCCAGGGGTTCCAGGGGCCCATCAGGGCGCCGTCCTCGCGCTCAACCTTGAAGGCGTTGAAGTTGCTGGCGATGCCCTGGCGCATGTCGTCGTAGAGCGGCTTCTGCTCGGGCGTCAGGTCGGCGGGGGCGATGAGGGGCAGGCGCATCGGCGATCCTTCTATGAACAGCCCCCGCCAGATAGGGCCGCGATGCGGCGATCGTGCGACGGCGCTCCTTCAACCCGCCCGCCAGCGCGCCGGGGTGACGCCGAAGGTGCGTTTGAAGGCAGCGATGAAGGCGGATGGGCTCTGGTAGCCGGCGTCGAGGGCGGCGCTGGTCACCGAGCCGCCGGAGCTCAGGCAGACCACCGCCTGCTGCATGCGGGCGCGACCGCGCCAGGCGTCGAGGGAGAGGCCGGTCTCGGCGAGGAACAGGCGCTGCAGGGTGCGCAGGCTGGCGCCGGAACCCCGGGCCAGCGCCGCCAGCGAGGCCTCGGCCCCGGGGTCGGCCAGCAGGCGTTGGGCGAACGCCCGCGCGCGGGGATCGGCCGGCAGCGGCAGTTCCAGCGGCGCGGTCTCCGCCGCCGCCAGCAGGTCGACCAGCAGGTCCTCCAGCCGCGCATGGGCCGGGTCGTCGATGTCCAGCATGCCGAGCCGCACGATGTGCAGGATCAGCTCGCGCAGCAGCGGCGCCACCTCGATGGCCCGGCAGGCGGCCAGCCGCGCGTCGGCGCCGGAGGGCGCGAGATAGAGGGTGCGCATCGCCACGGTCCCGCGCATCTCGATCTCGTGCGGGGTCCCGCCCGGCACCCAGATCGCCCGGGTGGGCGGGGCCAGCCAGGCGGCGTCCGGGATCGAGACCCGCATGGTCCCGCTGGCCGCGAACACCAGCTGCGCCCAGGGGTGGGTGTGGCGGTCCAGCCGGTGGCCGTCGCGATAGGTCACCGCCAGGCCGCGGACCGGGAAGCCGTCGGGATCGCGGGCATTGGACGGCGGAGTTTGGCGCGTATGCGACATAATTCGTCAGACTAGCGCAAGCGCGCCGTCGCCGGGAAGGTCTAGCTTGGGGTCGAAGAGGATAGCGCCATGACCGCCACCGTCCGCCACTTCGCGATCAACGCCAACGACGTGCCCCGCGCCAAGGCCTTCTATGAAGGGGTGTTCGGCTGGGCGTTCACGCCCTGGGGGCCGCCGGGATTCTACCAGACGCGCAGCGCCGGCCAGGGGTTGATGGGCGCCCTGCAGGGCCGCCGCGACATCGGCGGCCACGTCATGCCGGGGATGGAGATCAGCTTCGGGGTGGACGACATCGAGGCGACCTCGGCGGCGATCGCCGCGGCCGGCGGCAAGGTTCTGATGCCGCCGTTCCACATCGAAGGCGTCGGGCGGCTGATCTTCTTCCAGGACACCGAGGGCAATATCGCCGGGGCCATGCAGTACGAGAGCGTGCAATGGCCGGAGTGATCGCCGACCCGGCCCTGCGGGCGCTCTAAAGCGTCGCCCCCAGATACGCCGCGAACAGCACCACCAGCGCGCCGTCGACGATCACCGGCACTAGTGCCTTGCGGCGGTGGGGCGGGTGGCTGAGCACCAGGGCGATGAAGGCGAGCTTGCTGGTCCCCGCCACCACCAGGACCAGGGGCCGGACCTCGGGGTGGAAGGCGGCCCAGACCAGCATCGCGCCGGTCAGGCCGATCAGCACCCCCCAGCTGCGGGCCAGCATCAGGGCCAGCGGCCCCTGCGGCGCCTCGCCCAGCAGCAGGCGGAAGGCGGCGCGCGGGGCGACGGCGGCCTGCAGCATGGTCAGCGTCACCAGACCCGCGGCCAGCAGAATCCATTTGAACTGGGCGACGAGGATATCCATCCGGTCCGCCTAACTCTGGCCGCGGCGGGCGATCATCAGCATCTGGGCGCGTTCCTCGATCTCCAGGGCGGTGTCCAGGCTGACCGCGTCCAGGGTGGCGTCGAAGCTGCGCTTGGAGAGCCGCAGCGCATCGGGGCGGGCGCGGACCATGTCGGCCGCCAGCGCCAGGCCGTAGGCGTCGAGCTCGGCGTCGGGGGTGACGGCGGAGACCAGGCCCAGCCGCAGCGCATCGGCGGCGTTCAATGGCCGGCCGATATAGAGCATCTCCCGGGCCCGGGACACGCCGATGGTCCGCTGCAGCCGCCAGCTCGCGCCCAGCTCCGCGCCCGACAGGCCGACGTTGATGAAGGCCGAGTGGAAGCCCGCGGTCTCCGAGGCCACGATGATGTCGGAGGCCAGGGCCAGCGCCAGGCCGCCGCCGGCCGCGGGGCCGCGCACCAGGGCGATCAGCGGCTGCGGACAGGCCCGCATGGCCTTCATCAGGTCGCGCAGCACCCAGTCGCCGCGTGGGCCGTCCTGCAGGGCGTCCGGCTGGCCGGCGGCCTTGAGGTCTGCGCCGGACGAGAACGCGCGCCCCGCGCCGCGCAGGATGATCACCCGGGTGGCCTCGTCGCGGCGGCGCGACTCGAAGTGCGCCAGCAGCGCCTCGGCCATGGGGTGGTTCATGGCGTTGAGGCGGGCCGGCCGGTTGAGCGTCAGGCGCTCGACGCCGCCGTCCAGCTGCTCGGCGATCAGTATGGGGTCGTCGGTCATGGGAGCCTCGGGGTGGAACGACGGAGACTACGGAGGTGCAGGCCCGGTTGTCGCCTACATCGACGACCCGACCCCACCTCCGCCCTTCATGGGGGCTACAGGCGCGCCCGCAGATTCAACTCACAGCGCACGGGGCCTTGCCGCGGCTTCGCCTCCCAGGGGAACCCGCGTGTGTTGCCTCACGCCCCGGCCTAGGGTCGCGGCCAAGCGCACACTTGGAAATTCCGATGTCCTTCATGAAGACCACGATCGCCGCCCTGACCCTGGGGTCGGCCCTCATCTGCCTCCCGGCCGCGGCCTCCGCGGCGACGGTCAACTATGCCCTGAGTTCGGCCGGCGCCGGCTTCGTGTCCGGGTCCAGCATCATCCCCGACGGCACCTTCGGCCTGTCGATCAACTACGCGACCATGCAGAATAACCTGATCACCAACACCCCCGGGCCGGGGATCAGCAACGGCGACCCGCGCTACATCTTCGGCGCATTCGATCCGGACGGCACGGTCGAGATCGACCTGGGCCAGGTGCGGACCATCTTCAGCCTGGGCGCCAACGTCCAGCTGCCCAGCATGGGCGACCGCTACATCCTGGGCCCGTTCCACGCCGCGGTGTCCACGGACGGCGCAAGCTTCACGACCTTCGGCTCGCCGGTCAGCTCGGTCGCCATCAACGGCGCCACCGTGAACCCGGTCAGCCTGTCGGCGCCGGCCCAGGGCGTGCGCTACATCCGCTACAGCTTCGGCCCCGACTCCCAGGTGTTCCCGGGCAACGGCGGCTCGGCGGTCTACCAGGTGTTCGCCAACGGCAGCTCGGCGCCCGAGCCGGCGACCTGGGCGATGATGCTGCTGGGCTTCGGCGGCGCCGGCCTGGCGCTGCGTCGCCGCGGCGGCGCGCTCTACCGGCTAGTCGAGGCCCTGCCGGGCGGCGTCCAGCAGACCGAAGAGTTCGACGCCCCGGACGACGCCACGGCGTTCAAGCGCGCCGCGGCGGTCGCCGAGGGCCACATCGAACTGTGGCGCGGCGCGGTCCGCATCGCGCCCCAACTCGACAGCTAGGGCCGCAAAGCCTGACGCCAAGGGGCGCGGCGAAGCTGCGCCCGCCCGTCCCGCCGCCGCTCGGGAACTTTCAGCGCCGTCCCACGCTTTGGCTTCACCTCACTCTGGAGATTGAAGCATGTCCATTCTCGCGTGGATCGTTCTGGGCCTGGTCGCGGGGTTCATCGCGTCCAAGGTCGTCAACCGTTCGGGCGGCAACCTGGTGTTCGACCTGGTGCTGGGCGTCATCGGAGCCTTCGTCGGCGGCTGGCTGTTCACCCGCTTCGGCGGCCCCCCGGTCACCGGCCTCAACATCATGAGCTTCGTGGTGGCCACGGTCGGCGCGATCGTCGTCCTGGTGATCTACCACGCCGTCGCCGGTCGCCGCGGGATCTGATCCCCGGCGGCGACGCCCGCATCTACGATCAAGTCCAAGCGCCGCCGGGGTGACCCGGCGGCGTCGCCTTGCGTGAGGCCCGACGGCCGGCCTGAGCCTATTGCCGCTGCGGGTCGACCGCAGTGGACGAGAGCCGGGCCCCGCGGCGGCGCAGCGCCCCGCCCAGGGCGCCAAAGCCCACCAGCATCAGCAGCCAGGACGCCGGCTCCGGAACCCCGCCACCGGTCGGCGGCGGGACGGGCGGTTGGCCGAACGGGCCAGGGCCTGGCGGTCCGGTGGGCGGCGTCGGCGGGGTCAACGGGCCTGTGCCGGGCGGCGGCGGGGTCTCCGGCGGCAGGGTGGTGATCGGCGGGACCTCCGGCGGCGTGACCGGGATCACCGGCGTCTCGGGGCCGGTCGGCGGGAGGACGGGCACAACCGGAGGCGTGACGGGCTGCACCGTGGGAGGCCCCGTGGGCGGCGCGACCGGCAACACCGGCCCGGTCGGCGGAAACAGGCCGCCCAGCTCCGGCGGGGAGATCACGCCGCCGCCCGGGAACAGGCCGCCGCCGGGAACGTCCAGGACCTGGGTCCCGCCCGGCGCGGGCGCCGCCGGCGGGGCGGTCCCCTCCGGCAGGGGAGCGGGGCCGCCGAGCAGGCTCATGAGCATCGGGGTCGGCCCGTTCTCGCAGATGGTGGCGGAGATCAGGGCCACCGCCGCCGGAACCGCCATCTCCTGCGCCGCCGCCAGATAGGGCGTGGGCGCGCGGTGGGCGGCGGCGAGGGTGGGATGCGGCCGGGGATGATGGATCGCCGCGATCTTCAGCCCACGGGGACGGGGCGCGCCGGGGCGATGCGGGCGATGCCCGACCGGATGGCGCGGGACGGCGTGGGCCATATAAGCGCGCAACGGCGCCGCGCGCGGACCCGGCGCCGCGACCGCCATCGGGATGCGGCTGATATGGCTTACGCAGTCCGTGCTCGCGGCGGCCGGCCCGGCGAGCAGGGCCGCCGCCGATGCAAAGATTAACGCTGGCCGCCTGGTACGATAAGCTGAGCCGTAGGAACTAAGTAAAGCCATTACAGCACTTACAATGGGCGTGACATCACATCGTTCCGCAAGAACGAAGCTTGTCCGGCTGGTGATGCTAAAGGGGCGCCGAGCGCGACCGCCATGGTTGTTTAGTGGCGCTCGCAAGGCGTCGCCATGTGCCAAAACGGCGCAGAATAAAGCGCCGAGACTATTCTAAATAAGCTTGGGGTCGAACGACTGTCGGGCCTAGATCACGCAGGCCGTCAGGCCCTGGCGGCGCACGACCCCGGCGTTGCGGGTGATCTTGCCCGAGCGCCGCTGAATGTAAGGCCCGGGCGCGGCGGCCTTCCAGGACAGCGGCTTAGGCAGGATGGCCGCCAGCCGCGCGGCCTGGGCGGCGGTGAGCGCGCTGGCGTGCACATGGAAGCTGTGCTGCGCGGCCGCCTCGGCGCCATAGACGCCAGGGCCCCATTCGATGGAGTTCAGATAGACCTCCATGATCCGTTCCTTGCCCCAGCCCACCTCGATCAGCACGGTGAACCAGGCCTCCAGCCCCTTGCGGATCCAGTCGCGGCTGGGCCACAGGAAGACGTTCTTGGCGGTCTGCTGGCTGATCGTGGAGCCGCCGCGCAGCGTCTTGCCCTGCTCGTTGGCGGCCATCGCCTTCTGGATCGCCCCGACGTCGAAGCCGTGGTGTTCGCAGAAGCGGGCGTCCTCGGCAGCGATCACCGCCCGCACCAGGGTGGGCGAGATCTGGCTCATCGGCACCCACTGGCGCTCGAACCCGCGCCCCTCGATCGTGCGCTGGATCATCAGGAAGGTGACCGGCGGCGGTACGAACCGGTAGATCGCCACCACCACCACCGGCCCGATGAAGAACACCACCAGCCCGGCGACGATCACATTGCGCACCAGCCGCCAGAACCACCCGCCGCCGCGACGTGGTGGGGCCTTCGGTCGTCCCGCCGTCTTTGCGCCGCCCCGTTTCGCCACTGCCGCTTGCCTTGACCTAAGGCATAGATGCTAGGCGCGATTCTCCCGCCTGTGGTCAATGGGCCAGCTCGAATGGTGAAGGCATGAACGTCTCCGATGCGATCGAGGCCCGGTTTTCGGCGCGCGCGTTCAAGCCCGACCCGATGCCGCGCGCGCTGGTGGCCGAGATCCTGGCGCGAGCGGCCCGCGCACCCTCGGGCGGCAACCTGCAGCCGTGGCGGGTCTACGCCCTGACGGGCGCGCCGCTGGCCGACCTGAAGGCCGACGTGGCCGCCAATCCGTTCGGCGAGACCCCGGAGTACGAGGTCTATCCCGCCAATCTCTGGGAGCCGTTCCGCACCCGCCGGTTCGAGAACGGCGAGCAGCTCTATGCCGCCATCGACCTGCCGCGCGAGGACAAGCCGGCGCGCCTGCGCCAACTGGCCCGCAACGGTGAGCTGTTCGGCGCCCCGGTCGGACTGTTCTTCACCCTCGACCGCAAGCTGGGCCCGCCGCAATGGTCTGACCTGGGCATGTATATGCAGAGCGTCATGCTGCTGGCGGTCGAGCGCGGCCTGGCCACCTGCGCCCAGGAATACTGGGCGCGCTATCCGCAGACCGTAGCCCGGCACGCCGGCCTGCCCGACGACCATATGGTGTTCTCCGGCATGGCCCTGGGCTACGGCGACCCGGCGCATCCGATCAACGCGTGGCGCTCGACCCGCGACGACGCCGACCTGTGGTGCGAGTTGAAGGGGTTCGAATGACGGCGGCCCGCTGGGTCCTGTTCGCCGCCCTGGTCGCCGGGAGTTCCTACATCGGCTCCTGGGCCCTGCCGCTGCCGCCGGCCGCCGCCATCGCCTGGAAGGGCGCCGGCGTCGGGCTGCTGGCGGTCTATGCCGCCTTGAACGCCCGGGAGATGAACGCCGGCGCGCTGAACGGCTGGCTGATCGCCGCGGTGATGACCTTCGGGGCGCTGGGCGACGTCGTGCTGGAGACCAACGGCTTCGTCGCCGGCGCCCTGGCCTTCCTCGCCGGCCACCTGACCGCCGTGGGCCTCTACCTGCGCAACCGCCGCCCGCCGGTCCTCGCCGACCTGACCTACGCCGGCGCCCTGTTCGTGTTCATCATTCTGACCGCCTACCTGCTGCCCCACGACCGGGCGACCGCCGGCCCGGTGGCGATCTATGCGACCGGCCTGGCCGCCATGACCGCCGCCGCTTGGCTCAGCCGCTTCCCGCGCCCGCTGGTGGCGGCCGGGGCGATGATGTTCGCAGCCTCCGACCTGCTGATCTTCCTGCGGACCGGGCGCCCGGCCCTGGACGTGTTCCCGATGAGCATCGCCGTCTGGGGGCTCTATTTCGCCGGCCAGGCCCTGGTGGTCCTGGGGGTGACGCTGCGGACCGCGTCGCCCGCCACCCGTCTTCCCGAACCCGCCTGAGCTTTCGTCGGAGCCGTCATGCGCCGCGCCGTCCTCGCCGCCCTCCTCGTCCTCGCCGCCACGCCGGCCGCCGCCGCCTCGCGCGCCGACAGGATCGCCGATCCCGACACCCGGGCCTGGTGGCGGATCACCGAGCACCTCGCCTCCGACGCCATGGAGGGCCGCGACATCGGCTCACCCGGCCATCGGCGGGCCGGGCGCTGGGTGGCCGAGCGGTTCAAGGCCGCGGGGCTGAAGCCGGCCGGCGATCATGGGACCTATTTCCAGAGCTTCCCGGTGCACGAGAGCCGGGTCGAGGCGGCCGAGGCGGTGGTGATGCGCGACGGCGGGGCGGCGATCCCGCTGCGGTTCCTGCGCGAGTTCAGCGTGCGGGCCGCCGACGACCTTCCGCCGACCGTCGAGGGCGGCCTCATCTTCGCCGGCTATTGCCGCGCCGAGGACCTGGCCGCCGCCCGCGGCAAGGTCGTCCTCTGCCTCAATACCCGGCGCGCCGGCCTGACCAGCGGCGCGGAGCGGGTCCGCAACGCCCAGGCGGCCGGCGCTGTCGCCCTGGTACAGGTGGACGACCCGGGCTTCACCATAGAGCCGTTCCGCTGGCCCGCCGCCTACGCCCGGACCATCACCCTGGCCGATGCGCCCCCGCCCCCGACCGGCGGCTTCGTGGTCATGACCCTCAGCGCCGAGGCGTTCGCCAGGCTGGCCCAGGGGTCGGGCCACGACGGCGCGGCGGTGCTGCAGGCCGGCGGGGCGAAACAGCCGCTGCCGGTGTTCGACCTGCCCGGCCGCCTGACGGCGACGTTCAGGACCAGCCGCCGCGACTTCACCGCCACCAACGTCCTGGCCGTCCTGCCGGGCGCCGATCCCAGGCTGGCGGCCGAGCACCTGGTGATCTCCGCCCACCTGGATGGCTATGGCTACGGCGAGCCGGTGAAGGGCGACCGCCTCTACAACGGCGCCCTGGACGACGCGGCCTATGTCGGGACCCTGATCCGTTTCGCCGAGGCCCACCACGGCCAACCCTTGAAGCGCAGCGTGCTGTTCGCGGCCTTCACCGGCGAGGAGAAGGGCCTGCTGGGCGCCACCTGGTTCGTCCGCCACCCGACCGTGCCTAAGGCCTCGCTGGTGGCCGACCTCAACCTGGACCAGCTGCGGCCGCTGTTCCCGCTGAAGCTGATGACCGTCCATGCCCTCGACGACTCGACCCTGGGGGCCACGGTGCGCGACGTGGCCGGGTCGCTGGGCATCCGCACCCAGCCCGACCCCGAGCCCGAGCGGAGCCTGGTCACCCGCGCCGACCACTATCCCTTTCTGCAGATTGGCGTCCCGGCCACCGGCTTCATCTTCGGCTACGAGCCCGGGACGCAGGCCGAGCGGCGCTATCGGGAATGGTACCAGGTCCGCTACCACCGTCCCCAGGACGACCTGACCCAGCCCATGGACTTCCAGGCCGCCGGCGCCTTCAACCGCTTCTTCTACAGGCTGGTGGAGACGGTGGCGGAAGCTGCGGAGCGTCCGGCCTGGACGCCGGGGAGCCGCTACGCACCCAAGCCGTAGGCGCTGGGCTTGCGCTGCGCCTAAACCCCGAAGTGGGCGGTGAACCTTTCCACCGGCGCGCTGACCACCAGCACCTGGTGCGGGAAGGCGCGCCACGGGGCGGCCGGGTCCAGGCTGTCGAGGTTGGCCAGCAGCGCGTCGCGGACGTCCGGGCGGATAGTCTCGTGGCGGTCGATGAGCTGGCCCCAACTGGAGGTCCCGACGAGGTGGACGGGTTCGGAGGCCGGCGCGCAGGAGGCCGCGTAGTCGGGCGGGAACAGGCGGCGATAGGCCTCCAGGTTGTAGAGCCAGGACCGGCCGGCGATGCGCCGGGCGTCGGGATAGGTCTGGGCGACGTGGCGCGCCAAGGCGGCGAGGTCGGCCCGGCGGCGGCTCGACTTGGCGCGCGCCAGCGGGCCGCCGGCGGCGTCGGAGTCGCGATTGTAGAAATGGACGCGCACGACGCCCTCGGCGTTGGGCGGCTCGTCGGCGAAACAGCCGAACGCCGTCTGCCCCGGCATCGGGAAGGGTTCCTCCGGCGCCGCGAGGAAGGTCGCCCGGGTGAGCGCCAGCTGCGCGGCCAGGCTGTCCGCCGCGTCCAGGCCGTGCGCAAAGGCCGCCCAGACGGCCGAGATGGGCGCGCGTCCCGGGACGCCCAGCGCGAAGCGGCGGTGCAGGTGGGTGAAGTTCAAGGCGGTCTCGCCCAGCGGACGGCCGGTGAGCTCGCTCATCCGCCGGGCGAAGCGCAGTTGCACCTCGAAGGACGGCGCCAGGCGCCGGGCGCGTTCGGCGCGGCTGACGCTCATCCGATCTCTGCCACGCCGGCGTTGCCATCCTCGTCGCCCCAGGCGACGCGCTTCGCGTCGGCGCTCATGGCCAGGGCAGAAATCGCCGCGCCCTTCTCGGCCTTGAGCTGCACGATCCTTTCGCCGGTGACGTCGGCGGCCCAGACGCGGCCGTCGTCCAGGCCGGCGGCCAGCCAGGTCCGGTCCGGCGCGGCGGCGATGCGGGCGGTGAGCGCGGCGTCATCATAGCCGATCTCGGCCGCCTGCTTGCCCATCGGTCCCGTCGCCCCGGCGAATGGCCAGCAGACCGCGCCATTGGCCCCGGAGGTGGCCATCAGGGCGCCCTTGGACAGGAAGGCCAGGCTCTTCACCTTGGCCGGATAGCCGCCCATGCGCAGGTTTTTCTCGTCGGCCACCCGCCAGCCGTGCAGCTGGTTCTCCTGCATGGCGCTCATCAGGAACTTGCCGTCCGGGCTCCAGCAGACGGCGACGTGGCTGCCGGCCCACTTCAGCACCAGCGGCTTCTGGTCGGCGATCCGGGCGTACCAGAGCGCCACCCCGCCATAGGTGGCGGCGGCGAGGCGCCGGCCCTTGGGATCGAAGGCGACGTCGGCCACCGACTTCTCGTGGGTGAACACCCGGGCGAACGCCGCATCGGCCGTGTCGCGCACGTGCAGCTCGCGCCCCGCCGCGAAGGCGAACAACCCGGATCCGGCCGAGGCCGCCACCGCGTCGATCCAGCGGCCCGGAACCTTGCCGATCTCCTCAGGCCCCGCCGGTGTCGAGACCACCACCCGGCCGTCGTCGCCGCCGGTCAGCAGGCCCTCGCCGCGGGCCGGCAGGCAGGCGGTGAGGCAGGCGCCGTCATGGGCCTCCGCCACCTCGCCGCCCTCGAAGCGGACGGTCCCGTCGCCCAGGGCGAATCCGGCGCGGCCGGCGCGGTCGAACAGGGCCGTGGTCACAAAGGCGTCGAAGCTGAAGGTCATGGGCTTCCCCCTAGTGCCAAGGGGCCGCAACGGGCAAGGGCGGCGAAGCAACCGGCGTTCGGGCGCTTTCGGCTTTACAAGCCCCGACCGGCTTGCCAATGGTCGCCGCGACGGGCGCGTTTGTTCAGCGTCCCCTGGGAAGGAATATCTACGTATGGCGGCGAAAGTCGGCGGCAAGGGCGGCGGTAAGTTCGACCTTGGCCAGAACGCGGACATGAACGTGACCCCCTTCGTGGATGTCATGCTCGTGCTCCTGATCATCTTCATGGTGTCGATCCCGGCCGCGACGGTCTCGATCCGGCTGGACCTGCCGCCGGCCATCCCGCCGCCGCCTGGCACCAAGGTGAAGGAGCCGATCCTGATCAACATCCAGCGCGGTGGCGTGGTGTTTATCGGCGAGCAGCCCACCAACCTGGACAACATCACCCGCGACCTGTCGGCCGCCCTGACCAAGGACGATCCGACCCTGCCGCCGACCGAACAGCGCGTCTACATCCGCGCCGACCGCGACGTGATCTACGGGGATTTCATGAGCGTCATGAACATCCTGCAGGGCAACGGCTTCTACCAGGTCGCCCTGATCAACGAAGAGCTCTAACCTTCGCACCGCTTCGCAAGACCCGCCGGGCGACCGGCGGGTTTTTCTTTGTCTTGCGCAGGACCTGTGAGCGGATTCAGTTTTGGTGACGGCGCGACCCTGGCCCATTCCCGAACCCAATCCTTCCCCCTCCGGGGGAAGTGGCCTGAGACCGCAGGTCGAGGGTCGATGGGGGAAGTTCAGAGGCTTCGTGCGCTTTCCCCATTGTCGCCCGGCTTCGCCATTGGCGACGTTTCCTCCAAAGGGGGAAGGTTGAGAGGCGGTAGGCGTCGGCGGTTGGATTGGACCCGGCTGGGCGCGAACCCTAGGCCGCGATACAGCTCTCGAACCCGGCTCGCAGCGCGGCCTCGTTGAGGTTGCGGCCGATGAACACCAGGCGCGAATAGCGGTTGTCGCCGGACTTCCAGGCGCCCTGGAAGTCACCCTCGAGGATCATGTGCACGGCCTGGAACACCAGCCGGCGGTCCTCGCCCTTGATGTCCAGGATCCCCTTGGCGCGCAGGATGTCGACGCCCTGGGTCTGCAGGACGTTGTTCAGCCAGGCGGTGACCCGGTTGGCGTCGAGCGGCGTCTGCGAGGTCAGCGAGACCGAGGTGATGCCGCTCTCGGCCACGTGGTCGTGGATGTGGGCATGGCCATCGTCGTGCGCATGGTCGTGGTGGTCGTGCCCATGGTGGTCGTGATCATGGTCGTGATCGCAGTCGTCGTCATGGACGTGCCCCGCCTCGCCGTGGGCGGGGTTCAGGAAGTCGGGCTGCAGCTCGCTCACCCGCGCCAGGTCGAAGGCGTGGCGGCCCAGGATCGTGTCCAGCGGCACGTTCGACCGTTCCGCCCGGTGGATCGGGGCCAGCGGGTTCAGGGTGCGGATCGCCCTCTCCACCTCCCGGAGCTCGGCCTCGGTGACGAGGTCGGTCTTGTTCAGGACGATCTGGTCGGCGAAGGCGATCTGCTCGGCCGCCTCGCGGGAATCCTTCAGTCGAAGCGGCAGGTGCTTGGCGTCCACCACGGTGACGACGCTGTCCAGCTCGGTCCGCGCGCGGACGGCCTCGTCCACGAAGAAGGTCTGGGCCACCGGCGCCGGGTCGGCCAGGCCCGTGGTCTCCACGATGATCCCGTCGAAGCCGCGCGCGCCGTTTCGAGTTTGGCGCTTCATCAGGCCGGACAGCACCCGGATCAGGTCGCCGCGCACCGTGCAGCAGACGCAGCCGTTGTTCATCTCGAAGACCTCTTCGTCGGCCCCGACGATCAGGTCGTTGTCGATGCCGATCTCGCCGAACTCGTTGACGATCACGGCGTAGCGCTTGCCGTGGGTCTCGGAGAGGATGCGGTTGAGCAGCGTGGTCTTGCCCGCGCCGAGATAGCCGGTGAGCACAGTGACGGGGGTCTTGGTCAGGACGGTCTCGCTCATGAGCGTCATCTAGTGCGTGCGTCGCCCACCCACAATCGTCATCCCACCGCGCCTTGACCCTCGGGGCATGTTATAGAATAACACCATCCCGCCACCGAGACCGCGCCTTGACCTCCACGGCCTCCGCCCCCGACCGGCCCATCCCCGAGGCGCTCGACGGCTTCCGGGACGATCGCCTGTACCTGGGCGCCGACCATCGCCGGAATGAGCGGCGGACCTGGATCGTCACCGCGATCTGCGCCGCGACCCTGGTGGTCCTGGTGGCCGGCGGGGCGGCGACCCACTCCCTGGCGGTGATGGCCAGCGGGCTGCACATGGGCGCACACGTCGCCGCCCTGCTGGTCGCCTCGGCGGCCTATGCCCTGGCGCGCCGCCACGCCGGCAACCCGGCCTTCAGCTTCGGGACCGGCAAGCTGGGCTACCTGGCCGGCTTCGCCAACGCCGTGGTCCTGGCGGTGACGGCGGTGCTGATCGGCGTCGAGAGCGTCATGCGCCTGCTCAATCCCGAGGCGGTGAACTATGCCGACGCCCTGCCGATCGCGGTCGGCGGCTTCGTGGTGAACCTGGTCTGCATCTGGCTGCTGAAGCCGACCGGGGCGAGCGCGGCGCGCCACGACCCGCAGGGCGACCTCAACCTGTCGGCCGCCCACCTGCATCTGACCGCCGACGCCGCCGTCTCCGTCCTGACCCTGGGCGCGGTCCTGGCGGGCCGCCAGCTGGGCTGGCGCTTCGCCGATCCCCTGGCCGGGCTGCTGGCCGCCGGCCTGGTCGCCCAGTTCGCCTGGACCCTGATGAAGCGCGCCGGCGCCGCCCTGCTGGACATCAACCCCTCCGCCGAACTCACCGCCGAAGTCCGCCGCCGCCTGTCCGGCGAAGGCGAGCGGGTCGCGGACCTGCACCTCTGGCGCCTCGGCCCGGGGCACCATGCGGTGATAGCGGTCATCGACGCCGCACAACCCAAGCCTGTGGCGACCTACCACGAACGGCTGGCTGGACTGGCGGGCCTCTCCCATGTGACGGTCGAAGTGCGTGGCGGCGTCCCGGGCGGCGCCGACAGTCACGGCCATGACCACGGTCAGGCCTGAGTTCGGGTAGGCGAATGGCCGGTTGGCTCCGACATCTGCGTGGGCGGCGCGGCCTGGCCGCAGGCGCCCTGGTGGCCGCCGCGGCGCTGGCCGGCGGCCTGGTCTCGGCCGATCGCGCGGTGAAGCTGGCGTCGGGCCCGCTGACGGAGACCCGTTTCCACATCCAGGCCCGGAAGGCCCCGCCGGCCCCGGCCGCCCTGCAGGCGCGGCTCGACGAGCTGACCGGCGCGTATGGCGAGCCGGTGGGCGTGGCGGTAACCGACGTCGCCCAGGGCTGGACCGCCGGCGTCGACAAGGACCGCCCCTACCCGCAGCAGTCGGTCTCCAAGCTCTGGGTGGCGATCAGCGTCCTGCATGCCGTGGACGCCGGCCGCATCGATCCGACCGCCACCGTCACCCTGACCGACGCCGACCGCTCGGTGTTCTTCCAACCGGTGGCCTACAATATCGGCAAGGACGGCTACGCCACCCAGATCTCCGCCCTGCTGCGCCGCGCCCTGGTGGAGAGCGACAACGCCGCCAACGACAAGCTGATGCGCGAGATGGGCGGCCCCGACGGCGTCGCCGCCGCCCTGGCCGACATGGGCCTGACCGGGGTCAAGGTCGGGGCCTACGAGCGCGACCTGCAGGCCCGCACCGCCGGCCTGGTCTGGCAGGCGGACTATGGGGTCGGCTGGAACTTCCAGGCCGCCCGCGAGCGCCTGTCCCGGCCCGACCGCGAGGCGGCGATGGCCGCCTACCTAGCCGAACCGCTGGACGGTTCGTCGCCGGCCGGGATCACCACTACCCTGGCGGCCCTGTCCCGCGGTGAGTTGCTGACGCCCCAGTCCACCGCCCAGGTCCTGGACCTGATGCACGCCTGCCGCACCGGTCCGCACCGGCTGAAGGGCGCGCTGCCCGCCGGCTGGTCCATCGGCCACAAGACCGGCACCGGCCAGGACTTCGAAGGCTATGCGGTCGGCATCAACGACGTGGGCCTGCTAACCGCCCCCGACGGCCACACCTATGCGGTGGCGGTGATGCTGCGCCAGACCCGCAAGTCGGTCCCCGACCGGCTGGCGTTCATGCAGTCCATCACCCGCGCCGTCGCCGACCAATGGGCCCAGCACACGGTCGATTGAGAACCGCCTGTCCCCGCGAAGCGAGCGGGAGAGGACTTCAGCTACCCGCGCCGTTCGCCGGCCGCTCGATGCCGCGGATCAGGGTCACGCGGATCGGCTCGCCCGCCATGTCCTTCGACGTCCAGACCGCGCCGATACCGCCGCCGGCCGGAAACACCGTGCAGTATTTGAACGGCGCCGGAAATGGCTTGGCCTGCTTCAGGCAGAGCTTGTCGCCGTCCTTCTGGCTCCACTTGCCGGACGACCAGTAGCCGCGGCGGCCGACCGCCTCCCAGGTGCCGTCCGGCTTGAACCACAGGCGCTGGTAGTGGCCGTCCGGGTATTGCGCCTTGATGGTGTTGCCGAACGCCGCCGGGACGCCGTGGACGTCCATCGACGGGGTCGACGGCGGGCCGGGGGTCGCGGCCAGGGCGGCGACGCCGGGGGCCAGGAGCGCGCCGGCAAGGGCGAGGGCGGGGATCGGACGCATGGTTTGGATTACGCTCGGCTATGACCAACGGATGAGGCCGGGGCATCGAAAATGCCCTGGCGCCCGACGTCATATCGAGCAAGCCACCTGAACCGAACCTGACCAGCCCGGTCAGGCGGCGCCCTTCACCAGGCTGAGCGTGATCCGCCCGCCGCCGGCGTCCTTCGACGGCCAGGACGAGCCCACAGCGCCGGTGCTGGGGAAGTTGGTGCAGTATTTGAGCGGGGCCGGGAACGGTTTGGTCTGCTTCAGGCAGACGGTCTCGCCGTTCTGCGTCCATTTGCCGGACGACGCGGTCCCACGCCGCCCGATCGCATGCCAAGTGTGATCCGCCTTGAACCAGTAGCGCTGGAAGCGGCCATCCGGATAGGTTGCCTTGACGGTGTTGCCGAAGGCGGCCGCGATGCCGGCGGGCGCCGCCATGGCGCCGCCGGCGGTGAGCAGCAGGAGGGCGCAGGCGGCGAGGATCGGACGGTCAAGGTTTCGCATGAACTGACAACGCGCGACGGCGGATTTGGACGCGCGCCGATGTGAAGCTTGTTCGATCAGCCCCAATAGGGCCCGACGCCATAGGTCGAATAGTAGCCGTAGATCGCCTCGCGGCTCAGTTCGTCGTTCCAGCCGCTGAGTTCGGTCTCGTCGATCATCGGGGCCTTTTCCAGGTCCGCCTTGATCAGCGGCACGATGTAGGCGCGCCTGGCCTCATCATACTTCAGCAGCTTCCAGGGCACCGGATGGTACTTGGCGCCCAGGCCCAGCAGGCCGCCGAACGACAGGATCGCATAGGCCACCTCGCCGGAGACCTTCTCGATCGCCACGTCCTCGATCTTGCCCAGCCTGTCGCCGGCCTTGCTGTAGACGTCGGTCCCGTTGACCCGGTCGGCGGGGATCAGGGCGTGGACGGGTTTCTTCGCGGTCATGTCAGTCTCCGTAGGATGGTCACGAAGACAACGGCCGGGCGGGGATCCGGTTCAGCGCCCGGCGGCGACCGGCTTGGCGCCCAGGTTGGTGCGGCCCATGCCATCCACCTCGTACAGCGCCTCCACCGGCTGGCCTGACCTGGCGTGGAGCGCAGCCAGCGACCTGGCGTCGGTGGCGATCTCGGCGGTCTGCATGACCCCGATGTCGCGGTTGCCGGCGATGATCACGAAGTGGTTGCCGTTCGGCCCCTTGAAGGCGGCCAGGTAGCCATAGTCGCGGTTGGGCCCGTCGCCCGGCGCCGCGCCGGCCCCGCTGACATAGGCCTTGCCGGTCTTGCGCTCGATCAGTTCGTCATAGGTCGCGCCGATCTTGAACCGGGAGCGATCGAACACCGGGTCCTGCAACAGGCGCATCGCCGAGAGGTAGCCCACATAGACCACGTCGGAGCTCTTCATCATGTCCGGCGTCAACCGCGAGGTGGTGATCACCCGCACCCGGTCGATGCCGCCGGCCGCCTGGCGAACCAGCGGCATGATCTCGCGCAGCGCCAGGGTCGCCCCCACGGGGGTGTAATAGGTGTCCAGGTCCACGTAGCGGCCCTGGAGCTTCGGATTGTCCATCAGGTAGGCGTCGAGGTCGGCGGGCGAGTTGATCTCGAAGGCGCGGATCATCCGCTTCGGCTCGAGTTCGTAGTCGGTGTCGCCGAAGATGTAGTAGTCGCCGACCACCACCAGCACCGGGCGGCCGCGTCCGATGTCCGCCCAGAGCGGCGTGGCGGCGATGCGGGCCAGTTCCCGCGACGGCCCCGCGTCGCGCGCCACCAGCCACCAGGCGCCGATGTTGGCGGCGACCAACAGCGCCGCCGCGCCGACCGCGGGCCAAAGCCAGCGCGGCCGGGGGGTGGGCAGGGGGGCCGCGACCGCAACCTCGGCGGCATCCGCCACGTCCAGGCGGTACTCGCCGACCGGGATCACCAGCCGCTGCGGCTCATCGGCCCCGGGTCCGGCGTAGAACGCCTCCAGCTTGCGGCGCAGGCGATGCACATAGACCCGCACCGAGGCGTCGCCCGACAGGTCGAGCTCGCGGCCGAACACGTCCTGGGCAACGTCGGCCTCGCGCAGGATGCGCCCGTCGCGGGCCGGGTCGGCGAGGTAGTCGAACAGCCGCGAGAGGCCGTGCGAGCGGCCCAGCATGCCGCTCTCGCGGACCCGCGCCACCTGCCGCGCCAACGCCTCGACACGATCCCCGTTCATACCTGACTTTCGAACCCTCGGGCGCCTTCGCGCCGAGGCAGCCAACGCTGCTGTAACCCTCTGTAACGGCCATGCAAACCGCAAACTGCCGACGGGTCCGCGGCAGCCGGACTTGGCCAACCGATCAAAGGAAAGGCCCCGGAGCTCGGCTGAGCTCCGGGGCCTTGATAGGGTCGGTATGTCCTCCGGCCTACTTCTTCATGGCGGCGGCCTTGGCCTCGCCTTCAGCCTTGGTGGCGTCAGCCTTCTTGTCCATCGCCGAGGCCTCGGCCTTGGCAGTGTCCTTGGTGGCGTCCGCCTGCTGCTTCATGGCGTCGGCGCTGGCGTCGCCGGCGGCCTTGGTGGCGTCGGCCTGGCCTTCGACCTTGGTCGCCTCGACGTTGGCGTCGGCCTTGACGGCGTCGGCCTGGGCGTCCGTGGCCTTGTCGGCCTTGTTGCAGGCCGCGAGGCTGAGCGCGGCCATGGCGGCCGCTGCGATGATTGCGATGCGCATGCTGGTTCTCCCTGGAGTGTCTGTGGGGCTAGAGCGCACGGAAGCGTGATTGGTTTCACGGGAACCTGTAGAAAACCCGGCTACCCCTCGGGTCGGGGCCCCGGCTTCAGCGCGAGGGTTGGCTTCTCCACCAGGAACCAGCTGGCCGCGGCGAACGGCAGCACCGCCAGCACCGCGGTCGCCAGGTTCAACTGGCCATAGGCGGCCAGCAGCTGCTGGATCGGGAACGCGTAGATGTAGATCCCATAGCTCAGGTCCGCCGGGAGCTTGCCCGGCCGCGACAGACCGATCACCGCGGCCGGCAGGGCCAGCGGGCCCACCAGCGGAAAGGCCAGGGCCGAGACGGCGCCCAGCCAAAGGGGCACGCGCCTGCGGAACAGCTGCAGGGCCGCTCCGCCGAAGAACAGCAGGCCGTTGCGGGCGACCAGGAAGGCGATGCGGCTGGCCCGCTCCGCCGCCCAGTCCGGCCGCGCATAGGTCATGGCCGCCCACACCACCACGCACAGCCCGGCGATCGCCAGCACCGCCTGTGGCCGCGCCCGGACCAGCATCAGGACCAGGTAGAAGCTGAACTCGAGCCGCAGGGTCCACAGCACGCCATTGACCACGTCAGCCATCGGCACGGCCTGGAACACGCCCGGCAGGTGATAGGTGGCCGGATAGAGCAGGGCGTTGCGGACCACATAGAGCGCCGCCTGCGGCCAGTACTCCCCGGCCGGCGCGGTGGTGACGAACCCCAGGGCCGCCACGGTCACCACCAGCGAGACGATCAGGGCCGGTTCGATCCGCAGCAGGCGCTTGACGAGGTAGGTCCTGGGATCGCGCCGGTAGCTGCCGGCCACCAGATATCCGCTGATCACGAAGAAGATCGACACCCCCAGGGCGCCCAGGTCCTCCACCCCCACGATCCGGAACGGCGCCCGCCCCGCCAGCGGAAACGTATGGCTCACCACCACCAGCAGCGCCGCGATCAACCGCATGAGGTCGAAGGTCATGGGGCGAGCGTTAGCACGCGATCCCCTTTTCCCTCCCCTTTATGGACCGTTGCGTAGTTGAGCGTGTCGAGCGTTTGGGACGTTGGGGGCGCTTGGCGGGGTCGCAAGTTGCGTGGTTTGGTTGCGTTGGCGGCGATTTCCGGATCGGCGGGGTGTTTTGGACGGGCTCGTGGCGTGGTCAGGCGGGGCCGAGGGTCACCCAGCGGCGCAGGTTGAAGGCCATGGCGACGAGCAGCACCTGGGCGGAGGCCTTGGCCAGGCCGATGTAGCGGATGGCGGTCAGGCCCATGCGCCGCTTCCAGGTGGCGAAGGTGGTTTCCACGGCTGATCTGCGCCGGCCGATCAGCCGGTTATAGCGGGCGAGCCGGGGCGGCAGCGTGGGGTGATGCTTGTTGGGCCGGCGCATCAGGCGGGCCTTGACGCCCCTGGCCTTCAGCGCCGCCTCCCGGGCATGGGTGTGATAGGCCGCATCGCCCCAGACCGCCTGCTCGTCGCCGCGGATCAGTTCATCGGCGGGCGTGGTGTCGTTGACGTTGGCCGGCGTGGTGATCACCGAGCCGACGATGCCTGAGCCCTCGTCGACGCAGCTTCTCGAAGCGATACCACCTCACCAGCGTGATCAGCCGGTCCAGCCGGTCTGGCCCGCCCGCCTTCGCCAGAAGCCACCGATCCACAAAGCCAAGCTGGCCCCTCCGCTTCACCGCCATCGCAACACTCCCCGTCTCCAACAACAGGCAATCACGATCCACGAATTACGCAACGGTCTCCCGTAGGGCGAGGGAAACGCTCGCTACAGAAAGCTGTACGGGTCGATGTCGATGGCCAGGCGGATGGCGCCGGGCGGGCGGACCCGGGCGCGCCAGGCGGCCATGTAGGCGGAAAGGTCGACGCCGCGGTCAGCGCGGACCAGGAAGCGCTTGCGCCGGCGGCCGCGGATCAGGCCCAGCGGCGCTTCGGCGGGGCCGTAGACCTCCACGCCCGGCGAGTTGGGCGCCGCCTCGGCCATCTTGCGCAGGAAGTCGTCCAACTGGGCGGCGTCGGGTCCGGAGGCGATCACCGCCGCCAGGCGGCCGAACGGCGGCAGGCCGG
>NZ_JANXWD010000146.1 GCF_025351295.1 Phenylobacterium sp.
CCTTATCGGGTCGCCCCAGACATTTTCTCCGAGGAAGGGCGCGACCCTTATCGGGTCGCCCCAGACATTTTCTCCGAGGAAGGGCGCGACCCTTTCGGGTCGCCCAGACATTTGCTCGAAACCGCGCAACCCTTATCGGGCCCGACCAGGACTGCTACTGGAACCGGCCATGAGCCGTCCTCTCGCCGTCTTCGCCTACGATTTCGACGGCACCCTGGCCCCCGGCAACATGCAGGAGCACGCCTTCATCCCCGACGAACTGGGCATGAAGCACGCCGACTTCTGGGCGGAGGTGAAGGCGCTTGCCGAGCAACAGCGGGGCGACGGCATCCTGGCCTACATGCACCTGATGCTGGAGAAGGCCCGCGAACGGGGCTTGGAGCTCAGCCTCGACAGCTGGCGCCGTCGGGGCGCGAGCCTGCGGCTGTTCCCGGGCGTCGAGGCCTGGTTCGGCCGCCAGAACGCCCGCGCCGAGACCCTGGGCCTGGACCTGCGCCACTTCATCATCTCGTCCGGCAACCGCGAACTGATCGAGGGCTCGCCCATCGCCCCCGAGTTCGAGCGTATCTACGCCTCGGCCTTCATGTTCGATGCCCGGCACGACGCGGTCGGCGCGGCGCTCGCCATCAACTACACCGGCAAGACCCAGTACCTGTTCCGCATCAACAAATGGACGCTGGACGAGTGGGACAGCGACAGCATCAACGCCGTCCAGGCCGACCGCGACAGGCCCGTGCCGTTCGAGCGGATCGCGTTCTTCGGAGACGGGCTCACCGATATCCCGGTCATGCGGGTGATGACCGACCACGGCGGCCATCCGGTCGCGGTCTACGATTCCGACAAGCCGATCACCGAGGCGGCGGCGGCAAAGCTGCTGGCCGACGGCCGCGCCCGGCTGGCCGCCGGCGGCGACTACCGCGAGGGCTCGCCCCTGGACGACCTGGCCGCCGAGATCCTGGCCGCCATGGCGCGCGGCGTCCGGGCCGAGCTGTTCGAATAGCTCAGCGCTCGTCGTAGAGGCGGCGCAGGACGGCGGGGGCCAGTCCTGGCAAGTCCTCCGAGATCAGCCCCGGTCCGTGCAGCTCGGCGGCCTCGGCGTGGATCCAGGCGCCGGCGCAGGCGGCCTCGAAGCTGTCCATGCCCTGGCTGATCAAGCCGCCGATGAAACCTGCCAGCACGTCGCCCGAGCCGGCGGTGGCCAGCCAGGGCGAGCCGTTGACGTTGACCGCCGCGCGGCCGTCCGGGGCGGCGATCACCGTGTCGGGCCCCTTCAGCAGCACCACCGCCCCGGCCTGCTCGGCGGCGCGGCGGGCCGCGGCGATCCGCTCGGGCGCGGCCTTCAGGACGCCCGGAAACAGCCGCTCGAACTCGCCGGGATGCGGCGTCAGCACGTCGTCGCGGTCCAGGACCGAGAACAACTCCTCCGGGTCGTTGCGGAAGACGGTGATGGCGTCGGCGTCGATCACCAGCGCCGCGCCCGTGCGGGCCAGGGCCAGGACGTTGAGCAGGGTGGTCTCGTTGACCCCCGCCGCCGGGCCGATCACCGCGGCGTCGGCCTGGTCGCCGGCCTGCTCCAGCTCGGCGTCGGTGTTGAAGGGCTTCAGCATCACCGCCTCCAGGTGGGCGGCGTTGGCGGCGAGCGCGTCCTGCGGCGAACAGATCGTCACCAGCCCCGCGCCGATCCGCAGCCCCGCGCGGGCCGAAAGCCGCGCCGCCCCGGTGCTCCAGCTCTCACCGCTGACCACGATCAGCCGGCCGCGCGAGTGCTTGTGCGACCGCGCGTCCGGCCACGGGAAGCGCGGCAGCCACAGCTCCGGCCCGTTCTCCACGGTCTTCGACGGCGTCTCGCCCAGGCCGATGTCGGCCACCACCACCTCGCCGCAGAGGCCACGGCCCGGCTCCAGCACATGGGCAGGCTTGCGCGCCTGGAAGGTCACGGTGAGCCCCGCGCAGACGGCGGGGCCCAGCGGCTTGCCGGTGTCACCCGGCAGGCCGCTCGGCACATCCACCGCCACCACGGTCTGAGGCCGCTTGGCCAGCTGGGTCGCCGCCGCGCCCGCCACCCCGTCGAGGGGACGCGACAGGCCCGCTCCGAACAGGGCGTCGATCACCAGGGCCTCGTCCAGCGCGCCGTTGAGCGGCCTGGTCGGTCCGTCCCACTCGGCGGCGGCGGCATTGGCGTCATCCGTGGCAGGTTCGCCCAGGGCGCGCACTTCGACCGGCCAGCCCTTGGCCTTCAGCAGCCGGGCGATCACATAGCCGTCGCCGCCATTGTTGCCCGGCCCGCACAGCACCAGCACCGGCTGCGCCCGGAACCGCTGGACCACCGCATCGGCCACCGCCTGCCCGGCCCGCGCCATCAGCATGATCCCAGGCGTCCCGGCCGCGATCGCAGCGCGGTCGGCGGCGGTCATCTCGGCGACGGTGAGTATCGGGCGTGGGGGCAAGCGGAACTCCTGGAACAAGGCGGCCTGTCTTTCACCGCCCGGCGGCGCGTTCAAGCCTTCAGGCGGCCCCGGCGCTAAAGCACGCCCGTCGCCGCCTCGGCGCCCGTCTCGATCAGGGTCAGGGTCTTGCCGTCGGTTTCCAGCACGGTGATCGAGCAGTGGTCGGGGCGGAAGGCCAGCACCTCTTCGACGCCCAGCAGCTTCGAGACCACGGCGTTGATCGCCACATAGTGCGAGAACACCGCGGTGTGGCCGCGCGAGACCAGCGAGGCGGCGATCTCGCCGCGCCAGACGTCATAGTCGAAGTCGCCCTGGATTGCCTTCCAGGTCCCCTGGAACGCCGCGCGCAGCCAGGGCCCCCGCTCGTCGGCGGTCAGCGCCTTCGGCGTCGGGATCTCGCCCACCGCGGCGTCGATCTCCGCCGTCACGCCCAGCGCCTCGGCGGTGGGCTGCGCCGTTTCGCGGCAGCGGCGCAGGGGCGAGCTGACCACCAGCCTGGGCCGTTCGTCTGCCGGGCGCGACAGCAGCCAGTCGCGCGCCGCGCGGGCCTGCAGGTCGCCGGCCTCGTCCAGCCCCGGGTCGTCGTCGTGGCCGCCCCAGGTGGCCGACGGCCGGCCGTGGCGGATCAGATAGAGACGGGCCATGGCTCAGTCCGGGGTGAAGAGGTTGAGGTCGCCAGCCTGGCTCACCACGCCCGGGCGCCCGACCTGCTCACCGACCTCCAGGCCGGCCAGGACCGCCGGATCGCTGGGCGTATTGGCCACGAACCGGCGGCCGTTCGCGTCACGCCCGACCACGATGCCCATGAACGGTCCCTCGCGCTTGTGGACGACGGTATAGGTCTCGATGCTCGCAGGGCCCTGCGGCTGTTCGATGACGTCGGGGTGCGGCAGCGCGTCGATCTGGCGCTGCAGCACGGCGGGGTCCTGGCGCTCGAACGGACCCTTCGGTGGCGTGGTCGAATAGATACCCGTGGACTGCTTGGTCAGATACCAGCCGTTGCCGGTGATCAGCCCATAGGCGCCGGGCCTGGCCCGCAGCCGTTCCAACATCACCGCGATCGAGTGCATGACGTAGTTGTTCCCCGGCCCGCCGGCATAGGGCAGGCCGCCGGTGACCGTCAGGCCGCGCGGATCGTCCAGCGACAGCCCCAGTTCCTCCGCCCCGACCTCGACCGCCACCGGGAAGCAGGAATAGAGGTCGATGAAATCGATGGCGTCCAGGCCGATCCCCGCCATCTCCAGCGCCCGCTCGCCGGTCAGCCGCATGGCCGGGCTGGAGTGGAAATCCTGGCGGTCCAGCGGGAACCACAGGTCGGCGGCGTCGGCGCAGCCGTGCAGATAGACCCACTGGCTCTCCGGCACGCCGAGTTCGCGGGCCTTGCCGACACTGGCGATCAGCACGCCGGCCGACTGGTCCACCTCCATGATGGCGTTCAGCAGCTTCGGATAGGGAAAGCCGATCATCCGGTTCTTCGCGGACACCTCGACCAGCTCCTCGGCCGAGCGCCGGACGGGGAACCAGGCCTCCGGATTGGCCGCCGCCACCGCCGTGAAGCCCGAGAACAGCTTGCCCATCCGCGCCTGGTGGTCGGCCACCGAGCGCTTGTCGCGGGCCCTGAGCGCGTTCTCGAACAGCGGATAGATGTTGATCGGCCGGTCCAGCCCGTGGCGCCCCTCATAGGGTGAATTGCCGGGCCGGGCGTCGCCCACCCGCTTGGGCGGCTCCAGGGTCTCGTCTTCCACGGCCTTCCAGTCGTCGAACCCGAGCCCCTGGCCCAGCCGCTTCATCGCCGAGCCCAGGAACTCGCAGCCCGCCGCCAGGGCCAGGTCGGTCTCGCCGCCGGCGATCCGCTCGGCCAGCAGGTTGATCAGGTACTGGGGCGTGTTGCCGCCCATTTCGGAATAGGCGCTCCAGCGCGGCGCGGCGCCGATCATCTGCGACAGGGTGGCCGGCGGGTTGCTGGCGCGCGGGATCATCCCGCGCCGGCCACCGCCTGCGTCGACCGAGTACCCGGCCACGGCCAGGGTATCGATGCCGGCCAGCCCATGGGCGCCGATTCCCGCGCCATCCGCCGCCCGTTCCGCCGCAATCTTCAGCAGAGTGGTCGGAGATGGGGAAATCGAGGGATCGCCGCGGTAGGTGAATTGGCCCGCTCCGATGAGCACCGGGGTCCGTTCGTCCATGCTGAGCCCGCCTCCCGCGACGTTTCGCCGGCCATCCTAGGCGCCGAACCCGGCCTCACAAGGCGATTCCCGGCGTGACCGTTTTTTGATCTGGCAACGCCTTTTTTTCCGGCGCCTGCCCAGTTTCCCACTCGGCCCCAACGGCAAGCAACCGAACCGTGCTTGTCGCCCTCCCGCCGCCCGTGCTGGGTCGCCGCCATCCGGCGGGCCTACAGCGTCGCTTCTCCAAGCCGAGTGCATGAAAAAGATCGAAGCCATCATCAAGCCGTTCAAGCTCGACGACGTGAAGGAGGCCCTGCAGGAGCTGGGCGTCCAGGGCATGACCGTGATCGAAGCCAAGGGCTACGGCCGCCAGAAGGGCCAGACCGAGCTCTACCGTGGCGCGGAGTACGTCGTGGACTTCCTGCCCAAGATCAAGATCGAGATCGTCGTGGCCGACGACCAGCTGGACCGCGCCGTCGAAGCCATCGCCAGCGCCGCGCGCACCGGCCGGATCGGCGACGGCAAGATCTTCATTTCCGACATCGCCGAGGTGGTCCGCATCCGCACCGGCGAGACCGGGTCCATCGCCATCTGACCATCAGACTAACTTCAAGAAGGGGACTTCAGCCATGGCCACCGCCCAAGAGATCCACGCCCTGATCAAGGAGAAGGACGTCAAATACGTGGACGTGCGCTTCACCGACATGCGCGGGAAGATGCAGCACGTGACCTTCGACATCGACCTGGTCGACGACGAGTTCCTCAACGACGGCACCATGTTCGACGGCTCGTCGATCGCCGGCTGGAAAGCCATCAATGACAGCGACATGAAGCTGCGTCCCGACCTGGACTCGGCGATCATCGACCCGTTCTACCAGCAGACCACGCTGGCGCTGTTCTGCGACGTGGTGAACCCGGACGCCGGCACCCCCTACGACCGGGACCCGCGCTCGATCGCCAAGGCGGCGCTCAACTTCGTGAAGTCGGCCGGCATCGGCGACACGGTGTTCTTCGGTCCCGAAGCCGAGTTCTTCATCTTCGACGACGTCAAGTGGTCGGTGCTGCCGCACAACACCGGCTATTCCTATGACGCCAGCGAACTGCCGATCAATTCCGGCAAGACCTATGACGAGGGCAACATGGGCCACCGCCCCGGTCCCAAGGGCGGCTACTTCCCGGTGAACCCGGTCGACAGCGCCCAGGACCTGCGCGGCGAGATGCTGGCGGTCATGGGCGAGCTGGGCATGAAGCCCGAGAAGCACCACCACGAGGTGGCCCCCGCCCAGCACGAACTGGGTCTGAAGTTCGACACCATGATCGTCATGGCCGACCGCCTGCAGCTCTATAAGTATGTCGTGCAGAACGTCGCCCACGCCTATGGCAAGACGGCCACCTTCATGGCCAAGCCGATGTTCGCCGACAACGGCTCCGGCATGCACGTCCACCAGTCGATCTGGGGCGACGGCAAGCCGCTGTTCGCCGGCGACAAGTACGCCGGGCTCAGCCAGATGTGCCTGTGGTACATCGGCGGCATCATCAAGCACGCCAAGGCGATCAACGCCTTCTCGAACTCGACCACCAACTCCTACAAGCGCCTGGTGCCGGGCTACGAAGCCCCGGTGAAGCTGGCCTATTCGGCCCGCAACCGCTCGGCCTCGATCCGCATCCCGCACGTGGACAGCCCCAAGGGCAAGCGCCTGGAAGCCCGCTTCCCGGACCCGATGGGCAACCCCTACCTGACCTTCACGGCCCTGCTGATGGCCGGCCTGGACGGCATCATCAACCAGATCGACCCGGGCGCCCCGGCCGACAAGAACCTCTACGACCTGCCGCCCCGCGAGCAGAAGAAGATCCCGGAAGTCTGCGGATCGCTGAAGGAAGCCCTGGAAAACCTCGACAAGGACCGCGGCTTCCTGAAGGCCGGCGGCGTCATGAACGACGAGTTCATCGACGCCTATATCGAGCTGAAGATGGAAGAGGTCATGCGCGTCGCCATGCACCCGCACCCGGTCGAATTCGAGATGTATTACAAGTGCTGATCGGCGTAAGCTGATGTGAGAGGGGGCCGCGGAGCGATCCGCGGCCCTTTTCGTTTCCGCCGCCAGCGCGGCCCCATCGTCACCTCCCCCGCGAAGCGGCGGGTGATTCCGGTGACAGTGCACTTAGCCGATCGGACCGTGTCTCGACGGGGCAATTGAATGCCCTGTCACCGTAATGGCGGCGCTCCGAACTTGATAATAGTTGATAAGAGAACTACGCTCCGATCCGACGGAGGATGGCCATGATCAGCGCCGACCTGGGCTCACAGCTCGAGAATTTCGTCAGCCGCCTCGTGGAGACCGGCCGATACAACTCCAAGAGCGAAGTTCTTCGCGAGGGCGTGCGCCTGGTTCAGGAGCGGGAAGCCCGGCTTGCGGCCCTCGACCGTTCGATTGAACGCGGCTTGGCCGACGCTGACGCGGGTCGGACCCAGCCGGCCGACGAGGTCTTCGATCGCCTGGAAGCGAAGTATCGCGCCATGGCGCAGCCAAACGAATGATCGTCGAGCTCACGGCGGAGGCCGAGAGCGACCTGGAAGCGATCGGCGACACGATTGCGGCCGACAACCCTCGGCGGGCGCTGAGCTTCGTCCTCGAACTGCGGGAAACGTGCTTCGACCTCGGCGATCTGCCGGAGCGCTGTCCGCTGGTCCCACGCTTCGAGTCCAAGGGGGTCAGGCGCCGGGTCCAAGGCCGCTACCTCATCTTCTACAGCGTCGGGACGAAAAAGGTGGTGGTGATCCATGTCCTGCCCGGGGCGATGGACTATGAGCCGATCCTGTTTCCCGACTGAGTCCGAGGGTTGCGGAGGGCCGGCCCACACGTTTTCCCACTGCCCCTCACCCGCTACGTCCACTTCTGTCGCACCCCCGTGTTCCCCTCCCCGCATGATCGACGCGGACGCCCTTCACGAGGCCGAACAGCAGGCGCTGGGCCAGTTGGCGCAGATGGACCTGGCGCTGGCCGCGCGGCTGCACGCCCTGGCCATGGCCTCGGACGACCCGAAAGAGATCGCCGACCACACCCGCAGCTATCAGCGCGCCGGCCGCTGCGTGCGCCAGACGATCATGCTCGCAGCCCGCCTGCGCCACGATCGCGAGCGTCATCGGCTGGCCACCACGCCGTCCGCCCGGTTCGCGGTGTTCGACGACGATCCCGACCTGTCGCGGATCGACCGGTCGCGGATCGACCCTGGGGAGATGCGCGTCGACGGCAGGGTCATGGACCTGCAGGAGGCCGCCTCGCGCATCGTGGCCCAGGCCTCGCCGCCAGACACCCCACGCGCCGAACGCCTGGACGCGCTGGACCGCATCGACGCCTGGATCGACCGAGAGATCGACGACCACGAGGACTTTGGCGTCCAGGACCTGGACGAGCACGTCCTCAGCCTCTGCCGCGCCTTCAATCTTCCCGAAGCGCTCGGCCGCCGCTACCGCGACCTGCCCCGCGCACCCCGCGAGGAGGACGACCCCGACCCTGGCTACACCTTCGAAGACCGGCGCAGCGATACGGGGTGAGACCCTGGAGCCGCCGCCGCCGCCATCGCGATGCGACCAGCGGGAGTTGAGGCGCGGGGCAAACCGGTCTTAGAAGCGTAACAAAACCGCGCCCCAGGAAACGCCGCCTTGAAATCAGCGCTCTTCGCCTTCGCCGCCGCGCTCGCCGTGGCGGGGCCGCTCCATGCCGATCCGCTGGAAGGCCCCCAGCCCTACCCCATGCCGCCGCCCATCCCGGCCCCGCGCGACGTGGCCTATCCGGGCGTGCTCAAGCTGACCGTGGACGCCACCGACGTGGAGCGGCGGATCTTCCGCATCCACGAGACCATCCCGTTGGCCGGCCCCGGCCCGATGATCCTGCTCTATCCACAGTGGGTTCCGGGCGGCCACTCGCCGCGCAACGCGCTTTACGACTTGGCCGGCCTAGTGGTGCGCGTGGGCGGCCAGGTGATCCCCTGGACCCGCGATCCGGTGCAGGTCTTCGCTTTCCACGTCACCCCGCCGCCGGGCGCCGGCAGCCTGGAGGTCGAGTTTCAGTACCTCTCCCCCACCGCCGGCGACCAGGGCCGGGTGGTGATGACGCCCGAGATGCTGAACGCCCAGTGGCTGAACCTGGCGGTCTATCCGGCCGGCTATTTCAGCCGCCGCATCCAGATCGAGCCCAGCATCCGGCTGCCCGCCGGTTGGGGTTACGGCACGGCCCTGGAGACCGCGGCCGTCGAGAACGGGGTCATCCGCTTCAAGCCGGTGGAGTTCGACACCCTGATGGACTCGCCGATGTTCGCGGGCCGCTACTTCAAGCAGTATGACCTCGACACCTCCGGCAAGTCGCCGGTGCGCCTCAACATCGTCGCCGATCGCCCCGAATTGCTGGCCGCCAAGCCGGAGCAGATCGAGCTGCACCGCGAGCTGGTCCGCCAAGCCGACCGGCTCTACGGCGCGCGGCACTACAACCACTACGACTTCCTGCTGGCGCTGAGCGACCGGCTGGGCGGGATCGGCCTGGAGCATCACCGCTCCAGCGAGAACGGCGCCGATCCGGAATACTTCATCGACTGGGACAGCGACGCCCCCAACCGCAACCTGCTGCCGCACGAATACAACCACAGCTGGGACGGCAAATTCCGCCGCCCGGCCGACCTGTGGACGCCGAACTTCAACGTCCCCATGCGCGACAGCCTGCTGTGGGTCTACGAGGGCCAGGACCAGTACTGGGGCTATGTGCTGGGCGCCCGCTCGGGCCTCAACACCAAGGAACAGACCCTGGACGCCCTGGCCATGACCGCGGCGCAGTACTCCACCGGCCGGCCCGGCCGCCAGTGGCGATCGGTGGAGGACACCACCAACGACCCGATCGTCGCCGGCCGCCGGCCGATCCCGTGGACCAGCTGGCAGCGCAGCGAGGACTACTATTCCGAGGGCCAGCTGGTCTGGCTCGACGTCGACACGCTGATCCGCGAGAAGTCCGGCGGCAAGAAGTCCCTCGACGATTTCGCCCGCGCCTTCTTTGGCGTGAAGGACGGCAGCTATACCGAACTGCCCTATACCTTCGACGACGTGGTCAAGGGGCTGAACGACGTCCTGCCCTACGACTGGTCCGGATTCCTGACCACCCACATGCGCGATGTGGCCCCGGCCTTCCCGCTGGAGGGCCTCGGCCGCGGCGGCTATCAGCTGGTCTACACCGAAAAGCCCACCGAGTTCTGGAAGAACAACGAGGCCGGCCGCAAGACGGTCGACCTGACCTATTCCATCGGTTTGGGCCTGGGCCGCGAGGCCATGATCACCAGCGTGCTGTGGGACGGCCCGGCCTTCAAGGCGGGCCTCAGCGTCGGCAGCAAGATCCTGGCCGTCAACGGCATCGCCTACGACACCGACAAGCTGAAGGAGACGATCACCGCGGCCAAAGCGTCGAGAGACCCGATCACCCTGATCGTCAAGGATGGCGACCACTTCCGCGTCGTCGCCCTCGACTACCACGACGGCCTCCGCTACCCCCGCCTCCAGCGCCTCCCCGGCAAGCCCGACCTGCTGGGCAAGATCTACGAGCCGCTGAAGTAGGGGTTGGGCCGCGGGTCACCGCCGCACTCCGCGCTTCAACCCACCCAGCGTTCGTCATCCCGGGCCTTGTGCCGGGGATGATGATCATCAAGAGGAAGGGCCGCCACGAATGCGCCGCCGTCCCCTACCCGAACCGCTCCCCCATCCACGTCCCGGCGATGCGGATCGCGCGGCGGGCAGCCTGGAGGCCGCCGCCCCAGGCGTGGAAGACGTGGATCATCTCGGGCCAGACCTCCAGGCGCACCTCGACGCGGGCGTGGGCCAGGACGTCGGCCATGGTGATCGAGTCGCTGAGCAGCGCCTCCTCGGAGCCGGTCTGGATCAGCACCGGCGCCACACCCGTGAAGTCGCCGAACACCGGCGAGGCCAGCGGGTCGTGGGCGTCCAGGCCGCCCAGATAGGCCAGGGCGTTGCTGTCGAGGCCGTCCTTGGAGATCATCGGGTCGCTGTCGGCCTTGGCGGCGTAACTGGCGCCAGACTGGGTCAGGTCGGCCCACGGGCTGATGACGAAGTAGCCGGCCGGCTGGGCCAGGCCCTCGGCCTTCATCGCCAGGGCCAGCGCCAGCGTCAGGCCGCCACCCGCCGAATCGCCGGCCACCACGATCTGGCCGGGCTCGGTCCCGCCCGCCAGCAGGGCCCGATAGACCGCCACGGCGTCCTCCACCGCGGCCGGGAACCGGTGCTCCGGCCCCAGCCGATAGTCGGCGGCGACGGCGTTGGCCCGGGCCGCCTCCGCCAGCCGCGCCACCAGCGGCCGGTGGCTGCGCGGGCTGCCGGCGGTGTAGGCGCCGCCGTGCAGGTAGAGGATGGCGCGGGTGTCCAGCGCCCCCTGCGGAACCACCCGCTCGCACCGCACCCCGCCCAGGGTCAGCGGTTCATGGAAGCAGCCCGTCGGCAGGGCGCCCATCTCGCCCATGGCGTCCATGGCCTGGCGGTGCTCAGCGAACGACGGCGGCGCGCCGGGATCGGGCTGCCGCGCCGCCAGCAGCGCCCGCACGCCGGCGATCTCAGGATCCTTCCAGCTGGTCACCGTCGCCCTCCCGCCCCGAAGCCCGCTCGCTTCCGTCATCATGGCGCCGATCCGTGGTCCGGCGCGACCGCCGTCATCGAACCGTGGCGGAACTGTCGGCGCGCCGTCGCATGGCCTGCCTATGCCTCCGCTGCGACGCAGCATTGCGTCGACCGGGGATAGACAATGCAACGCAACATCCAGGGCGCGCGCCGCGCGCACCTCTGGGCCACTTCCGCCGTGGCCGCCCTCTTCGCCGCCACCGCCGCCCATGCGGCAGAGGCCACCGCCGACGATTCGGCGGCCACCGCCGTCGCCGAGGTCGTGGTCACCGCCGCCCATGAGACCCGTTCGACCGTGGCCCTGGAGACCCAGGAGATCCAGAAGGTGGTTCCCGGCGCCAGCCCGCTAAAGGCGCTCCAGACCCTGCCCGGTGTGCTGTTCGTGACCGCCGACCCCTGGGGCAACAACGAGCAGAACGAATCGCTGTTCGTGCACGGCTTCTCGACCCAGCAGCTGGGCTACACCCTCGACGGCGTACCCCTGGGCGACCAGCAGTACGGCAACTACAACGGCCTCTCGCCGTCGCGCGCCATCACCAGCGAGAACGTGGCCCGCGTGGTGCTGTCCTCCGGCGCCGGCTCGCTGGGCGTGGCGTCCACCAGCAACCTGGGCGGGGCGATCGAGACCTTGTCCCGCGATCCGTCCAAGGACCGCACGATCAACCTGCGCCAGACGCTCGGCAGCTATCGCACCACGCGGACCTTCGTGCGCGTCGACAGCGGCGACCTGGGCGGCGGCAACAGCCTCTACGTCTCCTACCTGCACCACGATGCGCGGGCCTGGGATTTCAAGGGCCACCAGCGCGACGACCAGGCCAACCTGAAGTTCGTGCATGAGGACGAGCGCGGCAAGCTCACCGCATATGTCGACTGGCAGACCAAGGTGGAGCCGAACGAGGACGCCACCAGCTTCGGCACGCAGCAGACCGCCGCCGCCGCCGGCTTCACGCCCTACACCCGGCCGTTCTACTACCCGAACCTGGCCGCCTGCTCGACCAGCCTGACCGGCGGCCCCGGCACGCCGCCGGTGGCCCAGGGGACCAATTTCTCCAACTGCTTCAGCGCCGCCCAGCGCAGCGACGTGCTGGCCTATGTGAAATACGACTGGAAGGTCGCCCAGGGGGTCACCTGGTCGAACCAGGCCTACTACCACTACGACTACGGGCGCGGCATCGTGGCGGGGCCGATCAACCAGGCCGGCCTGCCCGGCCTGTTCGCAGCCTATTTCCCGCAGCTGGTGGTGGGCTCGAACACCAGCGCGGCGACGCTGACCAACATCTCCAACCTGTTCGGCGGCACCGGCAACGAGGTCCGCACCACCGAGTACCGCATCAACCGCGGCGGGGTGATCTCCACCCTGACCTGGCAGCTGGGCGACCACCAGATCGAGGCCGGCGGCTGGTTGGAGCACAACGAGCCGGCCCAGCACCGGGTCTGGTACCCGTTCCTGGCGGCCAACAACGACCTCAGCCCCTACGACACGCCCAAGGGGCCGGCGGTGTTCATCCAGTACTATGCGCAGTTCTTCACCAACGACATCCAGTTGCACCTCCAGGACCAGTGGAAGATCCTGCCCAACCTGCTGCTGCAGGCCGGCGTGAAGTCCAGCCTGCAGGACGCCACCGGCAAGTTCCGTATCAACCAGAAGAACGCCGCCACCGCGGCGGTCCCGGTGGTCTTCCCGTCGGGCAGCATCACCTCGAACAAGTGGTTCCTGCCGCAAGTGGGCGCGCTGTGGGAGCCGACCGACCACGAGCAGGTGTTCGTCAACGTCCAGGAGAACCTGCGCCAGTTCATCCCTTACGGCGCCGGCAGCAACTTCTACGGCTTCTCGCCCTGGAGCCTGGGCACCCAGGCCGCCTTCGAGCTGTTCAAGACCACGGTGAAGCCGGAGACCTCCTGGACCTACGAAGCCGGCGTGCGCACGAACCGCGAGGTGGAGCTGGGCCCGCTGACGGGCATCAGCGGCCAGATCAGCGCCTACCACGTCAACTTCCGCAACCGGCTGCTGAACATCGCGCCGTTCAACTTCATCAACCCGGCGCCGGCGATCCTGGCCAACGTCGGCGGGGTCACCACCAACGGCATCGACGTGGCCGGCACGCTGAACTTCGGGCCGCACCTGCACCTTTACAATGCGCTGTCCTACAACCGCACGAAGTACGACTCCGACTATCAGAGCGGCACGACGGTGGTGGGCGGGGTGACCCAGCCGGTGACCATCGCCACCGGCGGCAAGCGGGTGCCGCTGACCCCCACCTGGCTGAACAAGACCATCCTGGGCGGCAGCTATGGACCCTTCGAGGCCCAGATCAGCGGCGACTACATCGGCAAGCGCTATGTCACCTACCTCAACGACCGGTCGGTGAAGTCCACCTTCGTGGTCGGGCTGGAGGCCAGCTACACCTTCGACCTGCCCCAAGGCGGCCTGGTGAAGGGCGCGCAGGTCAGCGCCAACATCACCAACCTGTTCGACAAGACTGGCGTCTCCACCGCCGTGGTGACCAGCAACTCCGGCGGCTACCAGGCCTTCCCGCTGCCGCCCCGGATGGGCTTCGTGACGGTGTCGGCGGACTTCTAGGCAGCTTCGGCCGCGCGGCGTTATGCCCGCGCGGCCGCATTGCCCCGGCGGCTGGCGGGAGCCATACGAGGGAACGAATCGCGTCACCTTCAGGCTCCATGCCCAAGTCAGCGTCCCAGCCCCTGCCCGACCTCTTCAACGACGACGCCCTGAACCCCGTGCCGGCGTCGCCGCTGGCGGAGAGTCACGAGCCGATCCCGGGCAAACCTTCCGGCTATTCGGCCAAGGACATCGAGGTCCTGGAGGGGCTGGAGCCGGTCCGCAAGCGGCCCGGCATGTACATCGGCGGCACCGACGAGCGGGCGCTGCACCACCTGTTCGCCGAGGTCCTCGACAACGCCATGGACGAGGCGGTCGCCGGCCACGCCAAGCTCATCGAGGTGACCCTGGAGGCCGACGGCTCGCTCAGCGTCAAGGACGACGGCCGCGGCATCCCGGTCGACCCGCACCCCAAGCATCCCGGCAAGTCGGCACTGGAGGTCATCATGACCGTGCTGCATTCCGGGGGTAAGTTCTCGGGCAAGGCCTACGAGACCTCCGGCGGCCTGCACGGCGTCGGTGTCTCGGTGGTCAACGCGCTGTCCGAGCGCGTCGAGGTCACCGTCTGGAAGGACGGCTTCGAATGGCGCCAGGCTTTCACCCGCGGCAAGCCGATCGGGTCGATCGAGAAACTGGGCCCGACCCGCAGGAAGGGCACCCAGATCCGCTTCGCCCCCGACCCGGTGATCTTCGGCGAGGGCGTGGCGTTCAAGCCGGCGCGGCTCTACCGGATGGCGAGGTCCAAGGCCTACCTCTTCGGCGGCGTCGAGATCCGCTGGACGTGCGATCCCTCCCGCATCCAGGACCAGACCCCCGCCGAGGCGGTGTTCCGCTTTCCCAACGGCCTGGCCGACTTCCTCGCCGAGCGGATCAAGGGCCTGGAGACCGTGACGCCCGAGCCCTTCGCCGGCCGCTGGGCGCGCCCTGGCGAGACCGGCAAGGTCGAGTGGGCCGTGGCCTGGACCCCCGCCGGCTTCGGCGAGGCCGACAGCTTCATGCAGTCCTACTGCAACACCGTGCCCACGCCGGAAGGCGGCACCCACGAGGCCGGCTTCCGCGCGGTGCTGACTCGTGGGCTGAAGCAATACGCCGAGCTCACCGGCGAGAAGCGCGGCGCGATCATCACCGCCGACGACGTGGTCTCCCAGGCCGGCGCCCTGGTCAGCGTGTTCGTCGCCAACCCCGAGTTCCAGGGCCAGACCAAGGAACGCCTCTCCTCCTCCGACGCCCAGAAGCTGGTGGAGAAGGCGTTGGCCGACCCGTTCGACCACTGGCTGACCGCCCAGCCCAAGGCCGCCAGCGCCCTGCTCGAATTCGTCCTGGAGCGGGCCGAGGAGCGCCTCAAGCGCCGCAAAGACAAGGAGGTCGCCCGCGCCTCGGCCACCCGCAAGCTGCGCCTGCCCGGCAAGCTGGCCGACTGCTCCGGCTCGGCGATGGACGGCACCGAGCTGTTCCTGGTCGAGGGCGATAGCGCCGGCGGCTCGGCCAAGCAGGCTCGCAATCGCCGGACCCAGGCGATCCTGCCCCTGCGCGGCAAGATCCTCAACGTCGCATCGGCCTCCACCGACAAGTTCGGCGGCAACAAGGAGCTCTCCGACCTGATGCTGGCGCTGGGCGCGCAGGCCGGCGCGAAGTACCGCGACGAGGACCTGCGCTACGACCGCATCATCATCATGACCGACGCCGACGTCGACGGCGCCCACATCGCCAGCCTGCTGATCACCTTCTTCTACCGCACCATGCCCGACATGATCCGCGGCGGCCGCCTGTTCCTGGCCCTGCCGCCGCTCTACCGGATCAGTCACGGCGGCAAGTCCGCCTACGCCCGCGACGACGTCCATCGCGACGAGCTGCTGGCCACCGAGTTCAAGGGCAAGAAGCCCGACATCAGCCGCTTCAAGGGCCTGGGCGAGATGATGCCGGCCCAGCTCAAGGAGACCACCATGGATCCGGCGAGCCGGACCCTGGCCAAGGTCACCCTGCCCCGCGCCGAAGAGCCGGTGGAGGACCTGGTCGAAGCCCTGATGGGCCGCAAGCCCGAACTCCGCTTCCGCTTCATCCAGGAAAACGCCGAGTTCGCGGTGGGCGATCTGGACGTCTGAAACCCTCAAGCGATCACCGTAGCCACGTGTCACGCGCGCGGTTCGTTGGTATGGAGCCACGATCACCTTCGGACTCCTCATGAACGCCCCCATCGTCGTCGCCGCGGGTCTTACCGTCCTCCTGCTCGCGTTCGGGGGCCTCACAACGAATGTCGGGCCCTGGTATCGCGACCTGCGAAAGCCATCCTGGAACCCGCCGAACTGGGCGTTCGGGCCGGCCTGGACGCTGATCCTGGGCCTGGCGGCCTGGGCCGGCGTCTCGGCCTGGACCAGCACCGTCGACTCAGCCGCCCACCTGCGGATCGCGATCCTGTTCGCTGCGAACATCGTCTTCCACGCCCTCTGGAGCCCGCTGTTCTTCAACTGGCAGCGACCGGACTGGGCCTTGATCGAGGTCCCGTTCCTCTGGCTGTCGATCGTCGCCCTGATGGTCGGCCTGACGCCCCTGTCCCCGCTGGCCGGCCTCCTGCTGACGCCGTACCTGCTCTGGGTCTCGTTCGCGGCGGTGCTCAACCTCGCCATCGTGCGCCTCAACCGCCCCTTCGGCGTCCGGCCGGGATAGGGTGGGATTGCGCCCATTCGCGCCGAAAGGCTTAAACATGACCCGCTCAAACGCTGCCGACCTTGGCCGTTCGATCCTAATCGTCGGCGCGTCGCGCGGCCTGGGCCATGCGATGGCCGCCGAATTCGCCGGACGCGGTTGGCGCGTCGTCGGCACGGTGAGAGTCGCGGGAACCCAGCTCCACAGCCTGGCGGCCGAGCGCCCCGACGCCGTCGAGATCGAGACGCTGGACATGACCGACCACGACCAGATCCGCGCCGTCCGTGACCGCCTCTCCGGCCGCCCATTCGACGTCGTCTTCATCAACGGCGGGATCGTCAATCGCGCGCCCTCGGACACCACGGCCGACGTCTCCACGGCGGAGTTCACCCACGTCATGGCCACCAATGTGCTGGGCGTCATGCGCGCCGTCGAAGCGCTTGGCGGCCTCGTCCGGACGGGCGGGGTGATCGGCGTAATGTCCTCGGGCCAAGGGAGCATCGCCAACAACGCCAACGGTACAAACGACGTCTATCGCGCCAGCAAGGCGGCGCTGAACCAGGCCATGGCCAGCTACGCCGGCCGACATGCCGACCACGGGCGGGCGATAGTCCTGATGGCGCCCGGCTGGATCCGCACGGACCTGGGCGGCCCCGGCGCGCCGTTCGGGGCCGAAGACGCCATGCCCCAGATCACCGACACGCTCATCGCCCAGCTGGAAACCCCCGGCCTGCGGTTCCTCGATCGCCACGGCCAAGCCGTGCCCTGGTGACGCGAAGGAGCCTTGTGCAGGGGGCGGTTCGTCAAGGCCGCTTTGCGCGAGGAGCGGACGCTGAGACCTCCTCCATGAGCGGACACTCCTTACGGGGCTTGATCGGTCAGTCGGTTCCGCGCCGGCGCCCCGGGAGGCAGAGCAAAGCCGGTGCTCATGGCCCGCGCGGTGGACGGCAATATTCAGGCGCCGCGCGTCGTCGATGAACCGTAGCGGCGCCTGCGCGTTGACTTGGCGTGGGTTGACCGTATGTTCCGCCGCGCGTGGCGATGTCCGTCCGCGCCGCCGCGTTGCGCCAGCTCAATCATGACTGGGCGCCGCCCCACCGGTACCGAATGACCGAATTTGCTAACCTAGGCCTGTCGCAGCCGACCCTGAACGCCGTCATCGGCGCAGGCTACACCATCGCCACGCCGATCCAGGCCGAGGCGATCCCCTATGCCCTGGCGGGCCGCGACGTGCTGGGCATCGCCCAGACCGGCACCGGCAAGACCGCGGCCTTCACCCTGCCGATGATCGACAAGCTGGCGGCCGGCCGCTCCAAGGCCCGCATGCCGCGCGCCCTGGTGATCGCGCCCACCCGCGAACTGGCCGATCAGGTCTCGATGTCGTTCGAGAAGTATGCCAAGGCCCAGAAGCTCTCCTGGGCGCTGCTGATCGGCGGCGTCTCGTTCAAGGACCAGGAGTTGAAGCTGGACCGCGGCGTCGACGTGCTGATCGCCACGCCCGGCCGGCTGCTGGACCATTTCGAGCGCGGCAAGCTGCTGATGACCGGCGTCCAGATCATGGTCGTCGACGAGGCCGACCGGATGCTCGACATGGGCTTCATCCCCGACCTCGAACGCATCTTCAAGCTGACCCCGGTCAAGAAGCAGACCCTGTTCTTCTCGGCCACCATGCCGCCGGAGATCACCCGGCTCACCAAGCAGTTCCTCAACGACCCGATCCGCATCGAGGCTTCGCGCCCGGCGACGACGGCCGAGATGATCACCCAGAACATCGTGCGCATCCCGACCGCCGACCCGAAGGCCAAGCGAACCGCGCTCAGGATGCTGATCGACCGGGACGACGTGAAGAACGGCATCGTGTTCTGCAACCGTAAGGCTGAGGTCGATGTCGTCGCCAAGTCGCTGAAGGCCCACGGTCTGGACGCCGCGCCGATCCACGGCGACCTGGACCAGCAGACCCGCATGCGCACCCTGGAGAGCTTCCGCAACGGCTCGCTGCGCCTGCTGTGCGCCTCCGACGTCGCCGCCCGCGGCCTGGACATCCCCGACGTCAGCCACGTGTTCAACTATGACGTGCCGCACCACGCCGACGACTATGTGCACCGTATCGGGCGCACCGGCCGGGCCGGCAAGTCGGGCCAGGCGTTCATGATCGTGACGCCCGCCGACAGCCGCAACCTCGACAAGGTGTTGAAGCTGATCGGCAAGGTCCCCGAGGAGATCAAGCTCGAGGGCGTCGACTGGGCCAGCATCAAGGACGAGCCGCGCGCGGCGCGTGGCGGCGGCCGTGAGCGCGGCGCCCGCGAGCGCAGCGGCGGACGCGACCGCGACCGCCGGCCGCGCGAGGACCACGGCCACCGCGCCGACACCGCGCCGATCGAGGCCCCCGCCGTCCAGGCCGAGGCCCCCGCCCGCCCGCCCCGCGCCGAGCAGGCCCCCCGCGCCGAGCGGCCGCCCCGTACTGAGCGCCCGGATCGCGGCGAGCGCCCAGACCGCGCTGCACGCCCCGATCGCGCTGAACGCTCCGAGCGGGTCGAACGCCCGGCCGAGCCGATGCGGGCGGAGCGTTCGGAACGGCCGGAACGCAATCGCGATCGGAGTCCCCACGACCGCGAGCGGCACGACCGCGATGGACCGGACCGCGACGGGGGCGATCGGGTCGTCGGCTTCGGCGCCGAGACGCCGGCCTTCCTGATGCGCGCGCCGCCGCCGCGACCCGCCGACGAATAGCGTTCGGCTTTAACAGGTCGTTTGGGGTCCTTCCGTAGGGTGTGGCCTTATGTCGTCGGAACTCGATTCTATTCTGCGCAGCCCCAAGGCCTATCTCTGGGCCCGCAAGGCTATCGAGGCCATGGAGACCCACCGCGTGTGGCCCACGGCGCTCAACTTCGAGCTGTGGCTGCACTACGTCGCCGCCAAGGACAGCGAGGTGGCCGCCGAGATCAACACGGTCATCAACTCCGGCGAGCACTTCACCGACCAGATGGGCGAGGAGATTGCGTCGCACCACCTGCCCGCCGCCAAGCTGAGCGGCGAGATCCTGACCGCCGGCAAGAACCTGTCGAAGGAGCTGGACGTGGTCTCCCGCGCCATCGAGACCGCCCGCGAGACCAGCGAGCTCTACGGCCAGCAACTGGCCACCGCGAGCCAATCGCTGGGCGAACAGGGCGACCAGTCGGTCCGCACCATGGTCGAGACCCTCTCCAACGCGACTCAGAAGGTGCGCGAGGAGAACCAGGCTCTTGAAACCCAGCTCGCCGACACCACCGACGAACTCGGCCGCCTGCGCGAACACCTGGAGCAGGTGCGCCGCGACGCCATGACCGACGCGCTGACCATGCTGTCCAACCGCAAGGCCTTCGACGAATCGCTGGAGCGGGCCTGCGAGGCGAGCGACGCCCGGGGGGCGCCGCTGACCCTGGCCGTCGTCGATATCGATCACTTCAAGATGTTCAACGACACCTGGGGCCATCAGACCGGCGACCAGGTGATCCGCTATGTGGCCAGCGTGATCGGGCGCGTCGGCGGCGAAGGCGTTCGTTTCTCGGCCCGGTACGGCGGGGAGGAATTCGCGGTGATCTTCCCCGGCGAACGCAGCGACGTGGCCCTGGCGGCCCTGGAGCAGGCCCGCGAGGAGATCTCGTCACGCACCCTGAAGCGCCGCTCCACCAACGAGGACCTGGGCGCCATCACCATCTCGACCGGCATCGCCGAGCACCGGCGCGGCGACCCGCCGGTGGCCCTCCTGGAGAGCGCTGACGGGGCGCTCTACGCCTCCAAGCGCGCCGGCCGCAACCGCACATCGCTGGCCGACATAGGCTCCTCGACCCGCGCTGCCTAACAGCGCGTCAGGCGTTTTTCCTTGGCTGACGCGGGGGTATCTGACCTTGAGTTCGTCGCAACGACATCAAGGGAGATCGTCATGGACGGCGCGCAGGCCCCCGCCAAGGTGAAGACCGCCATCGACCGCGGCGTCAGCATCATCACCCTCAACGACCCCTCGACGCTGAACGCGGCGGGGATGGACCTGATGTCCGACCTGCGCAACGCGGTGCAGACGGCGATCGCCGACCCGGCGGTGCGCGCCATCGTCATCACCGGCGAGGGTCGCGGCTTCTGCTCGGGCGCCAATCTCTCCGGTCGCGGCGGCGGTGGCGACGCCACGGCGCCCAGCGACGGTCCGAACCAGGCGCTGCTGCAGATCTACAACCCGTTCGTGAGCATGGTGCGCAAGTCGCCGAAGCCGCTGGTGGCGGCGGTCAACGGCGTGGCCGCGGGCGTCGGCGTCTCCCTGGCGCTGGCCTGCGACCTCGTGGTGGCCGCGGAGAGCTCGTACTTCCTGCTGGCCTTCCGCCGCATCGGCCTGGTGCCGGACGGCGGCGCCACCTGGCTGCTGCCGCGGCTGGTGGGCAAGGCGCGGGCCATGGAGCTGATGCTGCTGGGCGAGAAGCTGCCGGCCGCCACGGCCCTGGACTGGGGCCTGATCAACCGCTGCGTCCCCGACGCCGACCTGATGTCCAAGGCCATGGAACTGGCCACCGCCCTGGCCAATGGGCCCAAGTCGCTGGGCATCACCCGCAACCTGGTCTGGGACGCCCTGGACGCCGAGTGGCACGACCAGGTCGAGGCCGAGGCCTATGCCCAGGGCGACGCCGGGCGCACCGAGGACGCGCGCGAGGGGATCATGGCTTTCGTCGAGAAGCGGCCGGCGCAGTTTAAGGGGCGCTGAGGCGCTTCAGCCCCGGGTGCGGCGCAGCTTCTCGATCTCTTCCTGGATCATCCGGTCGCGGATGCCCTCGCCGTCCATGTAGACCGTGGCCGCGTGGGCGGAGAGACCGATACCCCAGCCCAGCATCGGCCAGATCGGCCAGAAGTAGTGGCCGAACGACGTCATGAAGTAGATCGCCACCAGGCCGGCATTGACCACCACATAGGCCATCAGGTGGCTACGGAACGCGAGCCGCATGTCGGCGCGGCGGACCGCCAGGCGGTGCAGTTCGACGTCGTCGGTCATAAGGTCCCCCGGTCAGTTCGCGCCGACGATAGCGCCGCCGGCCGGGGCCCGCTAGTTACGGGGCGGACAGGTGGCGCGGCTTGGGCCTTCGCGGCGGCGACCGGCATCGGCGTCAGTCCAGCTTGGCCGGCTCGATGGTGACGCTCTCGCCGCAGCCGCAGGCGTCGGTCTCATTGGGATTGCGGAACACGAACTTGGCCGACAGCCGGGTGACCTCATAGTCGATCTCGGTGCCCAGCAGGAACAGCACCGCCTTGGGCTCCACCAGGATGGTCACGCCCTTGTCCTCGACCACCTCGTCCAGCGGCCCGGCGGTGTCGGCATATTCCAGGACGTACTCCTGCCCCGCGCAGCCGCCGTTCTTCACTCCCACCCGCAAGCCGGCGTAGGGCGTCGCGGCCCTATTCATGATCTCGCGCACCCGTTCGGCGGCGGTCTCCGACAGGGTGACCACCTTGGGACGCGGGCGGCGCGGGCGGGGTTGCGGGGTGACGTCGATGCTGGTCATCAGAACATGTTCAGTTGCAGCTTGGCCTCGTCGCTCATGCGCGAGGGGTCCCACGGCGGGTCGAACACCAGGTCGACCTTGACCGAGCGGATTTCGGGGATTTCGCGGACCGCGTCCTCGACCCAGCCCGGCATGTCGCCGGCCACCGGGCAACCGGGCGCGGTCAGGGTCATGTCGATGGACACGTCCTTGTCGTCGGAGACGTCGACCTTGTAGATCAGGCCCAGTTCGTAGATGTCGACCGGGATTTCCGGGTCGAAGACCGATTTCAGCCGGTCGATCAGCTTGTCGGTCAGCACGGCCAGTTCCGTCTCGCTGAGCGGCGGCGGCGTAGGCGACTCGATGGGTGCGGCATCATCCATGGGGCTCATTACGCGAAAAAAGCCTGTGCTTTGGTCAAGGCGTCGACGAACACGTCGGCCTCCTCCTGGGTGTTATATAGGGCGAATGAGGCGCGCGCGCTCGACGTGACGCCGAAACGCCGCATCAGGGGCTCGGCGCAGTGGGTCCCGGCGCGGACGGCCACACCGTAGCGGTCGAGGATCTGGGCCACGTCGTGGGCATGGGCGCCGTCGACGGTGAAGCTGAGGATCGCGCCCTTGCCCGGCGCCTCGCCGATCACCCGCAGCCAGTTGGCGCCGTTCAGCCGCTCACGGACGCGGGCGTAGAGGGCGTGCTCGTGCTCTGCCACGGCCTGGCGATCCAGGCCCGAGATCCAGTCGATGGCCGCGCCCAGGCCGATGGCCTCCAGGATCGGCGGGGTGCCGGCCTCGAAGCGGTGCGGCGGGTCGGCATAGGTAATCTCGTCCTGACTGACGATGCCGATCATCTCCCCGCCCCCCTGGTACGGCGGCAGCTTCGCCAGTTCCCCGGCCTTGCCGTAGAGGATGCCGATGCCGGTGGGGCCATAGAGCTTGTGGCCTGAGAAGACGTAGAACTCGGCGTCGATGTCCTTCACGTCCACAGGCCTGTGGACGATGGCCTGGCAGCCGTCGAACAGCACCAGGGCGCCGGCCTCATGCGCCATCCGCGCCAGCGCCTTGCCGTCGTTGATCGTGCCCAGCACATTGGACATGTGGGTCAGCGCCACGACCCTGGTCCGGGGGCCCAGCAGGCTCTGGAAGTGGTCCAGGTCCAGGACGCCGTCGTCGGTCACCCGCACCCACTTCAGCACCACGCCCTTGTGCTCGCGCAGGAAGTGCCACGGGACGATGTTCGCGTGGTGCTCCATCTCGGAGATCACGATCTCGTCGCCGGCCCGCAGACCGGCGCCGATCCCGGCGGCCACCAGGTTCACCGCCTCGGTGGCGCCCTTGGTGAAGACGATCTCGCCCTCGTCCGCGCCGATAAAGGCGGCGACCTTGCGGCGGGCGGCCTCGTAGGCGTCGGTGGTCTCGTTGGCCAGGGTATGCAGGCCGCGGTGGACGTTGGCGTAGGAATATTCCATCGCGTGGGTCATCGCCTCGATCACCGCCCGCGGCTTCTGGGCCGAGGCGGCGCTGTCCAGATAGACCAACGGCTTGCCGTGCACCTGCCGCGACAGGATCGGGAATTGCTTGCGGATCGCCTCGGCGTCGAAGGCCATGCTCAGGCCCTCAGCCGTTCGGCCGCCCAGGCGCGTGCAACCTTGCGGGCGTCCTCGAACCAGATGCGGTCGACCACCTGGCCGATGAAGGCCTCGGTCAGCATCGCGCGGGCCTCGTCCTCCGGGATGCCGCGCTGGCAGGCGTAGAACAGGGCGTCCTCGTCCAGCGCGCCGACCGTATTGCCGTGCGCGCAGGCGACGTCGTCGGCGTAGATCTCCAGCTCCGGCTTGGCGTCCACCTCGGCGCGGTCGGACAGGATCAGGGCGTGGTGGCCCATCCGCGCGTCGGTGTGGTCGGCGCCTTCGCTGACGATGATCTTGCCCTGAAACACCGCGCGGGCCTGGTCGCGCACCACACCCTTGGTCAGCTGCGCCGTCGTCCCGTCCAGCCCCTGGTGGGTGACGACGCTGGTGTGGTCGGTGTGCCGCTTGCCGGCCAGCACATAGACCCCGTCGAGCCGCAGGCTGGCGCGGCCGCCGGGATGCGCGACGCGGGTCTCCAGCCGCTGGCGCCGCGCGCCCGAGGACAGCAGGGTCTGGCCGTAGTCGGCGGTGGGGGCCAGGGTCACCTGCGCCTGGCTGATGGTGACCGCGTCTTCGTGATCGGCGGCCAGCACCACCCGCTCGAGCGCCGCGCCCTCCGCCAGGGCGATCGTCAGCGCGGTGTGCGCCAGTGAGCCCCCGTCGCTCTCATAGGTCTCCAGCAGCCGCAGCCGCGCGCCGGCGGCCAGCGATACGATCACCTGGTTCGCATGGGTCCCGGCGCCCCGCGCGATCAGCCGCAGCGCCACGGCGGCTTTGCGATCCGCCGCCACCTCGATGCGGGTGACGCCGCCGTTGACCAGCACCCGGTGATCGTCGGCCAGCCTGTCGAAGGCGCCCTTGACCACGATGCCGTTGAACGGCGCCGACGGCTCGGGCAGCACGCGGATCAGGCCGCGCAGGTCGGTCCAGCGCCAGTCCTCGTCGCGCCGGCTGGGCAGCGCGGAGGCGTTGCGGGCCTTTAGGGCGGCGGCGACGCTCACGCGGCCCTCGCGTACTTGTCGTAGCCGTCGCGCTCCAGTTCCAGCGCCAGCTCCGGCCCGCCCGACGCCACGATCCGGCCGCCGGCCAGGACGTGGACCCGGTCGGGTTTGATGTAGTCCAGCAGGCGCTGGTAGTGGGTGATCACCAGCATGGCGCGCTCGGGGCTGCGCAGCGCATTCACCCCGTCCGAGACGATCCGCAGGGCGTCGATGTCCAGGCCCGAATCGGTCTCGTCCAGGATCAGGAAGCGGGGCGACAGCATCGCCATCTGGAAGATCTCCATCCGCTTCTTCTCGCCGCCCGAGAAGCCGACGTTCAGCGCCCGCTTCAGCATCTCGAAGTCGATCTTCAGCTCGGCTGCCTTGGCCCGCGCCAACCTCAGGAACGCCGGCGCCGCGATCTCCGGTTCGCCGCGGGCCTTCAGCTGGGCGTTCAGCGCCGTGCGGATGAAGGTGAGCGCCGGGACGCCAGGGATTTCGAGCGGGTACTGGAACGAGAGGAACAGGCCCTTGGCCGCGCGCTCGTTGGGCGCCATCGGCAGCAGGTCCTCGCCGTCCAGGGTCACCGTGCCGCTCGTGACCTCGTAGCCCGGCCGGCCGGTCAGCACGTAGCTGAGCGTCGATTTGCCCGCCCCGTTCGGCCCCATGATCGCGTGCACCTCGCCGGCGGGCACGTCGATGGACAGGCCCTTGAGGATCTCGGTTTCGCCGACGGTGGCGTGGAGGTTGGAAACGCTAAGCATCAATGGGTCCCGCAAACCGTGACAGCCTGAACAAACCTCTCATCCGACGCTCCCTTCCAGGGAGATCGCCACCAGCTTCTGGGCCTCCACGGCGAACTCCATGGGGAGTTCCTGCAGGACCTCCTTGACGAAGCCGTTCACCAGCAGCTGCACCGCCTCCTCCTGGGAGAGCCCGCGCTGCATGGCGTAGAACAGCTGATCTTCGGAGAGCCGCGTGGTCGTGGCTTCGTGCTCGAACTTCGAGTGGCCGTTGCGGGCCTCTATGTAGGGCACGGTGTGGGCGGCGCAGTGCTTGCCGATCAGCAAGCTGTCGCATTGGGTGAAGTTGCGCGCGCCCTTGGCCTTCGGGTGGGCCGAGACCAGGCCGCGGTAGGTGTTGCTGCTCTTGCCCGCCGAGATACCCTTGGAGATGATCCGCGAGCGGGTGTTGGCGCCCAGGTGGATCATCTTGGTGCCGGTGTCCGCCTGCTGGCGGCCGTTGGTGATGGCGATGGAGTAGAATTCGCCCGAGCTGCCCTCGCCGCGCAGGATGCAGGAGGGATATTTCCAGGTGATAGACGAGCCGGTCTCCACCTGCGTCCAGCTCACCTTGGAGCGGTCGCCGCGACAGTCGGCGCGCTTGGTGACGAAGTTGTAGATGCCGCCCTTGCCGGTCTCCGGGTCGCCCGGATACCAGTTCTGGACGGTGGAATATTTGATCTCGGCGTCGTCCATCGTGACCAGTTCGACCACGGCGGCGTGCAGCTGGTTCTCGTCGCGCATCGGGGCCGTGCAGCCCTCCAGGTACGAGACGTACGCTTGCCTGTCGGCAATGATCAGGGTGCGTTCGAACTGGCCGGAATTCTCGGCGTTGATGCGGAAATAGGTCGAAAGCTCCATGGGGCAGCGCACGCCCGGCGGCACATAGACGAAGCTACCGTCGGAGAAGACCGCGGCATTCAGGCAGGCGAAATAGTTGTCGCTGACCGGGACGACCGAGCCCAGGTACTGCTTCACCAGTTCTGGATGCTCGCGGATCGCCTCGCTCATCGAGCAGAAGATCACGCCCACCTGGGCCAGTTCCTTCTTGAAGGTGGTGACCACGCTGACGCTGTCGAACACCGCGTCGACCGCATACCTCGGGCTGCCGATCACGCCGGCCAGGACCTCCTGTTCGCGCAGCGGGATGCCCAGCTTCTTGTAGGTCTCCAGGATGTCCGGATCGACCTCGTCGAGGCTGTTGATACCCACCTTCTCCTTGGGCGCGGCGTAGTAGTGGCTGTCCTGGTAGTCGATGCGCGGGAACGACACCTTCGCCCAGTCGGGCTCGTCCATAGCCAGCCAGCGCTCGAAGGCGTCAAGGCGCCAGTCCAGCATCCACTGCGGCTCGTTCTTCTTGGCCGAGATGAAGCGGACGATGTCGGCGTTCAGGCCCTTGGGCGCGAAGTCCTGCTCGATGTCGGTGACGAAGCCGTGCTTGTACTTCTCCAGGCTGGCGACGTGTTCGACGGTCTGTTTGACGGCGGCCATCTTAAGCGGACTTTCTGATACGGCGCTCGGCGTGCCGCGCCTGCAGCGCGAGCCAGGCTTCGGCGAACCTGCGCCAGTCGGCCTCGGTGGTGTCCCAGCCCCCGCTGACGCGGATGGCGCAGGCGGCCAGGTCGCCCTGCCCCATGGCCTCCAGGACCGGCGAGGCCTTGACCTTGCCGGACGAACAGGCGGCGCCGGCGCTGATCATCACCTGGGCTAGGTCCAGGCCCATGACCTGCAGGTCGGATGTGAAGCCGGGCGCGGCAATGCACAGGGTGTTGGGGAGCCGTGGCGCCGCCTCGCCCATCACCACGCCGCCCGTGGCCTTCAACTGCTCGGCGACCGCATCGCGCCAGGCCGACCGGCTGCGATAGTCGGCGAGGCTGGCCAGGGCCGCCTTGGCCGCCGCGCCGAAGCCGGCGATGCCGGGCAGGTTCTCGGTGCCGCCGCGCCGCCCACGCTCCTGGCCGCCGCCGTGCTGGCGCCGCGACAAGGTGGCGCGCGGGCCGAAGGTCAGCGCGCCCACGCCCTGCGGGCCGCCGATCTTGTGCGCCGAGACGCTCAGCGTGTCCGCGCCCAGCGCGCGGCTGTCGACAGCGATCTTGCCGGCCGCCTGGATGGCGTCGACGTGCAGCCAGCCATCGGCGGCGCGGACGATCTCCGCGGCCCCCGCGACGGGCTGGATCACCCCGGTCTCGTTGTTGGCCAGCATCAGCGCCACGAAAGGTTTGCCTTCGGCGGCGTCCCAGCGCCCGAGCCGCTCGCGCAGCCAGGCCAGGTCGGCGACGCCGTTGGCGTCCACCGGCAGGACCTCGACCGCCGCACCGGTCACCCGGGAGGTCTCCTGCACGCTATCGTGCTCGATGGCCGAGACGATCAGGCGCCTGGCCCCGGCCGCGACGGCGCTCTCGAGCGCGATCGCGTTGGCCTCGGTGCCGCCGCTGGTGAAGATCACGGTGGAGGCCGAGGCCGCGATCAGGGCGGCGACATCCTCACGGGCCTGTTCCATCGCCGCCCGCGCGGCGCGGCCGGCCGCGTGGATGGACGACGGATTGCCCACGTGGGTCAGCACCTGGGTCATGGCGGCGACGGCCTGCGGCCGCACGCGGGCGGTGGCGTTATGGTCGAGATAGACGCTCATGCGGCCTTGCGCAGCCTTCCGCCGATCACGTCGGCCAGGCTGACGGAGCCCAGGTAATCCTCGATCCGGTCGCCAAGGCCGGCCCACAGGTCGTGGGTCAGGCAGCGCTCACCCTTGATCATGCAGCCCTTGCCGACATCGCAGCGCGTGGCGCGCAGCGGCTCGTCCACGGCGTGGACGATCTCGGCGATGCTGGTGTCATCCGCGCTCCGGGCCAGCCGATAGCCGCCGCCGGGCCCCCGCGCGCTCTTCACCAGCCCACCGCGGCGCAGGCTGGCGAACAGCTGCTCGAGGTAGCTCAGCGAGATCTCCTGGCGCGCGGCGATGTCGACCAGCGCCACGGCGCGGGCGGCGTCGGTCTCGCGGCGGGCGAGATCGGCCATGGCCATCACGGCGTAGCGGCCTTTGGTGGAGAGACGCATCTGAAGCGGTCCAGTGCAGTTTTCTCGCGTTTCGCGGCGACCCTATGTTACAAGCCGCCGCCTTGCGCGGGACCGGTCCATCCGGCTGGTTGCGACTTAGGAAGACCCAGCGCAGCAGTCAAGTATTCCGGCCCCTTCGATGGGGTCGATGTGAGAGGAAACTGATGCCAGAAGTGGTGCTGACCGGCGCGGCCGGGCGGATCGAGGGGCGATACACCCAGGGCAAGAGCGAGACGGCGCCGGTCGCCCTCATCCTGCACCCGCACCCCAAGGCCGGCGGCCAGATGAACAATCCGGTGGCCGTGCAGCTCTTCCACCTGTTCATGAAGCGCGGCTTCTCGGTCCTGCGGTTCAATTTCCGCGGTGTTGGCCGTTCGCAGGGCGAGTTCGACGGCGGCATCGGCGAGCTGGCCGACGCGGCGACGGCGCTGGACTGGCTGCAGACCACCAACCCGGCGGCGTCGCAGTGCTGGGTGGCCGGCTATTCGTTCGGCGCCTGGGTGGGCATGCAGCTGCTGATGCGCCGGCCCGAGACCGACGGCTTCATCTCGGTGTCGCCGCCGACCAACGCCTACGACTTCTCGTTCCTGGCCCCCTGCCCGGCCTCGGGCCTGATCCTGCACGGCCAGCAGGACACCGTCGTGCCGCCGGTCGACGTGGAACGCGTGGTCTCCAAGCTCCGCACCCAGAAAGGCATCGTCATCGACTACGATGTCGTGGAAGGCGCGAGCCATTTCTGGATCGAGAATCTGCCCGACGTGGAACGCCGGGTCGGCGACTACCTGAACAAGCGCCTGGAAGCGAACCCGGCGTAGGACGGTGACCGCCCCCGACGAGGCCATCCGCGCCCGGCGAAAGCTGACCAACCGGCTGATCGGCGAGCATCAGGCCCAGCGCCTGCGGCCGTTCTTCACGGCCGATGTGAAGCTGATCGTCGGCGACGGCGGCCTGGTGCTTGGGGTGGACGCGGTGCTCGACGTCTTCGCCAGCCAGTTCGCCGACCTCGATTTCATCGCCTATGTCCGCGAGACGCAGAGCGTGACCCTCGACGCCGAGGGCGGTCGCGCCGCCGAGGCCGGGCATTGGACCGGCCGGTGGAAGACCCACGAGATGGGCGGGACCTACCTCGCCGTCTGGAAGAAGGTCACCGGCCAGTGGGCGATCGAGAGCGAGCTTTACGTCACCCTGACCTGACTAGAAGCGCCGCTGCTGTGTCCGGTTCAGCGCCGACACGGCGAAGGCGGCGAACGCGGCCGACCGCCGCGCGGCGCTGCGATCGGGCGCCAGGCCCATGACGCTCGTGCCGTCCGGTCCGGTCAACCGCCAGGACCACGCCTGCCCGGTGTGGGCCAGGGAGAGGCTGCAGCCCGCGGGCGTGGGGGGAGTGGGCTCGTTCATGGTGGGATGATGGCGTGGCGGCGTGCAGACGCGGCTGAGGCGCGTGTGGAGATTCAGTGCAGGCGCTGGGCTCAGTCCACCCGCGGCAGGATGACCCGGAAGGCCGCGCCCGCCCCCGCGTCGGCCAGCTCGATCCGGGCGTGGCTGGCGGCCAGCAGGGAGCGGGCGATGGGCAGGCCCAGCCCCGTGCCGCCCTCGGCGCGCCGGCTGGTGAAGAATGGCTCGAACAGGCGATCGCGGTCGGCTGCTGGCACGCCCGGGCCGTCGTCGGTGACGCTCAGCACGACCGCTTCGCCCTCCAGCGCCCCCACCACCCGCGCCGTCCGGGCGCCGGCCTGGCGGCTGTTCTGGAGCAGGATGGTCAGCACGCTCTCGATGGTGGTGGCCGGGACCGCCACCGGCGGCAGGGTGCGCGGGACCTGCACCTCGACGGCCAGGCCGCTGGCGTCGACGGACCGGCGGACCGGCTCGTCCAGGTCGGTGGCCGCGCCGGCTTCCGGCGAAGCCATGTCGGCGCGGGCCAGGTCCAGCAGCCGGGTGACCAGCTGCGACAGCCGCTCGCCGTCGGCGGCGATATTGTCCAGGAACCGACGCCGCTCCTCGGCCGACATGGTCTCGAAGTGGTCCTGCAGCAGCTCGACCGCCCCGCCGATCCCCGCCAGGGGAGTCTTGAATTCATGGCTGACCGCGGCGGCGAAGTCGCGCAGGTAGCCGCTGCGCCGCTCGATGCGCTCTGCCATGGCGCGGAAGTCCTCGTAGAGGTCGCGGATCTCCTTGGCGGCGGTGCGGGGGGTGCGCGGAATCTCGCCGCTGCCGGCCGCCACCTCGCGCGACGCGGCGCTCAGCGTCTCGATCGGCAGGGTGACGCCGCGGGCGATCAGGCCGGAGAGCACGATCAGCACCGTAACGATCACGCCCAGGCCGATGGCCAGCTTGCCGCGGTCCTCGTAGATGCCACGGAACAGGGCCCGGGGCGAGCGCGACAGCAGCAGCACGCCCTGCACCTTGCCGGCCACCACGATCGGGCGGGCGTGGTGCAGGCGCAGGCCCGACGCGCGGCTCAGCCACTCGAACCGGTAGGTCGGATTGTAGTCGCCATTGACCCGCAACACCGTGTGCGGCTGGCCGGCCAGCGCCCAGCGCACCTCGGGAAGGCGGGAATAGTCCCCGGCCGCGCCCACTCCGTGGCGGTCGAGGACGATCACCGAGGCCAGGGTGGTGCGCACCGTGCGGTCGATCACCGCGGTCAGTGATCGCGCCACCACCGCGGCGGCCGGGTCCATCGGCTGGCGCGCCCGGCGCGGCGGCGGCCGCTCCGGCAGGACGTCGTCCAGCGTCAGGTCGATGGTGGTGAACTCGGGCCGGTAGTAGCCCTCCGGCGGCTTGGCTGGCCGCGCGCGCGGCGGCGGCGCACCGGGCCAGTCCACGGAAGCCACCGCCGCCAGGGCCGCGCCCTGGGCCACCAGCTCGGCCTCGGTCTGGCGCACCAGGGTGTTCTCGTAGACCCGGAGCGATATCGTCCCGACCGCGGGCATGGCGGCGGCGAACAGCAGCACCGCGAACAGGATGGTCCGCAGCCGCAGCGACGGCCACCAGCCTCCGACCCAGTCCTTGAACCGTTCGATCAAGGTCTAGCCACCATGAGGCTGGCCCGTCACTGGGGCTGGCCCAGGCAGGGTCCTAGCCGGTAGCCGACCCCGGCGCGGGTCTCGACCACGTCATGGCCGCCCAGGGCCGCAAACTTGCCGCGCAGGTTGCGCACATGGCTGTCGATGGTGCGGTCGGTGATCGCGAAGCCCGGCCCGTGCAGCCGGTCGATGATGGCATCGCGACTGAACACCCGCGTCGGTCCGCCCATCAGTATGCGCAATATGCCGAACTCGGTGACGGTCAGCGCAACTTCGACCTCGCCCCAGCGGGCGGTCCAGCCTTCCGGGTCGAGGGACAGCCGGCCATGGCTCAGCGTCAGGTCGGCGGCGGGCGCCGCGGCAGGCTTGCGGGTCCGGCGCAGGATGGCCTGGACGCGGGCCACCACCTCGCGCGGGCTGAACGGCTTGACCACATAGTCGTCGCCGCCCAGCTCGATCCCCAGCACCCGGTCGATCTCGTCGTCGCGGGACGACAGGAACAGGATCGGCAGGTCGCCAGAGGCCCGAAGGCGGCGGCACACCTCCAGCCCGTCCAGCTTGGGCATGTTGATGTCCAGCACCACCAGGTCCGGCGCGTGCAGGATGACCGCGGCCAGCGCCGCCTCCCCGTCCTCGGCCTCGCGGGCGGACAGGCCCGCCTTCTCCAGGGCGAACACCAGGAGCTGGCGGATGTGCGGATCGTCGTCCACCACGAGAACCTGGGGCATGAAGGTCATGTTCCGGCTTCCGACGCGGCCGTCAACGGCGCGCAGGCTCCGGTGTAGCGGATGGCCCCACCGCCGGGGTGGAGCGGCGTCGCCATTGGCGTGCAGATTCGGTGCAGGCCTCCTCTACCCCGCGAAGCGAGAGGGAGAGGTCGGGAGAGGGCCGGTGCGTGAGACCGTAATCCGCCGTTGGCCCAGCCATGGCCCCTGGCGTCGCTGTCGCGGGCCCTTGGGTCACTAACGGGAGAGACGGATAGGTCCAGCCGGCCCTCTCCCTGCCCTCTCCCTCTCGGCTTCGCCGGGGGAGAGGAGATCGCTACTGCGTCAGTTCCAGGCCTTCGAGCGTCCCGGATTCCCGCCAGTGCTCCAGCACCTTCACGAAGGCCACCGGCCCCGCGCCGTAGGAACCGTTCTGCTTGGCGATCACCTCGGGTTTGCCCTCGTTGTTGTAATAGCCCGGGGTGCAGTCCTTGAGGAACGCCTCGCGCATCAGCGACAGGTCGATGATGGTCTGCACCCAGGCGGCCTCGGCCTCGGCGGTGGGTTCGACGGTGCGCACCTGGCGGTCGACGGCGTGCTTCAGCACATAGGCGATGTGCTTGGACTGCTCGTTGATCATGTGGGGGAAGTTGGCGGTGAAACCCGACTGGGTGTTGGAGACGATGAAGCAGTTGGGGAAGCCGCGGGTCAGCAGGCCGTGCAGGGTCGAGGCGCCGTTCGCCCACTTCTCCGTCAGGCTGTGGCCGTCGCGGCCGTAGAGCTCATAGCCCGACCGCCGCGTGAAGCTGGTGCCGACCTCGAAGCCGGTGGCGTAGATCAGGCAGTCGACCTCGTATTCCTTGCCGTCGATCACGATGCCATGCTCGGTGATCCGCTCGACGCCCTGGCCCTTGGTGTCGATCAGGTGGACGTTCGGGCGGTTGAAGGCGTCCAGGTACTCGTCGTGGAAGCACGGCCGCTTGCAGAACTGGTTGTACCACGGCTTCAGCGCCTCGGCCTTCGCGGGGTCCTGGACGACGCTGTCCACCCGCGCCCGGACCTGCTCCATCTTCTTGAAGTCGGCCAGCTGCATCAGGGCGGCCGGGTTCTCGACGATCTCGCCGGCCTCCATCTTCTTGCGGGCCAGCAGCAGGATGTTGCCGATGATGTCGGTCCAGCCGTCCTGCACCAGGTCTTCCTTGGCGAAGCCGCCGGAGACCAGCGTGTTGAAGTTGTCCATCCGCGCCTGTTGCCAGCCCGGCTCCAGGCTGTCGGCCCAGCTGGGGTCGGTCGGCCGGTTGTTGCGCACGTCGATGGACGAGGGCGTGCGCTGGAAGACGAACAGCTCCTTCGCCCATTCCCCCAGGTGCGGCACACACTGCACGGCCGTGGCGCCGGTGCCGATGATGGCGACGCGCTTGTCCTTCAGCTTCTCCAGTCCGCCATTCGAGTCGCCGCCAGTGTAGTCGTAGTCCCACCGGCTGGTGTGGAACGAGTGGCCCTTGAAGCCCTCGACGCCCGGAATGCCGGGCAATTTGGGCCGATGAAGCGGCCCGTTGGCCATCACCACGAAGCGGGCCTTCAGCGCGTCGCCGCGGTTGGTCTCGACGGCCCAGCGCGCGGCGCCCTCGTCCCAGCGCATGGCGGTGACTTCGGTCTGGAACAGGGCGGCCTTGTAGAGGTCGAACTTTTCGCCGATCGCCCGGCTGTGGCGCAGGATCTCCGGCGCGCGGCTGTACTTCTCGACCGGGAGATAGCCCACCTCCTCCAGCAGAGGCAGATAGATATAGCTCTCGATATCGCAGGCCGCGCCGGGGTAGCGGTTCCAGTACCAGGTGCCCCCGAAGTCGCCGCCCTTCTCGATGATCTTGATGTCGTTGACGCCCGCCTCGCGCAGCCGGGCCGCCGCCAGTTGTCCGCCGAAGCCGCCGCCCACGACCACCACCTCGACGTCGTCGGTCAGCGCCTCGCGCTCGAAGCGCTCGACATAGGGATCTTCCAGATAGTGAGCGAACTGGCCGGCGATCTCGACGTACTGCTGGTTGCCGTCGGTGCGCACCCGCCGATCCCGCTCGGCGCGATACTTTTCGCGCAGCGCGTTGGGATCGAAGCCCAGATCGTCAGCGCCCGAGATCTCCGGCTTGTCGTCGGCCATGGTCCGCTCCCCGCGAATGAGTGATCGGGTCCAGCGTGCCGAACGCGCGTTTGAATGGCAAGGGTGACGGGGCGTCACACCTATCCCTCCCTCAATGGGGCCCTCCCCCGCCCTTTTCCTCTACGGGTGTCATCCCGGTTTCGCCGCAGCCAAAGACCGGGGCCCACGACCGGTCGCGGCGGCAGGACGACAGCGAGAGGCCGAGCCTGATCGTGGGTCCCGGTCTTTGGCTGCGCCAAAACCGGGATGACACCGTTGG
>NZ_JANXWD010000120.1 GCF_025351295.1 Phenylobacterium sp.
CGGCCTTGGTCAGGCGGTTGAACAGGGTGGACTTGCCGGCGTTGGTGTAGCCGACCAGGGCCACGGTCGGGTACGGGTGCCGCTTGCGGGCCGACCGCTGCAGGGTGCGGGTGCGGCGCACCTCCTCGAGCTCCAGCTTCAACTTGCGGATCTTGTCGGCGATCAGCCTGCGGTCCGTCTCGATCTGGGTTTCGCCCGGGCCGCCCATTACCCCGAGGCCGCCGCGCTGGCGTTCCAGGTGGGTCCAGGTGCGCACCAGGCGTGACTTCTCGTAGGTGAGCCGGGCCAACTCCACCTGCAACCGCCCTTCGCGGGTCCGTGCCCGGCGAGCGAAGATCTCCAGGATCAGGCCGGTCCGGTCGATGACCTTGGCGCTCCAGGCCTTCTCCAGGTTCCGCTGCTGAACCGGCGTCAGGGCGTCGTCGATGACCACGACGTCGATCCCCTCGGCCTCGATCAGGATTCGCATCTCCTCCACCTTGCCCTTGCCGAACAGGGTGGCCGGCGTGAGCTGGCGCAGGTTCACGACCAGGGTCTCGCGGACCTCGAGGTCGAGGGCGAGGGCGAGGCCGGCGGCCTCCTCCAGCCGGGCCTCGGGACGGCGCGCGGAACCGCGGCCGTCCCGGTCGGGATGGATCACCAGGGCGCCCTGGACAGGCGCCTCACGGTCTACGGATTTTGAAGTGCTCAATCGGCCTCGTCGTCAGCCGGCTCGTACAACTGCACGGGCTGGGCCGGCATGATGGTGGAGATGGCGTGCTTGTAGACGAGCTGGGATTGCCCGTCCCTGCGGAGCAGAACGCAGAAGTTGTCGAACCAGCTGACCACGCCCTGCAATTTAACGCCGTTCACGAGGAAGATGGTGAGGGGCGTCTTGGACTTCCGCACGCTGTTGAGGAAGGTGTCCTGCAGGTTCTGTTTCTTTTCGCTCATCGGCTTTCCGCCTTTTGATTTTGCTCGGGCGGCAGTCCGCCCACACACAGCGTCACGCTATGCCGCAAATCGCGGCCGTTGCAATCGCGAGATGACGTCAGACCGCCGTCGCCTTCGCGCGCTCGATATAGAGGCGACGCAGCCTCGCCGCCACCGGCCCTGGCGCGCCATCGCCCACCGGCTTGCCGTCCACCTTGACCACGGGCAGCACCAGGGTCCCTGCGCCGGTGATGAAGGCCTCCCGGGCGTCAAGGGCCTCCTGCGGCGTGAACGGCCGTTCCTCGACCTTCAGCCCGGCCTCGCGGGCGAGGTCCAGCAGCGACAGGCGGGTGACGCCGCGCAGGATGTTGGCGTTGGTGTCGCGGGTGCGCAGCACCCCGTCGCCGTCGACGATCCAGGCATTGGACGACGCACCCTCGGTCACCAGGCCCAGGTCGTCGACGAACCAGGCCTCGACGGCGCCCACCTCACGGGCTTTTTGCTTGGCCAGCGCATTGGGCAGCAGGCCCACGGTCTTGATGTCGCAACGGCCCCAGCGGGTCTCCGGCGTGGTCACCACGGCGACTCCCTTGGCGGCTCGGGCCTCGCTGGCGGCGCGGTCGACCCGGCTGACGGTGATCACCACGGCCGGCGGCACGGCCGGCGACGGGAAGGCGTGATCGCGGGTCGCGACGCCGCGGCTGACCTGGAGATAGACCAGCCCCTCGCGGATGCGGTTGCGGCGCACCGTCTCCTTCAGCACCGCCGTCAGCGCCCGTTGGCTCATCGGCAGGTCGATGCGCAGCTCGCCCAGGCTGCGTTCCAGCCGCGCGAAGTGGCCCCGGGGATCGGCCAGCTTGCCGTCGAACAGCGCCCAGACCTCATAGACCGCGTCGGCGAACTGGTAGCCCCGGTCCTCGATGTGGACCACGGCCTCAACCTTCGGCACATAGCGGCCGTTCACATAGGCGATGCGGCTCACGCCAAGCTCCGCTCATCCCGGCGAAGGCCGGGACCCAGATGGGCTGTCCCGGAGACGGGTTCGATAGGCGCCGCACTCATCTCACGCACCATCGGCGTTTTGCGATCTGGATCCCGGCCTTCGCCGGGATGAGCGGAATGGTTCACCCCTAAGCCTCCTCGGGTTCCAGCGCGCGTGAGCCGGAGAGGCCCAGGGACTTCAGCTTACGGTGCAGCGCCGAGCGTTCCATGCCGATGAAGGCTGCGGTGCGTGAAATATTGCCGGAGAACCGCAGCATCTGGGCGTTGAGGTATTCCCGCTCGAACACCTCGCGCGCCTCGCGCAGCGGCAGGGCGATGATCCGCTCGGCCCCCAGCGAGGTGGACTGGTCGTTCACCGCGGCCTCGGGCGGCAGCATGTCGGCGGTGATCGGATCGGACAGCGCGCCCGAGGCCAGGATCAGCATCCGCTCCACATTGTTGCGCAGCTGGCGCAGGTTTCCCGGCCAGGCGCGGACCTGCAGCATGGCCAGCGCATCGTCCGACAGCCGCCGCCGCGGCATGCCGGACGCCTCGCAGATCTTGACGATGAAGTCCTCGATCAGCTCCGGGATGTCCTCCCGCCGCTCGCTGAGGCCCGGCACGTTCACCGGCACCACGTTCAGGCGATGGAACAGGTCCTCACGGAACCGTCCCGCCACGATTTCCTCGCGCAGATCCTTCGACGTCGAGGAGATCACCCGGACGTCCACCTGCACGTCGGTGTCACCGCCGACCCGGCGGAACCGCTGCTCGACCAGCACGCGCAGGATCCGGCCCTGGGTCTCGCGCGGCATGTCGGCCGCCTCGTCCAGGTAGAGGGTGCCGCCGTGGGCGCGTTCGAAGACCCCGATCTTGGCCGGGCGGCCGTTGGCCCCCTCCTCGCCGAACAACTCCACGTCCATGCGCTCCGGCGTCATGCCCGCCGCGCCGATCGGCACGAACTCGTTGCGCGAGCGGTGGCTGGCCCCGTGGATCAGCCGGGCCACGGTCTCCTTGCCGGCGCCGGCCGGCCCGGAGATCAGCACCCGGCTGTTGGCGCCCGCCAGTTTGGCGATCATCTGGCGCAGCTGCTGGGCCGGCATCGACCTGCCGAGCAGGCCTTCCGGGGTGATCGCCTGGGTGCGCAGGCGGCGGTTCTCGCGCTTCAGGTTGGCGGCCTCGAGGGCGCGCTCGACGCAGAGGATCAGGCGGTCCGACTTGAACGGCTTCTCCAGGAACTCATAGGCCCCGCGCTTGATGGCGCTGACCGCGGTCTCGATGTTGCCATGGCCCGAGATCATGATCACCGGCAGGTCGGCGTCCAGGGTCTTGACCAGGTCGAGCAGCTCCAGCCCGTCCATGCCGCCGCCCTGCATCCAGATATCCAGGATCAGCAGCGAGGGCTTGCGCGCCCGCACCGCGCCCAGCGCGCTCTCGCTGTCGGTCGCCGTGCGCACGTCATAGCCTTCGTCGGTCAGGATCCCCGCGACCAGCTCGCGGATATCCGCCTCGTCGTCGACCACCAGAACATCAGCCGCCATCAGGTCATCCTCGTTAGGCCGATACCGCGGCCGGCTTGTCGACGCGCGCGACGGGCGCCGCCGGCAGGCGCAGGATCGCCAACGCCCCCTGCCCGCTCCGCGCGTCGGCCAGTTCCAGCTGGCCGCCGTGGTCTTCCAGAATCCGCTTAACGATCGCCAGGCCCAGGCCGGTGCCCTTTTCCCGCGTCGTCACATAGGGCTCGGTCAGCCGGTCGCGGTCCTTGGCGGGCAGGCCGACGCCGTTGTCCTCGACCTCGATGGCCACCCCGGCCTCGTCGCAGATCAGCCGCGCGACGATCTGGCCCTTCAGCTTCGGTGTCCGCGTGCGCCGCGCCTCCACGGCCTCGGCGGCGTTCTTCAGCACATTGGTCAGCGCCTGGCCGATCATACGGCTGTCGGCGAACAGGTCGGCCTCCAGCGTCGGTTCCTCGAGCGCGACGTCCAGCTCGGGGCTCGCCACGCGCTGGGCGAACACCGCGGCGCGCAGCAGCTCGCTCAGGTCCAGCCGCGCGAATTTCGGCGCCGGCATCCGGGCGAAGGCCGAGAATTCGTCCACCATCCGGCCGATGTCGCCCACCTGGCGGACGATGGTGTCGGTGCAGCGGTCGAACACCTCCAGGTCGGCGGCGGCGATATCCTTTCGGAACTTCTTGCGCAGGCGCTCAGCCGACAGCTGGATCGGGGTCAGCGGGTTCTTGATCTCGTGGGCGATACGCCGCGCCACATCGCGCCAGGCGGCGTTGCGCTGGGCCGCCACCAGCCGGGTGACGTCGTCGAAGGTCAGCACTAGGCCGCCCTCGCTCTGGCTGGCCCGCACGCGCAGCCGGCGCGAGTCGCGACCCCGCGCCACATCGATTTCCTCCTCGACGTCGCCGCCCCGGGCCGCGGCGGCCAGTTCGGCGAATTCCGGGGCCACCTGCGCCAGCTTGCGCCCGCGGCCGTGGTCGCCCGGAAGGGCCAGCAGGATGGTCGCCTGGCGGTTGGCCACCGAGATACGTCCGTCAGGGTCCAGCCCGATCACCCCCGCGCTGACCTCGGTCAGGACGGTCTCGATGAACTGCCGACGCTCCTCGGCCTCCTCGCCGGCCCGCCGCAGAGCCTCCTGCTGGGCCTGCAGGTCGTTGGTCATGCTGTTGAAGGCCCGCGATAGCACCGCGATCTCGTCGGGGTCGCTGTCGGCGTCCACCCGGGCGCTGAGGTCGCCGCTGGCCACCCGGCCGGCCGCCTGGACCAGGCGGGCGATCGGCGCGGTGATGGCGTTGGCCGCCGCCAGGCCCAGCCAGACCGCGCCCACCAGCACCAGCAGCGCCGTCTCGGCGTAGCTGAGCGCGAAGATGGTTTTGATCTTCTGCCGGTTCTGGGCGACCTCGCGATAGGAGACCAGCTTACCCTCCGCCTCGCGCAGGTGGGCCATGATCCCCTTCTGCAGCGGCCGGGCGACATAGAGATAGGTGTTGTCGAACCCGCGCAGCCGATAGAGCGCGCGCATCACGTCCGTGCCGTTGAAGTCCGGGACCGAGATCTCGCCCTGGTCGGCCACCGCATAGCTCTTGCCGGGCGGCGCGACATAGGGCGGCGCGTCCTGGCTCTCCGCCCGGGCGATCACCCGGCCGTTGCGGTCGATCAGATAGGCGGCCGGGAAGGCGTGGTAGGAGGCCAGCGCCGCGAGGTAGCTGTTCAGCCCGGCCGGCCTGGCCTGCAGTCCGCCACTTTCCCGGTTGAGGTCGGTGGCCATGGGGGCGACGTGGTCGCCGATATACTGGGTCTGGTCCTCGACATAGGAGCGGAAGACGGTGGCCGAGTTCTCAACGACCGTCTGGACGCGTTCGCTGAACCAGCTGTCAACGCCCCGGCTGACCAGGACGCCATAGAACAGGAACACGACGGCGGCGGGGGCGACCGCCGCCAGGGCGAATCGCCAGACGAATCGCAGGTGCAAACGCGCCCCGGCGTCGTGCGAGCGGGCGTTCATCAGCGCCACGATGCGCAGGCCTACGGCGGTCATCAGCGCCAGGATCAGGATCAGGTTCAGGCCGAGCACGGTCAGGATGATCCGGCTTATCGGCCCCAGCGGCCCCTCGGCGGGTGGCGAGGCGGCGAGCAGGATCGCCAGGCCCGTCAGCCCCGCGGCGACCCCGTAGCCGACCCCGAGCACGACGCGCGACCGAAGGGAGTTCCGGACACGGACCAGGGCGGGATGTCCGAACGCGGGATGCGCAAGCAACGCCATTGCGACCGGAGCCTAGGGAACTGTGCTCCAAAATCAACAGCTATGTTGCCGCGCTGCACAGCCGCGCTTTGCAGGCCCACTCCCCTCCCCGTTCGTCATTCCCGGCCTTGTGCCGGGGACCCATCGTCCCACGGCACGGTCGCGGGAGCAGGCCGCGCCGCGCGGCCTGCCGCAATGACTCGCGGAAGCTGAGGCATGGGTACCCGGCACAAGGCCGGGGATGAGGGTCGAAACAAGGACCTGACGTGGGGGTCGACCTACCGACGCCCGCGCGCCATCTCCACGCCCAGGTCGTGGATCTTCTTGCGCAGCGTGTTGCGGTTGAGGCCCAGGATTTCGGCAGCGCGGACCTGGTTGCCGCGGGTGGCGGCCAGGGTGAGCTGGATCAGCGGCCGTTCGACCTCCTCCAGCACCCGGTCGTAGAGGCCGGCCGGAGGAATGCCGTCCGGCTGGTCGGCGAAATAGCCGGCCAGCTTCTGTTCCACCAGCTGCGACAGGGTCGCCGGGCCGTCCTGGCCCTGGACCGCGGGCTGCTGGTCGGCCAGTTCCTTTTCGATGATGCGGGCGGTGATCAGGTCCTCGCCGTAGAGGGCGCAGACCCGGCGGATCAGGTTCTCCAGTTCGCGGACATTGCCGGGCCAGGCGTGGCGCTTCAGCCGGTCCAGGGCCCCGGCGTCGATGGTCTTGGACGGCAGGCCCTCGCGGTTGGCGCGCAGCAGGAAGGCCCGCGCCAGGTCCGGGATATCCTCCGAGCGGTCGCGCAGCGGCGGGATGCGCAGCGGCGCCACGTTCAAACGGAAGAACAGGTCCTCGCGGAACAGCCCCTGCTGGATCAGCGCCCGCAGGTCGCGGTTGGTGGCCGCGATGATGCGGACGTTGGGCCGGCGATTGGTCTTCGGGTTCAGCGTCGGCTCCGAGCCGTCGATCACCCGCAGCAACCGGGTCTGGGCGTCCAGCGGCATGTCGCCGATCTCGTCCAGGAACAGGGTGCCGCCGTCGGCGTCGACCAGCTTGCCGTGGTCGGTGTCGTCCTTGCCGAACAGCTCGGTCTCGACCCGCTCGCGGGGCGTGGCGGCCAGGTTGATGACCACGAACTTGCCGTCGCGCCGGCGGCCCATGTCGTGCAGCGCGCGGGCAACCAGTTCCTTGCCGGTGCCGCTCTCGCCGGTGATCAGCACCGTCAGGTCCGCGCCGACCAGCCGCGCCACGGTCCGATAGACGTCCTGCATCGGGCCAGAGCGGCCGATCAGCGGCAGGCGGTCGTCGCGGATCGCCCGGGCCTGGGCCTTTGACGCCTCGGCGTCAGCCGGCCGCGACAGAGCGCGACGGGCCGCCGAGGTCATGTCGTCCAGGTCGAACGGCTTGGGCACATATTCGAACGCCCCGACCTCAGCCGCGTTGACCGCGGTGATCAGGTTGTTCTGCGCGCTCATCACGATGACCGGCAGCTTCGGCCGCTGCTTGCGGATGCGCGGCAGGACATCGAACACGTTCTCGTCCGGCATCACCACGTCGGTCACCACCAGGTCGCCCTCGCCGTCCGTCACCCACTTCAGCAAGGTGGTGGCGTTGCCGGTGGCGCGGACCTGATAGCCCAGCCGGGTGAAGGCCTGGCTCAGCACCAGCCGGATCGAGGCGTCGTCGTCCGCGATGAGGATCTTTTTCGACGAGGTATTCATCTAGGCAAGGTCCTCATGGGCCGCGATCGGCAGCAGCACCCGGAACACCGTACGGCCGGGTTCCGACTCGAAATCGATCAGGCCGCCGTGGCCGGCGACCAGCTTGGCGACCAGGGCCAGGCCCAGGCCGGCGCCGTTGGTCTTGGAGGTGACGAAGGGCTGGAACAGGCTCTCGCGGATATGGGCCGGCACACCTGGCCCGTTGTCCACGATGCGCACCTCCAGCGGCGCGCCACGCAGCGCCTGGCCCCTGGCCGAGCGCACCCGCACCCCGTGGCGATAGGCGGTGTAGATCGCCACCTCGCCGCGCCCGTCGCCGCGCGAATGGGCCGCCTCGGCCGCATTCTTCACCAGGTTCAGGAAGATCTGGATCAGCTGGTCTTCATCGCCCAGCACCGGCGGCAGCGAGGGATCGTAGCTTTCCTTCAGCCCCAGGCCGTCGGCCACGCCGTTGGCGGCCAGGGCGCGAATGCGGTCCAGGATCTGGTGGATATTGATCGGGGCCAGCGACGGCAGGGCGTCGTCGGAGAAGGCCTCCATCCGGTCGACCAGCCGACGGACCCGGTCGGTCTCGTCGACGATCAGCTGGGCCAGCGGCGCATCCTCGGCCTTGGCGCCGGACTTCAGCAGCTGGGCGGCGCCGCGGATGCCGGCCAGCGGGTTCTTGATCTCGTGCGCAAGCATGCGGCCCAGCCCGACCAGGGACCGCAGGCCCGCGGCCTCGTGGGCGCTGCGCTCGTTGCCGAGCCCGTTCTTGACGCTCAGCGTCAGGAGCACCGAGCCGTCGCCCAGCGGCGCGGCGGCGCCGTCGGCCTCGAAGGGCGGCAGGCCGAACAGGCTGATCTGCACCCCGCGCTCGCGGACCCGCGCGCCTTCCTCGATGGCCCGGTCCAGCAGGGACACCAGCGCCGAGCCGTGCGGCAGGGCGGCGCGGAACCGGCCGCGGGCCAGCAGGCCCAGCCCCTGACCGAACAGCGATTCCGCCGCTTCGTTCACCGCCACCAGCGAGCCGCCGGCATCCACTACAAGGGAGGGATCGGGACTGAGCTCGAACGACGCCGCCTTGAGCGCGTTCATGTCGACGCCTTGCGCCTGGAATTTGGTCTTTCCGGTCATGCTGCCAGCCTGTGGTCTGGAGTTCCCCAGAGGGCCTTCAGCCCCCTCTCGACCGATTGGGCGTCCTCCAGGCGGCACAGGGCCGCACGCGCTTCTCTCCGGACCTGTGCATCCGCAGGCCAGGGGGCGCTTTCGATATAGGCGGCCAGGTGCTTGCGGAAGATCCGCAGCCCCAGGCGTTCGCCGTAAAACTCTAGACTGTCGCGAAAGTGGGCCAGGGCGATCGCCAGCCGCGTCGGCGCATCGGGCGCCACGAAAGCCCGGCCTTCCATCTCCGCTTCGATCTGGGCCGCGATCCACGGCTTGCCATAGACGCCGCGCCCGACCATCACCGCGTCCGCGCCGGAGGCCTCCAGGGCCGCCCGGGCGCTCGCGCCGTCCACGATGTCGCCGTTGACGATCACCGGGATCCGGACGGCGTCCTTCACGGCGCGAACCGCCGTCCAGTCCGCACGGCCCTTGTAGAACTGGCAGCGGGTGCGGCCGTGCACCGTGATGGCCTGGACGCCGATCGCCTCGGCGTGTTCGGCCAGGACCGCCGCGTTCCGGGAGCCGTCGTCCCAGCCGAGGCGCATCTTCACGGTCACCGGGACCTGCACCGCCTCGACGGCCGCCGCCATCAGCTCCACCGCCAGCTCCGGCTCGCGCATCAGGGCCGAACCGCCGTGGCCGCCGGTGACCTCGCGGGCCGGGCAGCCGAAGTTGAGATCGATGATCTCCGCGCCGGCCGCCACCGCCAGCCGCGCCCCGGCGGCGATGTGACCGGGATCGCGTCCGACCAGCTGCACCACCATCAGCGGCAGGCCCTCGCCCACCGCCGCGCGGCGCACCACGTCGGGCCGGCCGTTGGCGAACTCGGCGCAGGCGACCATCTCGGTGGCGACGTAGGCCGCCCCCAGCCGGCTGGCGGCGCGGCGGAACGGCAGATCGGATACGCCGGTCATCGGGGCGATCCATACCCGGCCCCCGACGGCGACCCGGCCGACTTCGAGCGAACTGCTCATTTTATACGCATCCCCATCGCTATCTTTTTAGGCAAATGTTGCGGCGCCGTAAAGCCGGAAAGCTGGATCAACCTGTCTGGGGCGCCTAAAGACACCGTCATGACGTTCTCAGCGGTGATCGTGGCGGCCGGCGAGGGCCTGCGGGCCGGGCCTGGCGAGCCCAAGGCCTGGCGCGGGCTGGGCGGCCGCCCCATGGTGCGCTGGTCGGTCGAAGGGCTGCTGGCTGCCGGGGCCCGCGAGGTCGTGGTCGTCGTGGCCCGCGACCGCCTCGCCGACGCCGACGAGGCCCTGGCGGGCCTGATCGGCTGGACCGCCGTCACCGGCGGCAGGACACGGGCCGAGTCGGTGCAGGCGGGACTGGCCGCCCTCACCGCGGCCCCCACCCAGCCCGTGCTGATCCACGACGCCGCCCGCCCCTTCGTGACCCGCGCCCATGTCGAGCGCCTGATCGCCGCCCTGGCCCAGGCCGACGGCGCGATCCCGACCCTGCCCGTGCCCGACACCCTGAAGCGCGGCGACGGGCTGGTGGACGCCACGGTCTCCCGCGAGGGGCTCCAGCGCGCCCAGACCCCCCAGGCGTTCCGGCTCGGCAAGCTGAAGGCCGCCTACGCCGCTTGGCCGGCCAGCGAGGAGCCCACCGATGACGCCTCGGTCATGGAGCGGGCCGGCGGCCAGGTGGCCATGGTGCCGGGCGATCCGATGCTGATGAAGCTGACCTGGCCGGAGGACTTCATGCTGGCCGAGCAGCTGTGCGCCAGCCGCCGGATCGTGCGCATGGGCCAGGGCATCGACGCCCATCGGTTCGGGCCTGGCGACATGGTCTGGCTGGGCGGCATCCGCATCCCGCACGACCTGGGCCTAGTCGGCCACTCCGACGCCGACTGCGGCCTGCACGCGCTGACAGACGCGGTCCTGGGCGCCATCGCGGAGGGCGACATCGGCGAGCACTTTCCGCCCTCCGACCCGCGGTGGAAGGGCGCATCCTCCGACCGCTTCCTGCTGCACGCTGTGAAGCTTGTGGCGGCGCGCGGCGGGCGCATCCTGAATGCCGACCTGACCCTGATCTGCGAGCGCCCGAAGATCCGCCCGCACCGCGACGCCATGCGCGCCCGCATCGCCGCGCTGCTGGGCCTGCCCATCGACCGCGTCAGCGTCAAGGCCACCACCACCGAGGGCATGGGCTTCACGGGACGCGAGGAAGGCCTGATGGCCCAGGCCGTGGTTGCGGTGGAGACGCCGGTCTAGGCGGCGCTCAGGGCAACCCCGCCCAACGGCTCTTGACCTTGCTGTAGAGCGCGCCGGCCAGGTTCGTGTAGTCGTCGGTCCAGGGCCGCGCCTTGAACGGGTCCGCCGTCTGCCACTGGCCGGTGGCCATGAAGCCCGCGAGGGCGGCGTGGTTGCGGGCGACGATCACCGCGTCCTCCGACGACTCCCAGCGGCCCTCCAGGTCGGCGCTGGCCCGGTAGTCCTGCGCCAGCGCCCAGCCGCCCGCCTTGCGCGCCACAGCCTGGGCCGGGCTCATCAGGTCCAGGTTGCGGTTCGACAGGTGCAGGATCAGCACGCCGTCGGGCTTGAGCCGGGTCAGGTAGCCCCGTACCGCCTCGACGGTCAGCAGGTGCGCCGGCACCGCGTCCGACGAGAAGGCGTCGATCAGCAGTATATCGAACTGGTCCACCGGCTGCTTGGCCAGCGTCAGCCGCGCGTCGCCGATCACATAGTCGACCTGCCCCTTGGCGCACTCGGTCGTGTAGCTGAAGTTCCGCGGGTCGGTGGAGATGCGCTTCACCAGCGGGTCGATCTCGAAGAACGTCAGCCGGTCGCCCGGCCGGACGTAGGCCGCCACCGATCCGGTCCCCAGGCCGACGGCCCCGATCCGCAGGTTCGGCGACGCCGCCGCCTTGGCGCGGAACACCTGCCCGATCGGCGTGTGCGGCGCGTAGTAGACCAGCGGATGGCAGCGGAAGGCGGGGTTCTGCGCTTGGGCGCCGTGCAGGGTGGTGCCGTGGGCCAGCATCTTCACCTCGCCGCTCAGGCCGGGCACATAGGTCTGCGACTGCTTCAGCACCCCGAAGAAACTGCGGCGGCTCTCCTGCGTGTCCGTCCGGTCGGCGGCGGTCTCCGAGGCGTAGGACAGCACCGACACGATCAGGAAGAAGAACAGCGCGCGCCGACGCACCACGAACGCGGCGACCACGGCCAGGACCAGCAGCACCTTCATCCCGAGGTCGAACAGCCCCGACCGGTCGAACGCGCCGACCACGGTGCTGGCGGCCAGGTGCGGGCTGGCGAAGGTCACCGCCACCGGCGTCGCGACCGCGGCCAGGACGCCAACGACCAGCGTCTCCCAGACCCAGGCCGGGACCTTGCGCAGATCGCCCCACGGCCGGGCCAGGCACGAAAGCGCCAGAACGATGGGATACTCCCAGACGTCGTTGAAGATCACCGGGGCCAGGAAGGCGTTGAACGCGCCGCCCACCACCCCGCCGATCGAGAGGCACAGGTAGAACTCGGTCAGCCGCCCCGGCTCCGGTCGCCGCGCCACCAGCCGCTGATGGCACATCAGCGCGGTCAGGAAGAACGCGGCGAGATGGATGAACAGCTGCAGGCCGAACGGGGCCGCCCGGAACGGCAGCAGCGCCGCGCAGGCCGCAACGGCCGCGCCCTGCAGGGTCAGGGTCAGCTCCGCGGAGATCGCCGGCCGTTCCTGGAAGGCGAAGATGAAGGTGGCCAGGTAGAGCGCCAGCGGCAGCACCCACAGGAAGGGCGCCGAGGCCACATCCGTCGTCAGGTAGGCCGTCACCCCGAGCATCAGGCTGGAGGGGATCGCCGCCAGCGCCACCCAGACCAGCCGCTCACGCCAGGGCGAGGTCGCGGCCGGCGCCGGGGCGGCCACCGGGCGCTCCGCCGGCATCGTCCGCACCCGCGAGACCACAAACCCCAGGGCGGCGATCAGCAGCACGAACAGGCCGTAGCCAGTGCTCCAGCCATAGCGCTGGTGGACCAGGGTGAAGAGCGGCTCCACGACGATCGGATAGGCCAGCAGCGCCAGCAGGCTACCCAGGTTGCTGGCGGCGTAGAGGACGTAGGGCTCCTTGCCGCCGGACGCGCCGATGGTGCGCGCGTGCCAGGCCTGGACCAGGGGCGCCGTGGCCGACAGCACCGCGAACGGCGCGCCGATCGACAGGCCGAGAACGCCCAGCAGCCACAGGTTCGGATGGTCGGACGACGGCGGCCCCACCAGGGTGCTGACCCGAAGCGGCAGGGCGACGGCCGCGGCGACCAGCACCGCCACATGGGTCAGCGCCTGCCCCCGCACCGACGGAATCCGCTGCAGGGCGTGGGCATAGGCGTAGCCGGCCAGCAACGCGATCTGGAAGAACGCCATGCTGGTGTTCCACACCGACGGGCTTCCGCCCAGCAGCGGCAGCACCAGCTTGGCCACCATCGGCTGCACCAGGAACACCAGGGCGGCGCTGGCGAAGACGGTCACGGCGAACAGGGCGGGCGGGGCCCGCGGGGCGGCCGGTTCGGCGGCGAGCGTGGTCATGGGTCTCGAATCGCCTTGATCGGAACGGACGGCCAATGCTCTGTGGTCGCACCTAAACCGTAAAGAGAACGCTGCGCGCATGTTCAACCTGGAGATTGTCACCCTCGCCCGGCTGCTGATCGACGAGGCGCGGGAACGCTCGCTCCGGATCGTCACCGCGGAGAGCTGCACCGGCGGTCTGGTGGCCGGCGCCATCTGCTCGATCGCCGGCTCCTCGGACGTCTTCGAGCGTGGGTTCGTGACCTATTCCAACCGCGCCAAGCAGGAACTGCTGGGCGTCCCGGGCGACCTGATCGCCGACCTGGGCGCGGTCTCCGAACCCGTGGCCCGGATGATGGCCGAGGGGGCGCTGGAAGCCTCCAACGCCCACCTCGCCGTGGCTATCACCGGGGTCGCGGGGCCCGGCGGCGGCACCAAGATGAAGCCGGTCGGAACCGTCCACATCGCCACCGCCCGCACCAACCAGCGGCTGGTGCATGAGGAGCACTTCTTCGAGGAAGAGACCCGCGAGGGCATCCAGCTGGCCGCCGTGCAGGCAGCACTGCAGATGATGCGCGACCGGCTCGTGTAGCGCGTCGACGCAACGAGAAAAGCGGCCGGACAGGTGCGGACCGCCGCCCCCCGAGCCTCTAGCGGCCATGCACACTGCCGCCGCACCTCTGATCCGCGCCCTCAGCCGGCGCGACCTGATCGGTATCCTGGTGAACACCATGATCGCCTCCGGCATGATGGCGGCGCCGGCCAAGGTGTTCGCGCTCGCCCAGGGCTGGAGCTTCGCGGTGCTGGGCGTGAGCGCCTTGCTGATCGCGCCGTTGATCCTGAGCTTCGCCGAGCTCGGCAGCCGGTTTTCCGGCACCGGCGGGCCCTATCTCTACGCCCGTGCCGCCCTGCCCGGCGCGATGGCGTTCTCCGTGGGGTGGCTGCTGTGGATCAGCCAGGCGTTCGCCACCGCCACCCTCGCCAACCTGCTGGTAACCTACCTGGCCGGCTTCGTCCCGGCGTTAAGCAGCGGCCTGCCCCGCGCCGCGGTGCTGATCGCCCTGGGCGTCACCGTCACCGCCATCGCGCTGCGCGGGATCCGCCAGTCGGCCATGACCAGCAATGTCTTCGCCGTGCTGAAGCTGGGTTTCGTCGTCGGATTCATTGTGGCCGGCGTCGCCTTCATCCAACCCGGGCATCTGGAGGTGCGCACGCCGCCGCCCGGGCCGGTCACCTTCGCCCAGGCCATCCTGATCTACATCTATGCCTACCTGGGCTTCGAGCGGACCGGGGTCCTGGCGGGCGAGGCGCGGGACCCGAAGGCCGACGTCCCAGTGGCCCTGCTGGTCAGCCTCGCGGTCGCCACCCTGGCCTACGCCCTCGTGCTGCTGGTCTGCGTGGGCGTCCTCGACGATCCCACCGCCACCGACCGGCCGCTCGCCGAGGTGGGCCGACAGCTGTTCGGCGAGGTGGGCGCCGCGGTGATCTCGGCGGGCGCCATCCTGGTGATCCTGGGCACCGTCCTGGTGGCCACGGTCGCCATGGGGCGCCTGCTGCTGGCGCTGGCCGAGGCGGGCCAGGTCCCCGCCGTGCTGGGGACGGTGCATCGCCGCTGGCGCACGCCGCACCCGGCCCTGCTGATCTCTGGCGCGCTGGCCTTCGGGTTCGCCCTGATCAGCGATCTGCTGACCGCGCTGACCTTCTCCACCGCCACGCGGGTGCTCTGCTACATCCTGTGCTGTCTGGCGCTCTGGCGGCTTTCGCGGCGTCCCGACGCGCCGACCCCGCAGTTCCGGCTGCCCGCGCGCGGGGTCGTGGCCCTGGTGAGCGCGGCGATCTTCACCGTCGTGCTGGTGGTGGGCGCGACCAAGGAAGTGCCGGCCCTGGCCGGCGTGCTGGCGGTTGGCCTGGGCCTGTTCGCGCTCACCCGCTGGCGCGCCCGCGTCCGGGCCCCGGCCCCGGTCTAGCCGTAGAGCGCCTTCGCCCGGTCCTCGAAGCAGGTCATCAGGCGCTCGACGGCCTGGCCGAAGTTGGCGGCCAGCAGGCCCTCCAGCAGGCGCGACTTGAACTGGAAGTCGATATCGAACTCGATGCGCGTCCCGCCCGGGTCGTCGAAGAACTGCCAGCGGTTCGCGAGCCGCTTGAACGGCCCCGACAGCAGGCCGACGTCGACCTGCCGGCTGGCGCCATCGCGCCGCACCCGGGTGGCGAACCGCTCTTTCAGGAACGCGAAGCCGACGCCCGCCTCCGCATCCAGGGTGTCGACGTCCTTGCCCAGGTCGCGGGCGTTCCAGGTGCGCATGGACGCGATCCACGGGACGAAGTCGGGGTAGGCCTCCACGTCGCCCACCAACGCGAACAACTGCTCCGGCGTGTACGGCAGCACCCGGGAGACATGGTGGCGCAAGGCGGTCTATGCCGCGGCTTCGCGCTCGCGGCGGGCGGCCTGCAGGCGCGCGAAGTCCTCGCCGGCATGGTGCGACGACCGCGTCAGCGGGCTGGAGGCCACCATCAGGAAGCCCTTGGCGCGGGCGATCTCTTCGTACGCCCTGAACTCGTCCGGGTGGACGAAGCGGTCGATTGGGGCATGTTTTCGAGTGGGCTGGAGGTATTGGCCGATGGTGATGAAGTCGACGCCGGCGGAACGCATGTCGTCCATGACCTGCATCACCTCCTCCTTCGCCTCCCCCAGGCCGACCATGATGCCGGACTTGGTGAACTGGACGGGATCGCGCTCCTTCACCCGCTCCAGAAGGCGCAGCGAGTTGTAGTAGCGCGCGCCGGGCCGGATCGACAGGTAGAGCCGCGGCACGGTCTCCAGGTTGTGGTTGAACACGTCGGGCCGGGCGTCCATCAGGCCGAACACGTCGGCCACCGGCTTGCGCAGGAAGTCCGGAGTCAGGATCTCCACCGTCGTCCCGGGCGAGACCTGACGGATCGCTCGCACCACGGCGGCGAAGTGCGCCGCGCCGCCGTCGGCCAGGTCGTCGCGGTCCACCGAGGTGATGACCACGTGCTTCAGGCCCATCTTCAGCACCGCATCGGCAACGCGGGCCGGCTCGGTCGGGTCCAGGGCGTCGGGCTTGCCGGTCGCGACGTTGCAGAAGGCGCAGGCCCGGGTGCAGGTCTCGCCCATGATCATCATGGTGGCGTGGCTCTTGGACCAGCACTCGCCGATGTTCGGGCAGGCCGCCTCCTCGCAGACCGTGACCAGGCCGTGGCCCTTCACGATCTCGCGGGTGGAGTTGTAGCCCGGCGATCCGGGCGCGCGCACGCGCAGCCACTCCGGCTTGCGCAGCAAGGGGCTATCGGGCCGCGCCTGCTTCTCGGGGTGGCGCGGACGCGCCTTCAGGGTGTCGATGACCACGGCCATGCCCCTAGATCGGCTGTCCGGGGCTCCGGATCAAGCCGCGACGTCGGCGCAAGCGGCGCTTGCCGCCCGCAAGCCACCTTTCCACCATCGCGGCCGGGCGATAGGCTAGCGGCCAACCAGAAAAACGGGAGGCGCCGTTCGTGGCTTCATTCGACAGCGCCGCCGCGCAGTCCGCCCTGTTCGACGCCCTGGTGGCGGCGTCGCGCAAGCACGGGTCGAAGAAGCCGATCCTGGAGGACCAGGAGCGCAATCCGCTCAGCTATCTGGACCTGATTCGCGCGGCCTTCGCCCTGGGCCGCAAGATCTCCGCCTTCACCAAGAAGGGCGAGCGGGTCGGCGTCATGCTGCCGTCCAGCGTCGGCGGGGTGGTGACCTTCTTCGCCCTGCACGCCTTTGGACGCGTGCCCACGATGCTGAACTTCACCGCCGGCATCCGCAACCTGAAGGCCGCGTGCGAACTGGCGGGCGTCAAGACCGTGCTGACCTCCCATCGCTTCGTGGAACAGGGCAAGCTGCACGACCTGGTCGACGCCCTCGAGACCCTGACCAAGGTGGTCTACCTTGAGGACGTACGCCGCACGATCGGCTTCTCCGACCGGCTCTATGCCGCGGCGGCCGGCGCCTTCCCGCTGCGGTTCCGGATCGCCACCAAGCCCTCCGAGCCGGGGGTCATCCTGTTCACCTCCGGCAGTTTCGGCGCGCCGCGCGGCGTCGTGCTCAGCCAGGCCAACCTGGTGTCCAACGCCCGCCAGATCGCGGCCCATATCGCGCTCGACCCCAGCTGGGTGTTCTTCAACCCGTTGCCGATCTTCCACTGCTTCGGCCTGACCGGCGGCTGCCTGCTGCCGATCCTGGAGGGGTTGAAGGCGTTCCAGTACCCCTCACCGCTGCACATCAAGCAGATCCCGGCGCTGGTGAAGGACACCGGCGCCGCGGTGCTGTTCGCCACCGACACCTTCCTCAACCAGTACGCCCGTTCGGCCGAGCCCGACGAGCTGTCGGGCCTGACCTTCGTGGTCTGCGGCGCCGAGAAGGTGCGCGAGGAAACCCACAACCTGATCGCCGAGAAGTTCGGCCCGATCCCGATCCTGGAGGGCTATGGCGCGACCGAGGCCTCGCCGGTGATTGCGGTCAACCAGCCGGCCGACAATCGGCGCGGCACGGTCGGCGCCCTGCTGCCCGGCGTCGAGACCCGGCTGGAGCCGGTGGAGGGCATTCCCGGCGGCGGCCGGCTGCTGGTCCGCGGCCCCAACATCATGTCCGGCTACCTGACCCCCGGCGGCGGCATCGAGGCGCCCAGCGGCGGCTGGCACGACACCGGCGACGTGGTGGCGATCTCCGACGACAGCTGGATCCGGATCCTCGGGCGGGTGAAGCGGTTCGCCAAGATCGGCGGCGAGATGGTCTCGCTGACCGCCGCCGAGGACCTGGCCGCCGCCGTCTGGCCCGACTGCCGCCACGCCGTGGTCGCCCTGCCCGACCCGAAGAAGGGCGAACGGCTGATCCTGGTCACCGACCGCCGCGACGCCGAGGCCGCCCCGTTGATCGCCCACGCCAAGATGATCGGCGCGCCGGAACTGGCCGTGCCGCGCAAGATCATCCGGGTGCAGGAGATCCCGGTGCTGGGGACGGGCAAGACGGACTATGTCGCCCTGCAACGGATCGTGGACACCGAGATGCAGCGGGCTGCCTAGGCGCGGGCGGATAAAGGTCTACCCCCCGGTGGGCTACGGGGGAGCAATCGGCCGCGTCAGCTGTGCGGCGCCAGGCCGTGGCGTCCACCGACGCCTCGTGGATCACGCCGGAGGGCCGACGCGCGCCGCTGGCGCCGTCTCGAATCCGCACTTATTGCGGGATCGCAATAAATTGTTTGCTCAACCGCCGGGTAGGCGCAAGTTTGGGCGAGGTACGCGAATTTCACAGCCCGCGAAAAGTGGGGGGGCGCTACCGCATTCGGGAGGAAGACATGGGCCGCAGGTCACTCTGCGCTAGCACCGCTGTAAGCATCGTCATGGCTCTGAGCGCTTCGTATGCTCAGGCCGCCGCTGCAGGGGCGCCAGCCCCGGAACTCAGCGAAGTGATCGTCACCGGCTCGCTGATCGCCGGCACGTCGAAGGACGCCGCGCTGCCGGTCAATGTGGTGACCCAGGAGCAGATGCGCCGGCAAGGCGCGCCGAGCGTCGTCGAGATCATCAAGCAGCTGCCGGAATCCTCCGGCGTCATCGGCGAATCGAACCAGTTCGTCGCCGGCGGCCGCGGCCAGGGCCTGTACGGCACCTCCACCGTCAATCTGCGCGGCCTAGGGCCTGAGCGCACCCTGACGCTGTTCAATGGCCACCGCCTGCCGCTCGCCTTTGCGATTTCGCCAGACCCCAACAAGCTGCCCCTGGCGGCGATTGGCCGCGTGGAGGTGCTGAAGGACGGCGCGGCCGCCACCTACGGATCGGACGCCATCGGCGGCGTGGTGAACTTCATCACCAGGCGCTCGTTCGAGGGCCTGGAGCTCAGCGCCGACTACCGTCAGATCGACGGCTCAAAGGGCGACGACTACGGGGCCAGCTTCGTCGGGGGAAAGGTGGGCAGCAACTGGGACGTGATGGTCTCAGGCGAGTACCACCATCGTTCCGAACTGCCCGTGCTCGGCAAGGATTGGGCTCACCAGGCCTACGACCGGAACCCTGAGGGCGGCTGGACCGGCGGCGGCAACCCCGAAGCCTTCATTCCCACCACAGCGGGGGGTACGATCATCGCCGGAAGCCGGCTCGACCTCGGCTGCACCGCGCTGGGCGGACAGCTCACCACCGCCAAAGCCAACGCGGCGCCCCTGCTGCCTTGGACCAGCTGCCGCGGCCAGTACTCGATCTGGGACAACCTGGAGGAGAAGGAAGATCGCTACCTGGGCTTCGCTCAGGCGAACTGGAAGTTCGCCGAGGGCCACGAGCTGCACCTCGACGCCTCCTACGGCTACACGAACCTGCCGTTCTTCAAGTCGTCGCCCTCGTACGTGACGACGCGGCCGGTGCCCGGGGCCGTCCTGCCCTCCGGTTTCCCGCAGCTGTCGGTTGCGGGACCGCCAGCCTCCTCACTGTTCTACTTCGTGCCGGCGACCAACCCCGGCTTCGCCGCCTACATCGCCGCCAATCCGGGGCAATTCCCGACCGGCACCGGCGGGGCCCTGATTACCATCGGGACGTTCCGCCCGTACCTCACGGGGGGCAACCCACTCTACGATTACAAGCACGGCGTCGGCGGCCGCGACTACCAGAAGCAGATCCTGCTCAATGCCGGCGTGAAGGGCGACGTCACGGCCGGCATCAAATACGATGTCAGCTTCACCTATGGGCAGTACAGGTCCTATGCCGAAGGGCGCGACAGCCTGACCGACCGGCTGGAACTGGCGCTGCGCGGCCTTGGCGGTCCCAACTGCGATTTCCGGACCGGTACGCCGGGGGCCGGCGGATGCCAGTACCTCAATCCGTTCTCCAACGGCATCCCGGGCGCGCCGAACCGCGGGCTGACCAATCCGGGCTTCGTGTCGAGCCTCGCCAACACGGCGGCGCTCGCGGACTGGATCATGCCCATTCAGACCAGCCGGTCAAAGTTCCAGGAAGAGGAATTCAACGGCGTGCTGTCGGGCGAGTTCCCCTGGTTCACGCTGGGCGGCGGAAATATCAAGTGGGCCGGCGGATTCCAGTGGCGTCACAACAGCTATAGGACCCAGTACAGCGAGTTCGGCAACGGACTGCTGTCGCCCTGCTCGAACTCGCCGAGCCCCGTCAGCCGCAACGACTGCATCTTCCCGTCGAACCCCAACCCGGCCGTCACCACGGGCACGGGCCCGAACGTCTTCGGCCCGGTCTCCATTCCCGTCGATATCAAGCAGAACATCTATGCCGGCTTCGGCGAGCTCAACCTGCCGTTCACGGATAAGTTCTTCATCGAACTGGCCGCCCGATATGAAGACTACGGCAAGTTCGGCGGCTCCACCTTCAATCCGCAGGTGCGCGGCAAGTGGCAGGCGACGGACTGGATCGCCCTGCGCGGTTCGATCGGCACGACCTTCCGCGCCCCGCCGCAGGGTTTGCTCATCCCGAACCCCAGCACCGGCCTGCAGCAGGTGCTGGGAACGTTCATTCCCGTCTCGACGATCGGCAACCCGAACCTGACCCCGGAAAAGGCGACGGTCTACAGCGTCGGGGCCATCGTCGACATCGGCAATTTCCGGGGGAGCGTCGACTATTGGAACTACAACTTCAGGGACTTGCTCACCTCCGAGCCACTCACGCCGGTCGTCAGCGCCATCTTCCCGAACGGCGCCAGCGGCGCCAACAACTGTGGGAACCCCGCGCTGGCCAGCTTCATTGCGACACATCTGGTGTTCTCCGGACCCTGCGGACCGGGGGTGGTCGCCGTGCTGCTGCAGGCGATCAACGGCCCGCGCGTCAAGACCGCGGGGGTCGACGTCGACTTGAGCTACCAGTGGCCCGAGGCGTTCGGCGGCGCCCTGACCGCGACCGCCCTTTTCACCTACGTCGATAAGTACAACGTCGGCGCACTGAAGATCGGAACGGTGACGATCCCTGCATTCGAGGCCGTGGGCAAGTTCAACTCCGGCCAGATCGCCTATCCGATCCCGCGGTTCAAGGGGACGTTCGCGCTGAACTACGAGCGCGCACCGTTCAATGTGCGCTACCAGGTCCGCTACATCGACTCCTACGTCGATCAGCGGTCCGGGCTGTTCAACTTCAACCCGATCTATGTGACGCCGACCAATCCGACCGGCGTCGTCACGCGCGGGGCGAAGATCCGCGACCAGGTGCTGCAGGATGTGACCGTGCTGTGGGAGGCGCCGTACGAAACCCGGGTCAGCCTCTCGGTCACGAACATATTCGACAAGGATCCACCCTTTGCCCGCACCGACCTCAACTACGATGCGCTGACGGCCGATCCGCTCGGCCGGACGCTCAAAATCGGTGTCTCAAAGACGTTCTGATCCGCCACGCGGCGCGCGCCTGAAGCGAGGCGCGCGCCGTAAGGCTTGGGATTGATATCGCGTAGTACGGATCGTCGAAGTGGTGGTGGCGGGACCAGGTTGCGGCGCCCGGCAGCGGGCCAGTGAGGGGCTGTGATATCAGATGTGCAGCACCAGGCCGTAGGCGTCCAGCGAGGCCTCGTGCATCGCCTCGCTCATGGTCGGGTGCGGGAACACCGTGCCCTGCAGCTCGGCTTCGGTGGCCTCCAGGGTCATCGCCAGGGTGAAGCCCTGGACCATCTCGGTGACCTCGTGGCCGATCAGGTGGGCGCCGATCAGGGCGCCGGTCTTGCCGTCGAACACCACCTTGATGAAGCCCTCGGTGTCGGAGGCGGCGATCGCCTTGCCGTTCACCCGGAACGGGAAGCGGCCGACCTTGGGTTCGCGCCCCTGCTCCTTGGCCTGGGCCTCGGTCAGGCCTACCGATGCGACCTGCGGGTTAGTATAGGTGCAGCCGGGGATCGGCGAATGGATGTTGGTCGGCTTGAGGCCGGCGATGTGCTCGACGCAATGGACGCCCTCGTGGCTGGCCTTGTGCGCGAGCCAGGGCGGGCCGGCCACGTCGCCGATCGCATAGAGGCCGGGCACGCCCGTGCCGCCGTGGTCGTCGGTGACGATGTGGGTGCGGTCAATCTTCACCCCCAGGGCTTCCAGGCCCATGTCCTCGACATTGCCGACGATTCCGATGGCGACGATGCAGACGTCGGCCTCCAGGGCCTCGGCCTTGCCGCCGGCCTCGATCTCGACGGAGACTCCCTTGGCGGTCTTGGCGACCTTCTTGACGCTGGCGGGCACGCGGAACTTGATGCCGCGCTTCTCGAACGCCTTGTGCGCGGCCTTGGAGACCTCTTCGTCCTCCACCGCCAGAATCCGCGGCAGCATCTCCACGACGGTAACTTCGGAGCCCAAGGCCCTGTAGAAGCTCGCGAATTCCATGCCGATGGCGCCGGAGCCGATCACCACCATGGTCTTTGGCGCGCTCTTCGGGACCAGGGCCTCGCGGTAGGTCCAGATGCGCTCGCCGTCCGGCTCCATGCCCAGCGCCGGCACGATCCGCGCCCGCGCGCCGGTGGCCAGGATCACGCTCTTGGCGGTGACCGTCCGCGACCCGCCGGCGGCCAGGGCGACGATGACCTTCGGCGATTCGGCGCCCTTCTCGAGCCTGGCGAAGCCTTCGATCACCTCGACCTTGTGCTTCTTCATCAGGAAGGCGACGCCGGCGTTCAGCTGTGCGGCCACCTTGCGCGAGCGCTGGATCACCGCGGTGAAGTCGAAGCCGCGCTTCTCCACCGAGAGGCCATAGTCCTTCAGGTGGTCGAGGGTCTCGTAGATCTCCCCGGACTTCAGCAGCGCCTTGGTCGGGATGCAGCCCCAGTTCAGGCAGATGCCGCCCAGCTCGGTCCGCTCCACGATGGCGGTTTTCAGGCCGAGCTGCGCGGCCCGGATCGCGGTCACATAGCCGCCCGGCCCGGAGCCGATGACGATCACGTCGAAGTCAGCCATCAGAGTAAAGCCTCGATCGCGCTTTCCAGCGTCTTGGGTTCAGTGGCGGGCCCGAAGCGGCTTCTCACCTCGCCCTTCCGGTCGACGAGGAACTTGGTGAAGTTCCACTTGATGTTCTCGGTGCCCAGCAGGCCCTTCTGCTGGCGCTTGAGATAGCCGTACAGCGGATGGGCCGTCGGCCCGTTGACGTCGATCTTCCGCATGATCGGGAAGTCCACCTGATAGTTCAGGGCGCAGAAGTTAGCGATCTGGGCCGCATCCCCCGGTTCCTGGGCCCCGAACTGATTGCACGGGAAGCCCAGCACCACGAAGCCGCGATCCTTGTACTTCGTATAGAGCGCTTCCAGCCCGGCGTACTGGCCGGTGAAGCCGCACTTGGAGGCGGTGTTGACGATCAGCACGACCTTGTCGCGATACGCCGACAGCGGCGCGGCATAGCCGTCCAGGCTCTCGGCCTTGAAGTCGTAGATGCTCATCAGACGATCATCGTCAGGGGCTCTTCGAGCAGCCCCTTGAACGCCTGCAGCCAGCGCGCGCCGACGGCGCCGTCCACCACCCGGTGATCGCAGGTCAGGGTCACGGTCATGACGTTGGCGATGACGATGGCGTCGCCCTTGACCACGGCCCGCTTCTCGCCGGCGCCCACCGACAGGATGGCGCCCTGCGGCTCGTTGATGATCGAGGCGAAGGTCTTGATGCCGAACATGCCCAGGTTGGAGACCGAGAAGGTGCCGCCCTGGAACTCGTCGGGCTTCAGCTTCTTGCTGCGCGCCCGCTCGGCCAGGTCCTTGGACTCGGTGGCGATCTGGGCCAGGCCCTTGGTCTCGGCGGCGCGGATGATCGGGGTGATCAGGCCGCCCGGGATGGCCACCGCCATCGCGATGTCCGCATGGTGGTGCATGGCGATGCCCTCGGGCGAGTAGGAGGCGTTGGCCTCCGGCACGTTCTTCAGGGCGACCGCGGCGGCCTTCATGACGAAATCGTTGACGCTGACCTTGACGCCGGACTTCTCGAGCAGGCCGTTGATCCGCACGCGGGCGGCCAGCAGGGCGTCGATCTCGATGTCGAGGCTGAGTGGGAAGTGCGGCACGTCGCGGAAGCTGTCGGTCATCCGCCGCGCCACGGTCTTGCGCATGCCGTCCAGCGGGATGAGGTCGTAGCTGCCGGGCGCGATGCCCATCTGCTCCAGGCTCTGGGCTTGGCGTGGGGCGGCCGCCGCAGCCGTGGCCGGCGCGGAGGCCGGCGCCGCGACGGGGGCCGCCGCCGGAGCCGCCTTGGCCTGACCGGGCTGGGCCGCGTCGATGTCGGCCTTGACGATCCGCCCGTGCGGGCCGCTGCCGGCGACGGCCGACAGGTCGATCCCCTTCTGCGCCGCGAGCCGCTTGGCCAGGGGCGAGGCGAAGATCCTGGCGCCGTCGGCCGCCTTGGCCGGCGCAGCCTGGGCGATGGGCGCCGGCGCTGCGGCAGTAGGCGCCGCAGCCTTGGCGGGCTCGGACGCCTTGGTGGCGGGCCCGTCGGCCTTGGGCGCCGGCGGCGGAGCCGCATCGCCGTCGCCCGACAGCCGAGCGATGGTCGCGTTGACCTTCACGCCCTCGGTACCCTCGGCGACCAGCAGTTCCTCGATGGTTCCCTCGTCGACCGCCTCCACCTCCATGGTGGCCTTGTCGGTCTCGATCTCGGCGATCACGTCGCCGGAGGAGACCTTGTCCCCCACCTTCACGTGCCACTTGGCGAGCGTCCCTTCCTCCATCGTGGGAGAAAGGGCGGGCATGAGGATGTCCGTCATGCGGGTTCCTTGGAGAGATGGGCCAGGGCGTGGGCGTTCAATTCCCAGTTCCGGCCGTCAAAGGCTTCGATGTCGATGGTGAGGCCGGCGGCCTCGTCCAGGCAGCGGGCGTTGACGCTCCAGCCGTCCGGGTTGGACCGGGGTCGGTAGAACGCTTTCACGCCGCACTCGACGCAGAACAAGTGCTTCGCCACCCGGGTGTTGAACGTGTACTCGGCCAGCCGGTCGGCCCCGCGGGTCACCCGGAACCGGCTCTCCGGCACGATGACGTGCACGAACCCGGTCTTGGCGCACATGGAGCAGTTGCAGTCCTGCGCCAGGACATGCGCCGGCAGGGCCGCCTCGAAGCGCACCTCGCCGCAATGGCAACCGCCCGCGCGCCAGACGAAGGCCTCGCTCATGATATCCCTCCGCTCATCCCGGCGAAGGCAGGGACCCAGATGGAATGGCTCAGAGGCAGGCTCGATACGCGCCGCGCACTTCCAACCCACATCGGCATTTCGCGATCTGGGTCCCGGCCTTCGCCGGGATGCGCGGGACCAAGGGCCCTGCTCATTTGTAGGAGACCGCCTTGGCCGCCGCCACGATCTTGTCGATCGATGGCATGGAGAGCACCTCGAGGTTGGCCGCGTAGGGCAGCGGCACGTCCTCCTGGTGGACCCGGGCCGGCGGCGCGTCGAGATAGTCGAAGGCCAGTTCCACCGCCTTGGCCGAGATCTCGGCGCCGACGCCCATCGGGCCCCAGCCTTCCTCGACCGTGACCACGCGGTTGGTCTTCTTGATGCTCTCGATGACCGTGTCGATGTCCATGGGGCGCAGGGTGCGCAGGTCGACGACCTCGGCCTGGATGCCCTCCTCGGCCAGCTTCTCCGCCGCCTGCAGGCAGAACCCCACCATGCGGGAGTAGGCGACGAGGGTGACGTCGGTCCCCACGCGGCGGATCTTGGCCTTGCCGATCGGCACGACCCAGTCGATCCCTTCCGGCACCTCGAACTCCTGGCCGTAGAGCATCTCGTGCTCCAGGAAGACCACCGGGTTCGGGTCGCGGATCGCCGCCTTCATCAGCCCCTTGGCGTCGGCGCTGTCGTAGGGCGCCAGCACCTTCAGGCCCGGCACGTGGGCGTACCAGGCGCCGTAGTCCTGGCTGTGCTGCGCGCCCACCCGGGCGGCCGCGCCATTCGGACCGCGGAAGACGATCGAGCACTTGATCTGGCCGCCGGACATGTAGAGCGTCTTGGCCGCCGAGTTGATGATGTGGTCGATGGCCTGCATGGCGAAGTTGAAGGTCATGAACTCGACGATCGGCTTCAGACCGGCCATCGCCGCGCCGACGCCGATGCCGGCAAAGCCATGCTCGGTGATCGGGGTGTCGATCACCCGCTTGGGGCCGAACTCGTCCAGCAAACCGCGCGAGACCTTGTAGGCGCCCTGGTACTGGGCGACCTCCTCGCCCATCAGGAACACGTCCGGGTCGCGGCGCATCTCCTCGGCCATGCCGTCTCGCAGGGCGTCGCGCACGGTCACCTTCACCATGTTGACACCCTCCGGCAGGGCCGGGTCCTTCAGCGGCACGGCGGGAGCCGGCGCAGCGGCGGACGCGGCGCGGACGGGATCGCCCTTCGCCTCGGCCCGCGAGGCCGGCTGCTTCTCCATGGCCGCCGCTGGCTCGGGAGCCGCTGCAGGCGGCGGCGACGCGGTCGCGCCGGCCTCGCCCGCCAGCCGTGCGATCACCGAATTGACCTTCACCTCCTCGGTTCCCTCGGCGATGAGGAGTTCCGAGATGGTCCCTTCGTCGACCGCCTCCACCTCCATGGTGGCCTTGTCGGTTTCGATCTCCGCGATCACGTCGCCGGAGGAGATCTTGTCCCCAACCTTCACGTGCCACTTGGCGAGGGTGCCCTCTTCCATCGTGGGCGAGAGCGCCGGCATCAGAATGTCGGTCACGCCTTCGCCCCCTCTGCGGCTACGGTGTAGACGTTCGTGTAGAGTTCGGACGGGTCCGGCTCGGGGCTGGTGCGGGCGAATTCCGCGGCCTCGGCCACGATCCGCTTCACGTCGGCGTCGATCGCCTTCAGCGCGGCCTCGTCGGCCCAGCCGTTCTTTTCCAGCAGCTCCTCGCAATGGTCGATCGGGTCGCGGGTCTTGCGGACCTCATCGACCTCCTCGCGCGTGCGGTACTTGGCGGGATCGCTCATCGAGTGGCCGCGATAGCGGTAGGTCTTCAGTTCCAGGATGTAGGGGCCATTGCCCGCCCGGCAGTGCGCGCAGGCGCGCTCGGCGGCGGCCTTCACCGCCGTCACGTCCATCCCGTCGACTTCCTCGCCCGGGATGTTGAAGGAGATGCCGCGCTTGTAGAGCTTGGTCTCGGACGACGAGCGGTCGATGGCGGTGCCCATCGCGTATTCGTTGTTCTCGATGCAGTAGATGACCGGCAGCTTCCACACCTGGGCCATGTTGAAGCTCTCGTAGACCTGGCCCTGGTTGGCCGCACCGTCGCCGTAGTAGGCGAAGCTGACCTTGCCATCGCCGCGGTAGGCGTTGGCGAACGCCAGGCCGGTACCCAGCGACACCTGCGCCCCCACGATCCCGTGGCCGCCGTAGAAGGCCGCCTCGGTCGAGAACATGTGCATCGACCCGCCCTTGCCCCGCGAGGAACCGCCGGAGCGCCCGGTCAATTCGGCCATGACCTCCTTCGGGTCCATCCCGCAGACCAGCATGTGGCCGTGGTCCCGGTAGCCGGTGATCATCTGGTCGCCGGGGCGCTTGGCCGCCTGGCAACCGACCGCGATCGCTTCCTGCCCGATGTACAGGTGGCAGAAGCCGCCGATCAGCCCCATGCCGTAGAGCTGGCCCGCTCGCTCCTCGAAGCGGCGGATCAGCAGCATCTGCCGATAGTACTCGAGAAGCTGTTCCTTGGTGGCCGAAGTCGTCGCGGCGGCCGCCTTCTTCGGCGCCCCCTCCGACTCGTTGGCCTTCCGCCGACCGGCCGTGCCAGTCTGACCGCGCGCCATGCGTCGCTCCCGTGATCGTTTTGCCGCCCCCCGGTAGGAGCGGCGAACCGATCCTAGGGCTTTAACCGAATGACATAGTCCCTTGGATCAGCGAAGCCTAGCAGGGAGCGCGCCCTTTCCTCCAGCAGGTCCGCGGAAAGGCTGGAGTCGCGCAGGAGTTGGGCGCGGATCTCGAGATCGCGCCGCGTGGCGGTCAGCTGCGCCAGCTCCTGGGTCTTGGCGATCAGGGCCGCGCTGCGCTGGTTCGACCGCAGCAGCCCGCCCTCCCCGGTGAACCCCTGAACGCCGAAATAGACGATCAGCAGCAGCACCGCGGAGGTGAACAGGTACGGGCGAAGACGGGCGAGCACGGCGATTCCCTGGACAGCCGCCTCACTTCGCCCTGACATGCTTAATGGGATGCTAACCAACGGCGTCCGGCGGCCCGAAACGCCGCGCCGAGATTGCGATATCGCCGCAGTCCGCCAGGGCGATGGCCGCCTCCCCCGCCGCCGCGTCGATGACGAACCAGCCATCGACGCGCAGCATCAGGCCGATGGGGTGGATGGTGCGGGACGATTCGGAGCGGGTGTCGATCCGCACGACCCGGGCCTCGCGGACCGCGTCGGCCAGGGCGGGGAGCCGCACGTCCGGCGCGTCCGCGGCCGGCAGGTCGAATCGGAACCGGCGCCGGGCCTGTTCGATCTTCGCCCGCACCGGATCGGGAAAGGACTCCAGCAGCTTCGCCCGCGCCCGCTGGGCGGCGTCCTCCAGGCCCAACATCGCCAGCTCCGCCACCGGCCGGCTCAGCAGCACCGCCATCGCCTCGGCCTCGTCGGACGCCAGGCCCGTCAGCCGGGTGCGATAGTTGAACCCCAGCTCGATGCCGCCCTGGTTGCCCTGGTGGACGATGATCGGAAGACCGGCCTCAGTGAGCGCGTCGACGTCGCGCAGGATGGTGCGCCGCGCCACTTCCAGCTCCGTCGCCAGCTGGGCGCTGGTCATGCGCCCGCGGTTCTGCAGGATCAGCAACAGGCGCAGGAGTCGCGATGCGCGCATGGCCGGCTTCCAAACATGACAGAAGACGTCACATTAGGTCGCGCATAACCAGATGGAAGTCATTCGCGGCCGGGAAGGAAAGTCGATGAGCACCGTCACCTACGGAACCGGCGTCGCGGACGATCCGTGGATCCTGAAGACCCCGTCCCAGACCTCCGAGTTCCAGGCCTGGAAGGACGGCGACGCGCTCCATGTCCAGGTCGGCTCGACCCGCCTCTCCTACCAGGCCCGCGGCCTCGAGGACCTGCACGCCATGCTGAAGGCCCGCGGCGACTGGGTGGCGCTGGGCAACGCCGATGAGGGCAAGCCGACCGCCGACGGCACGGTGGAGGCCTGGGCGCGGGCCGCCGACAACCCGGTCGGCGGCTACTACGGCCTGCGCAAAGGCTACCGCGGCCGCTTCGCCAACTATGTGACGCCGGTGCTGGAGTTGCTGGGCTTGGTCGAGCTGGAGCACGAACCGCGCAACAACCGGGTCAGGGCGAAGGGATAGGTTAGCCTCACTCAAAGTCATGCGACGCAGACGCGCAATCCTTCCCCCTTTGGGGGGAAGTGGCCAGACGGCGAAGCCGAGGGTCGATGGGGGAAGTGTTGGGCGCCGTCGCGCCGATTTCCCCATTGTCGCCCGCCTTCGGCCTTGGCGACATTTCCCCCGCAAGCGGGGGAAGCATGAGATTGCCTTGTCGGGCACGACCAAAGTGAAGCCGAGCCGCCTACCTCAAGCTGCGCAACGCGCCGCGCCCCGCGTAGATCGCCTGGTCGCCCAGTTCCTCTTCGATGCGCAGGAGCTGGTTGTACTTGGCCATGCGGTCCGAGCGCGACAGCGAGCCGGTCTTGATCTGCCCGCAGTTGGTGGCCACCGCCAGGTCGGCGATGGTGCAGTCCTCGGTCTCGCCCGAGCGGTGGCTCATCACGGCGGTGTAGCTGTTGCGGTGGGCCAGGTCGACGGCATCCAGGGTTTCCGACAGGGTGCCGATCTGGTTGACCTTCACCAGGATCGAATTGGCCAAGCCCTTGCCGATCCCCATGGCCAGGCGCTCGGAATTGGTCACGAACAGGTCGTCGCCGACGATCTGGATCCGGCCGCCCAGCCGCTCGGTCAGTAGCTTCCAGCCCTCGAAATCGTCCTCGGAACAGCCGTCCTCGATGCTGACGATCGGGAAGCGCGCGACCAGCCCGGCCAGGTAGTCGACCATGCCGCCCGGATCTAGGCTCTTGCCCTCACCGGCCATCATGTACTTGCCGCCCTTGAAGAACTCGGTGGCCGCCGCGTCGAGTCCCAGGTGGAAGTCGTCGCCGGCCGTGTAGCCGGCCGCCACGCCGGCCTTGACGATGAAGCCCAGGGCCTCGTCGGCGCTGCCGATGTTGGGGGCGAAGCCGCCCTCGTCGCCGACGGTGGTGTTGTGGCCGGCGTCGTGCAGCGCCTTCTTCAGCGCGTGGAAGATCTCCGCGCCCATCCGCAGGCCCTCGGCGAAGGTCTCGGCGCCGGTCGGCAGGATCATGAACTCCTGGATGTCGATGGGATTGTCGGCGTGGGCCCCGCCGTTGATGATGTTCATCATCGGGGTCGGCAGCACCCGGGCCGAGACGCCGCCCACGTACTTGTAGAGCGGCAGCGCCGCCGAGCTCGCCGCCGCCTTGGCCGCCGCCAGGCTGACTCCCAGGATCGCATTGGCGCCCAGGCGGGCCTTGTTCTTGGTCCCGTCCAGCTCGATCAGCAGGCGGTCGAGGCGTCGCTGATCCTCCGCGTCGGCGCCCGAAAGCGCGTCGTAGATCTCGCCGTTCACGGCCTCGACGGCGCCCAGAACGCCCTTGCCCAGATAGCGGCCCTTGTCGCCGTCGCGCCGCTCGACGGCCTCGTGCGCGCCGGTCGAGGCGCCCGATGGCACGGCCGCGCGGCCCATCGATCCGTCCTCGAGGATCACGTCCACTTCGACGGTCGGGTTGCCCCGGCTGTCGAGAATTTCGCGGGCGATGATATCGACGATCTCGGTCATGGAGGCCTCTGGCTTTTCGGAGCGCGGGAGGCTTAGCCCAAGCCGCGGCGCCGGGGCAACGGCGGCGACCGCCTCAGGGCTCGACCTTGAACCAGGCCAGCTCGAAGCGCCATCCGCCCGCCCTGGCAAGGTTGGTGAACCGCTGGCGCTCGGCCACCGACTGCAGGGGCAACTCCACCAGGCCCTGCGGCGCGGCGGTTTTCGACTCCATGAAGACGATCCCGTTCCAGCCCGAGCGGTCGGTGTCGACGTTCAGGGTATAGCTCCCGTCGTCGTGATGGATCACCGCCGGCGGCCCGAGTTTCGCCAGCTCGGTTCGGCCCACGATGCGCTGGACGGCGCCGGAGGGCTCGACGCCGTAGAGCGCGCCGGCGGGCCCCAGCTCGGCCGCGTTGAAGGTCAGTTCGGCCCGGGTGACCCCGCGCTTCATCGTCTCCAGCCGCAGCTCGAACCGCGGGATGCCGGCATAGCGGAACGGCTTCAGGGTCTCGATCCAGCCGCAGCGCTGGGGGTCCAGCGGCGCCACGTCGGTGGCGATCACCTGGTCGACGTCGACCTTCCTGGCCTTGGCGTCCCGGAGAATATTGCGCGAGATCACGGCGGGCTGGACGCTGGAGGCCCCGCTCAGCCGGTAGGCCTCGATCCCGTCCACGCTGGAGTGGTCGGAGACCCGCAGCCAGGAGCAGGGCGTCTGGCCGATCTGGGCGGTCACAAAGGCCAGCGGATCGGGCGCGGGCGCTTTCTTCACCAGGCTGACACCGACAGCCGTGAGGGCGATGACCGCCGCAACGCAGCCGGCGGCGATCCGCCAGTGCGTCTTCAGGGCCACCATCGGCGTCGCGGCGACCTCCGGTGTGGCCGCGGCGACCGGCGCAGGCGCCTTGGGCGGCGGCGCGGCCGGCGCGGGGGCCGCCCCCGCGGGGGGAGTCGC
>NZ_JANXWD010000147.1 GCF_025351295.1 Phenylobacterium sp.
AGAGGGTAGGGAGAGGGTCGGCTGGGCCTCTCGGCGGCGACAGGGGTTCATCAAGGGCCTGCCAGGATCATGGCTGAACCCGGAGCGCCGGCGGCCTATCCTGCGCCGACCCTCTCCCTACCCTCTCCCTCTCGGCTTCGCCGGGGGAGAGGAGGTTGCGACGCGCTCTGCAATCGCTACGGTCGCCAGATGATCCTGCGTTCCACCGTCGCGGCCATGGCTGCCGCGTTCGCCCTCCTGGCCGCGCCGGCCCAGGCCCAGACGCCGGCCCCGCCGACGCCCATCATGACCCCCGACATCAACCCCAACTTCGTCTGGCCGCAGGCATCGTACGACTACGTCAAGCGCGAGGCGATGATCCCCATGCGCGATGGGGTGAAGCTGTACACCGTGCTGATCATCCCCAAGGGCGCGAAGGACGCGCCGATCCTGCTGACGCGCACGCCCTACAACGCCAAGCGCTCGGCCGCGCGCAACCTGTCGCCGTACGCCACCGCCACCGGCTCGCAGATGGACGAGCCGTTCCTGGCCGACGGCTATATCCGCGCCTATCAGGACGTCCGCGGCAAGTACGAGTCCGAGGGCGACTATGTGCTGAACCGCCCCCTGCGCGGCCCGCTGAACGCCACCGCCGTCGACCACGCCACCGACGCCTACGACACCATCGACTGGCTGGTGAAGCACACGCCCGAGAGCAACGGCCGGGTCGGCATGATCGGCTCGTCCTATCCCGGCTTCACCACCGCCATGGGCCTGATCAACCCGCATCCGGCGCTCAGGGCCGCGGTGCCGCAGAGCCCGATGGTCGACGGCTGGATGGGCGACGACTGGTTCCACTACGGCGCCTTCCGCACCACCAACTTCGACTGGTTCACCGATCAGATGACCGACAAGAAGGCCGGCGAGGACATCCCCCGCGCCACCTTCGACGACTACGACAACTTCCTGCGCGCCGGGTCGGCCGGGGACTACGCCAGGGCCGCCGGCCTCGACCAGATTCCGGCCTGGAAGAAGATCAGCGAGCACCCCGCCTACGACCAGTTCTGGCAGGAACAGGCGCTCGACAAGCTGCTGGCGAAACAGCCGCTGAAGGTCCCCACCCTCTGGATGGGCGCACTGTGGGACCAGGAGGACATGTGGGGCGCCATCCACGCCTATGAGGCGACGGAGACCAAGGACACCGCCAACGACATGAACTTCCTGGCGCTGGGCCCCTGGCGCCACTCCGGCGCCAACTACGAGCAACGCCAGCTCAATGCGCTGAAGCTGCCGGGCGACACCGCCACTGAGTTCCGGCTGACGGTGCTGAAGCCGTTCCTGGACCACTATCTGAAGACCAACGGGCCGAAGCTCGATATCGCGCCGGTGACCATCTTCGAGACCGGGACCCTGCGCTGGGGCCACTATCAGACGTGGCCGCTGGCCTGCGGCGCCGGCTGCGGGACGGGCATGAGGCCGCTCTACCTGACGCCGGGCCTGCATCTGTCGTTCGACAGGGCCGCCCAGCCCGCCGCCTTCGAGGAGTATGTCTCCGACCCCGCCAAGCCGGTGCCCTACGTCCACCGTCCGGTTCGCTGGGACGATGGCGACCAGTGGCGCTACTGGCTGACCACCGACCAGCGCCATGTGGACGGCCGCCCCGACGTGCTGACCTTCGTCACCGAGCCGCTGAAGGCGCCGCTGAAGATCGCCGGCGAGCCCGTCGTGAACCTGTTCGCCGCCACTAGCGGGACCGACAGCGACTGGGTCGTGAAGCTGATCGACGTCTATCCGGACGCCGTCCCCTCGCAGCCGGAGATGGGCGGCTACGAGTTGCCGATCGGGATGGACATCTTCCGCGGGCGCTATCGCGAGAGCTTCGAGCACCCCTCGCCGATCCCGGCCAACAAGGTCCAGAAGTACCGCTTCGACCTGCCGCCGGCCAACCACGTCTTCCTGCCCGGCCACCGGATCATGGTGCAGGTCCAGTCCACCTGGTTCCCGCTCTACGACCGCAACCCGCAGACCTATGTGCCCAACATCTTCTTCGCCAAGCCGGCCGACTACCGCAAGGCCACCCAGCGGATCTACCTGAGCGGCGATACGGCCTCGTCCATCGAACTCCCCGTCGTACCGTTCCAATAGGGATGCGCACGCCGAGGCTGGCCCTCTGCGCAGCGGCGCTGGTGCTGGTGGCGAGCGCTGCGCCCGCCGCCACCGGCCGGCTGATCGTCGACCTATCGCCCACGGGGCTGCGCAACACGATCCGCACCGAACAGGCGCTGGGCGCCGGGATCGACGGGTCCTGGCGCGGCGGCGTCGACCGTCTGCTGACGCCCGGCAATGTCGCGGCCATGTCGAGCGCCGGCCTGGCGCCGCTCACCTACCGCTTGCGCACCGAACTCGGCATCGCCGCCTGGCACTGGAACCCCGTTGGGGCGTGGAGCGACCCGGGGCGCCAGCAGGGCTACTGGACCTCCAGCGACCGGCCCGGCGCGCCGATCCAGACCTCCTGGGGCTACGACCTGCCGCGGCGCGGCGACACCCTCGACATGGCCAACAACACCCGCTGGTCGATGCTGGACGACGGCGACCCGGCCACCTTCTGGAAGTCCAACCCCTACCTCGACCCGCGCTACAGCCACGCCACCGCCCGTCCGCAGTGGTTCATCCTGGAACTGGGCGAGCGACAGGTCGTCGACACCGCCCAGATCGCCTGGGGCGAGCCCTACGCCACCCGCTACAAGGTCCAGTACTGGACCGGCGCCGACGAGTACGACGCCCACGGCCGCTGGGAGACCTTTCCCCATGGCGAGGTCCGCGACGGCCACGGCGGGACCGCGCGCCTGGACCTCGGCCCCTCCGCCCGGCCCACCGCCTTCGTCCGGGTGTTCATGGCCCAGGGCTCCGACACCGCCCCAGCCGGCGCGGACGATCCGCGCGACCGCATCGGCGTGGCGGTGCGCGAGGCCGGCTTCGGGCGCCGCGGGCCTGACGGGGCCTTCGTCGACGCCGTCCGCCACGCCGCCAGCCACGACGGCCAGAGCATCGCCCACGTCTCGTCCACCGACCCCTGGCACCGGGCGTCGGACAAGAACCTCGACCTGGAACAGGCCGGGCTCGACCGGGTGTTCGCCAGCGGCCTGACGCATGGCCTGCCGGTCATGGTCCCGGTGGGCGTGCTCTACGACGCGCCCGAGAACGCCGCCGCCGAGATCCGCTACCTGCGGGCGCGCCACTATCCCATCGCCCGGGTCGAGCTGGGCGAAGAGCCCGACGGCCAGTACGTCGACGGCGAGGACTACGGCGCCCTCTACCTGGAGACCGTCGACCTGCTGCACGCCATCGACCGCCGCCTGGTGCTGGGCGGCCCCAGCCTGCAGAGCGGCCTCTCCGACACCTGGCTGGACCCGGACCCCGACCGCTCCTGGAACAGCCACTTCATCCGCTACCTGAAAGCCCGCCACCGCCTAGCCGACCTCGGCTTCTTCTCCTTCGAGCACTATCCGTTCGACGACATCTGCGGCGACATCTACGGCAAGCTGGTGGCCCAGAGCGGCCTGATGGCCCGGCTGATGGACCGGGTCCGCAAGGAGGGCGTGCCCACCACGATCCCCTGGCACATCGCCGAATACGGCTTCTCCGCCTTCTCCGGCCGCGCCGAGGCCGAGTTGCCCAGCGCCCTGCTGATGGCCAATATCGCCGGCCAGTTCCTGACCGCGGGCGGCGACGGGGCCTATCTGTTCGGCTACGGCCCCAACGAGCCGGTCAACCAGCACCAGCCCTGCGCCGGCTACGGCAACCTGATGCTGTTCACCGCCGACGAAGCGGGCCAGGCCGTGGCCTCGACGCCCACGTTCCAGACCGCGCGGCTGCTGACCGGCGCCTGGCTGCAGCCCACCGGACCCCACCGCCTCTATGCCGCGCGCGTCGATACCGGCGACCCCAGGGACGCGGACGCCGTGAAGGCCTTCGTCGCCCTGCGCCCCGACGGCCGGCTGGGCGTGATGATCGTCAACCGCGACCCCAAGCGCGCCTTCACCCTGTACCTGGCGGCCGGCCGCGCGCTCCTGGGCCCCGCCGAACTCTGGAGCTATTCCGCCGCCCAGTACGAATGGATCGACGCGGGGCCCCAGAGCCATCCCGGCCGCAACCTGCCGCCCGCCCACGTAAGCCAGCCGGCCTTCGACGGGAGGATCGAGGTCCTGCCGGCATCGCTCACCGTCGTGGTCGTGCGCGCCCGCTAGCAGGTTGTTGAAATAGGTTTTTTGGGGTGCCTGAGGCGCAAGTTTGCAGCCCTAGAGATTCAGAAAACCCAATTATTTCAACTACGAGATTTTGCCTGTTTGAGCGGAAGGGCCATGAGAGGGCGAAAATCGGC
>NZ_JANXWD010000149.1 GCF_025351295.1 Phenylobacterium sp.
GCCGATTTTCGCCCTCTCATGGCCCTTCCGCTCAAACAGGCAAAATCTCGTAGTTGAAATAATTGGGTTTTCTGAATCTCTAGGGCTGCAAACTTGCGCCTCAGGCACCCCAAAAAACCTATTTCAACAACCTGCTAGCGGACCTGGGTGACCTTGAGCGTTCCGGCCGGGGCGGGCGCGATCGGGGGCTGTGGGCGACCCAAGTCGAGCCAAGCGGCCCAGTGGTCGCGCGGCAGGATGACGACCTGGCGGTCGTGGTAGGGCGCGATGTCCGGGCCCGGCGCGCAGGTCAGCAGGGTGAAGCGGTCGTCGCGGACGAAGCCGGCGATGGCCAGGAACGGCCTTTCCGCCGGTTCGAACAGCCACTTTGACTTCGGCGCCTTGGTCCCGGTGAACTCGAAAAAGCCGTCGGCCGGGACCAGGCAGCGGCCCTTGGGAAACGCCCGGCCGTCCGAGCGGAAATTGATGATCGGCCCCTTCGGCCCGGGGAAGCCCCAGCGGAGCTGGGCGAGGTGCGCGCCACCCGCCTGACCGGTCAGGACATAGGCCGGGTCGGTCGGCCGGATCGAAGGACGGGGTTCCAGGTTCGGCGCGCCGCCAGCCCAGGTGAGCGGCATCTCCAGCTCACTGAAGGCGGCCAGGAGGTCGTCGAGCGAGTCCTGGAAGCGGAATTCGTTGCACATGCCGGCTGTATTTTACCTCCCGTCCTGTCGACGTTGAGAGATGTATATTGCATACATCAGGCCGCGCCACGAATAATCCGGCGGGCCTGAAACGGCGGGATGATGGCGGTGATGTGGGCGGCCCAGCGCAGGCGGGCGTCCTGGCGAGTGGGGCCGGCGACGCTCTCCAGGTCGAACAGGCCGGGGCGCGACCCACGCAGCAGGCGCTTGACCAGCACCTCGTCGGTGTCGAGCTCGACCACCACCACATGGCCCAGCATGTCCGGCGTGGGCGCCGTGCGCTGGTCCTCGAAATAGATCAGCGCCCCGTCGTCGGCGACGCCGCGCATGGAGTGGCCGACCACCCTCAGGGCGCGGGCCTGGTCGGTGCCGCCAGGGGGGATCGGCGCCAGCTCCGCCGGGTCGTCCCCAGTGGCGAAGAGCACGGTCCCCTCGGGGTTGGCGCCCACCCGGCCGATCACCGGGACCATCCCGCTTGCGGCGAGCGGCTGCATCGCGCCGGCGGCGTCATAGAGCCATTCCGGGCTGACCCCGAAGGCCGCGGCATATTCCTTGGCGCGCCGGTAGGAGAAGGGCGCGTTGCCGTTCTCGTTGGAGGCATAGGTGTTGCGGCTCCAGCCGAACGCATCGGCCGCGGCGGCCGCGGTCTCGAATCCCCGGTCCACCCGCGCCTGGCGCAGCCGCTGGGCCCGCCCGTCCATTCCGGAAGCCGATGTCATGTTGCAGTGGATAACCTACAGAACCCTCTTGCGCAATCACAGTAGATTTTCTACATTCATCCGCATGAAACAAGCATATCCCATCCCTTACGTCGAAATCGGTCGTGGCTACGCCGCGTTGCGGTTTGGCGGGGCCTCGCATGGGCGGGCGGCGGTCGAGCTGGGGCTGCCGGCCGCCGAAGTCCGTATCCTCGAAGCACGACTGCAGGCGCGCCGGCCGCGGTCCGCGAGCGATCGCACCCATGCCGCGGCGGTCAGGGCGGCCGGCGGCTATCCGGTGCTGGACCGATGAGCGGGCAAGATGATTCCGCAGGCGAGGGGGCGGCGGCCCTGGTGGCCGGCGCGCTCAGCCGCCGCAGGCCGGGCGAGCGGGGGCGGTTCCTGCATGAACTGCTGGCCCACACGGCCGCCGGGCTGGTGGTGATCGAGGGCGAGGTGGAGGCGTGCGAGGCGGTCTACCGGCTGGCCGACGCGGTGGTGGCGCGCGCGTGCCGCACATGAGCGGCGCCGGTTTGAAAGACCCGGCGGGGGCGGCGCGGCACCGGCTGCTGCGGCTGGAGCGGCTGGCGCAGACGCGGGCGGAGACCCGGGCGGTGACGGAGGGGGTCGCCGAGACGGTGGCCCTGTCGCGCGCGCGGGGCGAGGCGATCGCGCAGGCGGCCGCCGGCAAGCGGGCCCAGCCCTATCGCCGGCAGAGCGGCCTGGACTGGCTGGCCGGCAAGGGGCGGATCGGGCCGGCGGCCAAGGCGGCGGGCGAGCGCTACGGCTGGGCCTTTCGCCGCGCCAAGGCAGAGCCGCCGATCGCCTCGACCCTGAACCTGAGACCCGGCCGCGGCGCGGCGCCGACCCCGCCGCTGCAGGAGATCCTGGCGCACGGCGAGGGGACCGAGGTGGCGCGCCGCCGGTTGGCGGCGTTCCGCGCGCGCCTCTGCCGGCAGGCCGACCTGGTGGCCGCCTGCGACCTGATCTGCGGCGAGGAACGGACGCCGCGCGAAGCCGCCGGTCGCGACCGCGACGCCGGCCGGCTGGAGGCGGTGCTCAAGGTGGCGCTGGATATCCTGGCCGCCGGCTGAGGCGACGGCAAGTTGCCGGCTCCGCGGCTGCACGGCCGCGGAGCCGGCTTGAGGGCGCGCGGCTTAAGCCGCGCCCGCCTCAATCAGGCAGGGGCGCGGGCGATGGCGCCCGGGCCCGGACGGCGGCGGAGCAGGACGCCGGCGCCGAAGAACCCCAGGATCATCATCGCCCAGGCCTGCGGCTCGGGGACGCCGCCGCCGGCGCCCGTGGCCTCGGCATAGGTGGCGACCCCATCGAAGGTCTTCAGCGTGTCGAGGCGGCCGTGGAAATATTCGGCGCAGCAGAACTGATGCCCCAGGCGGGTGTCGACGCCGCCGGTGGTGAAGCCGCCGAACGCCGTGGTGAAGGGCGTGGCGTTATCGATCGAGAAACTCAGGGCCCCGGCCCCGAAGGTCAGCAGGAGATCGTGGAAGCCGCCGACCGCGGGCACGCCGAGGCCGGAGGGCGCCACGTAGTCGCCGAGCCGGAAGCCGCCTGCGCCATCCTCGCCGATGTAGAAGCCCGGGCCGCCGGAGAAGCCCTGGGAGATCAGCTCGGTGATGCCCTGCAGGTCCGGCTGGAACTCCGCGCGCAGGTAGACCGAGAACGGGCCGGCGGTGTCGACGATCTTCGCGCCGAACTGGACGTAGTCGTCGAGGCCGTCGAGGACCAGCGCGCTGCCGGCGACCGAGGCGCCGTTCAGCAACTGGCCGTTCGCCCCGCCGACGCTGTCGAGGACCAGGCCGCCGTTGCCGGTCTTGAAGTCATAGGCGTGGACCAGGGTCGCGGCGGCGGCGGCCGGGCCGGCGATGGCCGTGGCCGCCAGGGCGGCGGCGCAGAGAAGACGGGCGATACGCATCGGAAGGAACCCCAAGCTACTGGCGAGCCGGCCCCCGGCCGACGCGGCGCATCAATGCCCGTCGCGCAGGCGCCGCGCCTCCCCCGATCGGGGGTCTCCGGGCTGGTCTGTCACCTCTTCAGCCGGGCAGGGCAGCAGGCCACCTTCTCCCGCAGGAGGAAGGATTGGAGGTGGGCGGCGTGTCGGCTCTCACCAACACTTGCCCTATCGACGCGCGGTGTCGCCGTCGGGGATCGGCTACTGGACGCCGCCCGGCGTGGCGGGCTTGGGCTTGGCGGCGGCGGCTTCCTGCTGGCGGGCGCCGGCGAGCATGCCCGGAAGGGCGTAGTTGCCCTCGTGGCAGGCGTATTCGTAGATGATCCCCTGCAGGGGCGCGAATTCGTACTCGCCGCCCCAGGGCTTGTCCCAGACGGCCGGGTCCTCGGCGGTGAACTGGTAGAGCACCCGGTCCTTGGCGACTCGGGTGAATTTCTCAGTGATCTTAAGGGTTTGCCAGGCGCCCATGAAGGCCTGGACCTGCGGGATGTTGGTGGTCTCGACCACCAGGGTGTCGCCCTCCCAGTGGCCGATCGAGTCGCCCATCAGCGGGCGCACGCCGTCGGTGCGGTGCGGGCTGTTCAGGCGCACGATGCGGGTGTCGTGGACCATCTCGACCTGGATGACGAAGGCGTCGGGGGTCTGCACGAACTGATAGTTGTTGTTGTAGAAGCCGTTGGGGAACATCGGCGGGCCGGCGTTGCGGCCGAACGACAGGATGCAGCGCTCGCCCATCGAGCGGTTTTCCGGATTGTCGAACGAGCCCAGGCCGCCGCCGGGACGGAAGCCGCCGGCCGCCGCCGCGCCGGTCTTGCGCGCCGGGGGCAGTCCGTTGGCGGTGGTGATCAGCGAGGTCCGCGGCTCGCCATGCACGCGCATGATCTGCGAGCCGGGGTCGAGCCAGCCGCGGTTATAGCCGCCGACGTCGCCGCCGGCCGCCGCGAACTCGGGCCGGATCTTGGAGGCGTCGGCCTTGGGGGCCTCGGCCGGGGCATTGGGATCGGTGGGCTTGTTGCCGTCCTCGACCTCCTGGACGACGGCGGCCTCCATCTTCCTGACCTCGTCCGGCGTGTAGGCCGCGCGGCCGCCGACGCTCGGCGAGCGGGTCATCGGGGTCAGGGTGGAGTTGCTCCAGAAGCCCGACAGGTCCGGCTGCCCGAAGCTGGTGCGCGGCGCCTTCCAGACGGCGGGGGCCTTGGCGGGGGCGGCCTTGGCCGGCGCGTCGGCGGCGGTCGCGGCGAGCGGGGCGGCGCAGAGCGCGGTTCCGAGGGCGAGGATGAGGGCGCGATGCACGGGGCGACTCCGGGGTGATTTTGGCGGCTCAGTTGGCGGAGGCTATACCGCATATTCGATACGCGTGGCCACCGGGCATCGGTTTCGGCGGTGCAACGCGGGCGAGGGGATGGCGGGGGCGCTGAGGCAGGGCCGTGCGCGGTGGATCTTGATGTTCACGATTTGTCTTGACATCTGGGCGCGAATTCGGTACGATGTTGTCACAGTTGATGAGTGCGTCCGGGAGTGGCAGCCTGCAGGGGACGGGCGGGTGGCGCGGCGCTCACGCTTGCGGCGGTACAGGGCTCGGTAGCTGTGAAGCGGCTGGCGCGAGCATCCTCCAGGATGCCAACGGCCCTTGAATCCCAGGGTTTATTGCGAGCCTGCCGCTCAAGCCCAGTCAAGGTCGCGCCCCTGGCGCGCCGCGCGGCGGTCGCCCTGCGGGCGAACCTTGAATTGGCCTGAGCGGCAGGCAAAGTCTGGCTATGGGTTTCAGGGTTCAGACTGGGCGATGCGAATAGGGCGGGGTGATTTAACCTGTTTCGAATTCCAGTCTTCGAACTGCGCGCTGATCCCGGGATACCGCTCATCCCGGCGAAGGCCGGGACCCAAGCAGCGGCGGCCCCTCGCGCCGCCGTGTGTGGTTAGGCTCGGCTTGGGTCCCCGCCTTCGCGGAGATGAGCGGATGTAGGGGTAGCAGTTAAATAAACTGTCACCGAAATGACTAGGACCTCGCCGCCGCGTTGGGGTGCAACGCCCTGGCCCTGGTGGCCGACACCTCGCTGTCGGGACGCAGGGTCGCCCGCGAACTAGACGCCATCATCGCTCAGCGCGGGCGACCGGGCATGTACGGCCCCGAATTCTGACGGCCGCCCTAGTCGTCGACCTGCCCGGCGATCGCCAGGCTGCCGACGCGGTGGTTGTGGAGCAGGTGGACGCGGACGGTGGCGCGCGACGCCCAGGCTTCGCGGGCGAGGGCTTCGATCCGCCGCTCGTCGCTCACCACGATGCGGTGATGGTCGTGGGCGGTTTCGACGACGAAGCCGGAGAAATCGCCGAAGTGATCGTAGCGCAGGGAGACTATTTTCCCGGTGACCGCGTCGTCGTCGTGATCGTGGTCGCGGTGACGATGGTCATGTCCGTGGTCGTGGTCGTGGTCGTGATCGTGATCGCCGCCGCCGCCGTGGCCGCCGCCCTTGCCGGGATGGCGCCAGTCGCCGTCGCCGGTCGGGACGATCTTGGTCGGGTCGCCGCCCATGCCGGCGACGCGGCCGGTATGGACCTCGACCAGCCGGCGGAAGACGGGCCACCACTTGGTCTCGATCGGCACCGTCAGTTCGATGTGGCGCAGGATCGACAGCGTGCGCTCCTCGGTCGCGAGCAGGTCGTGGCGCGTGCTGACCGGAATGACGACACTGAACGCGCCGATCGTGCGGCGGTAGAGGAAGCCTTTGCGACCCGCGGTGTCGTCACGCGTCAGCGTGTCGGGTGGCGCGGCGGCGACGTTGATCCGGGGGTTCCGCTCGGCCTTGATCTTCTGCCCGATCTCGACCGCGCGGCCGGCGCCGAAGCGCGCGCCGGTCAGTTGGCGGACGCGGACCGAGTGGCGCTGGCCCTTGCGCACCGTCGGCGGCAGTTCGATGGACAGCAGGCCGACGTGGTCGACCGTTCCGCCGCCGGGGATCGGCACGAAGGTGACGCCGCCGGCGGTGCAGCGCAGCGTATGCGCATCGACCTTGGCGAGCCGGTTGGAGACGTACATCCGCCGCGCCCAGGCGATCGCGGCGTCGGCGTCGACGGTCGGCAGGTAGAGCTCCGCCTGGGTCCCCCCCGGCACCGTGCCCCAGTCGATCATCAGCTCGTCGGGCCGGCCGTCGAGCGGCGCGGCCGGGGTCGGGCGGATCTGCAGCGTCTGGGGCGCGATGCGCGAATTGACCACGCCGGGATTGGGCACGCCGAGGATGGAGAGGTTGCGCTGCGCGAGCTTGTCCGACGTCGAGGGATCGGCCGAGTTGGGGATCGTCTGGCCGTCGAGGTTGATCTCAGCGATCAGGCACTGGTGGAGGCTGCGGATATGCTGCTGAATCGACAGCAGCGGGCCCGCCCCCACGAACGGCCCGTCGGGCAGGTTGGCCGGCGTCGTGCCGAGCAGCCGCGCCGGAAACCGCAGGTCGTTCGGCTGGTTGATGTCGAGCCAGCACCCGAAATAGGCGACCGTCTCCAACCCCAGCGTGTCGTGGGCGATGGTGCGGACGTTCGGCGCATCGGTCTGGGTCGTCATGCTGACGGCGGCCGAATTGACCCGCGGCTCGGCGAAGAACGGGATCGTGGCGATCTCGTCGCCCTGGCGGCCGAGCAGCGGCACGTGGCGCGCGCCCGCCGCGAAGGTCCGGTACAGCGTCTGCGGATCGTGCGCGGCGCTGGTCTGCTGGGCCGGCCACATGCGGAAGAAGCAACGGACATTGGCCGCGTCCAGGTTGAGGTCGCGCAGGCGGACCTTGGCGAGCGCGAAGTTGAACAGCGGCGTGCCGCCGGCGTCGGTCGGGGCGAGCGCCAGCTGCTCGGCGGCTTCCTGCGGATCGAGATTGTCGAACTCGGCGCCCAGCGTCGGGTGGGCGGGGTTGTTGAGATTGGTCAGGACGGACTGGATGAAGGTGGTCGCGGCGCCGGCGCCGCTGCCCATCGTCACGGCGAAGCGGCGGCCGTTCTGCGACACCTGGAACACCCGCATGTCGATGCTGGTCCACCAGTCGACCCCGCGGCCGGGGTCGCCGTCGAGGATGTAGGGATTGGGCGACTTGAGCAGGCGCAGCACGCCCGAATTGCTCACCGTCGCGCCGGCCGCGCCGATCACAGCGGTCAGGACATGATCCTCGAAGTCCCCGCCGAAGCCGAACATGGCGTCGTTGTCGAAGCGCAGCGCAAAGGGAAAGGTGAAGCGTTGCGGCACGTTCGGCGGCATCGACGGGTCCTCGGGCAGGACCGTGCCGCGCTGGACGACATGGACGCCCGGCAACGGCGGCGCGAACGTGGGCGGGTTCGGCGGCGACGCGAGGTTGGCCGCGGTCAGTCCGAGCTCGTTGGCGGTGTAGCCCTCGACGATGACCAGCACCGCGGGATCGACCACCGCCGGCGCACCGTTGAGCGCGATCAGCCCCTGGACCTCGCCATGGCTGACGTTCGAGCGGTCCATGACGACATAACAGTCGCGGGTCCCCACCTGGACCGCGAGCGGGGCCGAGGCGATGGCATTGGCCACGACCTCCATCGTCCACGCCCCTGGCGACAGGTTGAACGGCGCCTCCATGATCGCCGTCACCGTGGCGGCGCCGGTGGCGATGCCCATCGTCGAAAATCCGTGGGTGCGGCAATAGTGGACATCGCCGCCGTTGCGCAGCCGCACCAGCGGGAAGTTGGTCGCGTTCTGGCGGTCGTCGCCATAGCCGTTGGCGTGGCTCAACCCGTTCAGCTGGGTGCCGGCGATCTGATAGGCATGGCCGGCGATCAGCGCGGTCGGCGCCGCCGTCAGCACCGGCCGGAACTGGTCGAGCGGGGTCAGCTCGGCCGCGTCGGGGACATATTCGTTGATCGTGTTCTGCTGGCCCGACATCAGGACGTGGCCATTGGGCAGCAGCAGGAAGCAGCACATCCACGTCCAGCCCGACGCGCTGGTCGGCTGGACGGCGGGGACCGACAAGGTGTTGGCGTTGGGATCGTAGTCGCAGATCGTCACCGGGCCGGAGAAGAACTGGCCGTTGGCGGACGGATCGACCGGGCCCGAGGTGATCAGCACATGGCCGTTGGGCAGCAGGACGCAGGCGCCGTCGCTGGACGTCTGGAGGCGGTTGGGCGCGTTCACGTTGGTCGGGTCGGCGGGCAGGTTGGGGCCGGCGACCCAGCTGCCGAGGGCGGTCGGCGTTGCGCCGGGCAGGTAGACCGCGGTCCGGCCGCTGGCGCCGACGAAGAAGGCATGGCCGTTCTGCAAGGTGACGGCGGCGCCGATCTCGTTGAAATTCTTGCCGCCGAGGACGCCGATCGGCAGCGTCTGGGGCGTCACCCCGGCGGTGATCCAGCGGTCTTCGGACGGCACGTACATCTCGGCGTTCTGCGTCGCGGTCGCGCCGAAGGTCTGTACGGTCAGGACGTTGTTGTTCGGCAGCAGGCACCAGCTTTCCTCGTTGGTGGTGCCGACCTTGGTGTTGGCGACCGTGGCGAAGCGCGTCCCCGCCTGGACCCAAGAATTGTTGGCCGGATCCCAGATCGCGGTCTGCGCCGAGCCGATCGCGCCGAACAGGACGCGCCCGTCGTCGAGGACGATGGAGATCGCATCGCCGACGATGAAGTCGAACCCGGGCGTCGGCTTGGTCATCGCCGACCAGGTGTTGGTCACGGGATCGAAGATTTCGCCGCGGGTGTCCTTGTCCTGGGTGGTGTCGGTATTGCCGAGGATGTCGGAGAACTCGCCGCCGACGACGTAGACGCGGCCGTCCCTGAGCACACCGCTGGAGAAGAACTGGCGCTGACCGCTCATCGGCAGCGCGCCGGACCAGCTGCCGTTGCGATAGTCGCCGCTGCCGTCGGGCGTCAGGCGATACCAGTTGGCCCCGCCGAAGTTCTTGCTGAGCGATGGCCGGTTGGCGTCGTGGACGAGGACCGTGCCGTCGGTCAGCAGCAGCATCGTGTCGGCGTTGAGCCCCGACGGCGCGTTGAACGTGTTCCAGGCACCCGTCATCGCAATCAGCTCCTACCCTTGGCCCTAGCCGCCAGCAGAGATCTTGGTCGTGACAACGACTGACGTCGCCGTCGCGTTGGAGCTTACTCCCCGTCCGCGTGGCGGCAAGGCCGGGTGAACCGAAATCGCCGTGAAGGGCGGGTGGTCCCAACGGGTCGCCGCCGGCGCCCAGGCCGAGCCACCCTCAATTCCATTCCCATCGAAAAGGAGCCCCCTCATGACCGAGCGGACGAAGAGCAAGCGCGGGCCGTTGCTGCGGCGGACGAAGAAGCCGGATGCGGAGGGTTTCATCGTCGGGACCCAGTATTCGGAGAAGATCGCCGCCGAGATCGTCAAGCGCCTCGCCAATGGGGAGAGCTGGATGTCGCTGGCCAACACCGGCGACTTCCCCTCGCACAGCACGATCTACGTCTGGCGGGACCGGTATCCCGAGTTCGGCGCGGCGCTGCGGTGGGCGCGGGAGGCGGCGGCGGACCTGAAGGCCGACCGGGCGCTGGAGGTGGCGGAGAAGGCGACGTCGGCGACGGTGTCGTCCGACCGGCTGCACTACCAGGCGCTGATGAAGCGGGCGGCGTTCGATGGGCCGGAGCGGTGGAGCGATAGATCCCGCGGGCCGGCCAAGTCCGAGCCGGTCGAGGTGACCTTCTACCTGCGCCATTTCGAGCGGGTCGTGGGGGCGGACGGCAAGGCGCGCGTGCGCGAGATCAAGCCGAGGCGGCGGTCGTGAGCGGCTGCGGGCGGCGGAAAGTCGCGGCGGGGCGTGAGGCGCCTGTCGCCAAGGCGGCCGAGGCGGTCGGCCTGCCGATCGGCTGGGATCCGCGCGATCACCAGCTGGACCTCTGGAAGGCGCTGCGGCGCGGCGTGACGCGCGCCGACGTCGTGGCGCATCGGCGGTGGGGCAAGGATGAGGTGGCGCTGCACTGGGCGAACTGGGCGGCGCAGGATCGCGTGGGGGGCTACTGGCACCTGCTGCCCGAGGCCAGCCAGGGTCGCAAGGCGATCTGGGACGCCGTGAACCCGCACACCGGCCGGCGGCGGATCGAGGAGGCGTTTCCGCCGGACGTGAAGCCGGTGTTCAAGGAGGCGGAGATGCAGGTGGAGTTCGGCAACGGCTCCACCTGGCAGGTGCTGGGGTCGGACAACTACAACAGCCTGATGGGCGCCTCGGTGGCTGGCGTGGTGCTGAGCGAGTGGTCGTTGGCCAAGCCCGACGCGTGGACCTACATCCGCCCGATCCTGGCGGAGAACGGCGGCTGGGCGCTGTTCCTGTGGACGCCGCGGGGGCGCAACCACGCGACCCGGGCTTTTGAGAGCCGCGCGAAGGACCCGGACTGGTTCTGCGTGAAGGCGCCGGCCACCGCGACGGAGGTGTTCACGCCCGCGCAGCTGGCCAAGGAGCGGGCCGAGCTGGTCGCCGAGCTGGGCTCGGTGGAGGAGGGGGAGGCGCGGTTCGCGTCGGAGTATCTGGTGGACTTCGATGCGGCGGCGCCGGGAGCCTATTACGCCGCGCTGCTGGGAGCGGCGGAGCGGGCGGGGCGGGTCGGGCGCGTGCCGGCGGACCCCTCGCTGCCGGTGGACACCGCCTGGGACCTGGGCATCGACGACTATACGGCGATCTGGTTCTTTCAGCAGGCCGGCCGAGAGATCCGGGTGGTCGACTACTACGAGACCAGCGGCCAGGGGCTGCCGGCGATCGTCGGGGCGGCGATCGCGGGGCGGCCGTACCTTTGGGGGACGCACCACCTGCCGCACGACGTGATGGTGCGTGAGCTGGGCACCGGGCGGTCGCGCTACGACACCTTGGCCTCGCTGGGGCTGCGGCGGATCGAGGTGGGCACGGCGACCGACCCGGAGGAGCGGGTCAACGCCGCGCGGCTGATGATCCCGATGTGCTGGTTCGACGCCGAGCGCTGTGGGGCCGGGCTGGAGCGGCTGAAGGCTTATCGCAAGCGCTGGAGCCGGGCGACGCTGAGCTATGCCGGGCCGTTGCACGACCAGGCGAGCCATGGGGCCGACGCGTTCGGGGAGTATGCGCTGGGCCGCCGGGCCGTGGCGGCGCCGCGGCCGGGGGTGCGGCGGGTGGGCGGCGGGGCGCTGTCGTGGATGGCCTGACCGGGCGGCGTGGCGTTAACGGTTTGCCTTGAGCGGTCGTTAAGCGCGCCGGCCTAGAACGGTTTTTGGGGGACGCCGTGGTAGGAGGCCGCGGAGGATGGAGTATCTGCGTCAAGCCATCGACCTGGCCGCCGGACACCCCCTGGCGGCTGTTGCCCTCGCCATCGCGACGCTGCTGTACCTGAACCTGATGCTGTCGGGACCGCGCGCCCACTAGTGGCGGCGCGACGCCGGTTGACTCTTGTTATTACGCGCGTAGCTTTCTGTTGCTACATCTGTAAAAAGCAATGGGAGAGACGGTGATGCGGAGTGCGGGTTTCGGGATGGCGGCGGTGGGCGCCCTGGCGGCGGGCGCGGCGCGGGCGCAGGCGCCTGCCTATGCGGCGGTTCCGCCGGACCAGCGGCTGACGATCTTCCGGGTGTTCGGCCACGCCTCGCCGGTGGTGCAGTTGGTGTTCGCCCTGCTGCTGGTCTCGGCCGTGGCGGCGCTGGCGGTCTGGGCGATGAGCCTGCGCAAGGTGGGCACGGCGGACGCCAGGGGGCTGGCGCAGGCGCTGGGGCGGCTGCGGATCCTGCGCTCGGCGGCCACGCCGCTGGGCCTGCTGGCGGCCAGCTACATCCTGTTTTCCGGCTTCCTGGGGATATCCAACATACGCCCGGCGCCGACCATCACCATCCTGGCGCCCGGCTGGGCGGAGGCGGCGCTGGCGGTGATGCTGGGGCTGCTGGCGACGACCATCGCGGTGGTCTGCGAGCGGCACCTGGAGGGCCGGATCCGCCGCGCCGCGGCCTGACGGTGGCGGCCCCGGACGTCCCGCCGCCGCGCATCTCCACGGCCGAGAGCCAGGTGATGGCGGTGGTCTGGGCAGCGGTCGAGGCGGGCGGCGCCGGGGCCGGGGTCGAGGCGATCCTGGCCGCCGCCGGCCCGGCCAACGGCTGGGGCGAAGCCACGGTGCGGACCCTGATCCACCGGCTGATCCGCAAGGGCGCGCCGCGGTCGGAACGGCGGCGTGGGCTGGTGGGCTATGCGCCGCTGGTCAGCCGCGAGGCCTGGCTGAGCGCAGAGAGCCAGGGGCTGGTCGACCGGCTGTTCGGAGGCCAGCTGGCGCCGCTGGTGGCGCACTTCACCCGCACGCGGGCGGTGTCGGCGCAGGATCTGGCGCGGCTGCGGCGGCTGGTCGCCGACCTGGACGCAGAGGAGGCGGATTGAGGCCGGCTCCGGCGGAATTGTCCAAATCCCGTCACGGTCGGCGCGCTAGGATCGGGGATCACTTCCGCCAATCAGGAGCCGAGCATGATCCGCAAAGGGAACGCCGTCTGGCACGGGACCGGCCGCGACGGGTCGGGCGCGCTGACCTCCGCATCGGGGGTGCTGAGCGCCACGCCCTACAGCTTCAAGACCCGCTTCGAGGGCGAGCCGGGGACCAATCCCGAGGAGCTGATCGCCGCGGCCCACGCGGGCTGCTTCACCATGGCCCTGGCGTTCGCGCTGCAGGGGGCGGGGATCACGCCGGAGGAGCTCAGGACCGAGGCGGCGGTGTCGCTGGACCCGGACGGGGCGGGGTTCAAGATCAGCAAGTCGGCGCTGACGCTGCGGGCGAAGATCCCGGGGCTGGACGCGGCGAAGTTCCTGGCGTTCGCACAAGGGGCGGAGAAGAACTGCCCGGTGTCGAAGGTGCTGAACGCCGAGATTACCCTGGACGCGGCCCTGGAGGATTAGCCGCCGTAGCGCCGGCGGCGCACGGGGCGTAGGGTGAGGGGATGAAGAACTCAGACAACGCCATCGTCGTCGCCGAACGCATCGTCTCCGACGCAGAGGGCAAGGCCGACCGCAAGCTGGAAGTCCTGGCGCATGCCCAGGCGCAGACGGTGCTGCTCAAGGCGCTGCTGCAGGAGATCACCGGCCTGCGCGCCGACCTGGCCGGGAGCAAGGCCAAGGGCGCGTAGCGGCGCGGCCCCTTTTGGCATGCGATTTGTTCACGTTTTGTCTTGACATTCGCGCGCGAATTTGCTAGGTTTTCGTCAGCGTTGATGACTGCGACCGCTTCGCCCCGGCTTTCACGGGGATAAGCGGGGGCTTTGGCTCCGCGGCGCTTTCGATCCAATCCTTCGTGGCCTGCCATCCCGATACGGGGGCGGGCCGCCTTTCATCCGCCGGGCTCGCTCGCGCGGGCCCTTTGCCATGCGCTTTGCAAAATGGGGGCTTTGCCTTGTCCGACGATGAGATCCTCGAGGAAGCCCGCGCGGCGTTCCAGCTGGCGGCAGATGCCGAGGCCGAGAACCGGCGCGAGGCGCTGGACGACCTGCGGTTCGCCCGGCTGGGCGAGCAGTGGCCGCAGCGGACGCGCCGCGAGCGGGAGCTGGAGGGGCGGCCGTGCCTAACCATCAACCGCCTGCCGGCGTTCATCCGCCAGGTGGTCAACGATGCGCGGCAGAACAAGCCGGCGATCTCGGTGCATCCCGTGGACGACGCGGCCGATCCAGAGACGGCGGAGGTGTTCAACGGACTGATCCGGCACATCGAGCAGAGCTCGGACGCGGAGGTGGCCTATGACACGGCGCTGGACTTCGCGGTGACCTGCGGGGTCGGCTATTTCCGCATCAACACCCGCTATGCGGCCGACGACGGCTTCGACCAGGACATCGCCGTGGAGCGGGTGGCGAACCCGTTCTCCATCTATGGCGATCCGGAGGGGACGGCGGCCGACAGCTCCGACTGGAACACCGCCTTCGTGGTCGACAGCCTGCCGCGCGCGGCCTTCGAGGCGCGGTGGAAGGGCGCCGAGGCGGCCGACTGGTCGGCGGACGATCCGACCGCCGGCGGTGGCCTGGCGCTGGACGGCGACCGGGTCAAGGTGGCCGAGTACTGGCGCCGCGAGCGGGAGACGCGGACGATCCTGGCGCTGTCGGACGGGCGCGTCGTGGAGGAGGCGACCTACCGGGCGCAGAAGGCGATCTTCGACGCCCTGGGGGTCAAGCCGGTGGGGCGGCCGCGGCAGGCTGCGAGCCACAAGGTCACGCAGCGGATCGTCAGCGGCGCGGCGGTGCTGGAGACGGTGGACTGGGCCGGTCGGTTCATCCCGATCGTGCCGGTCTATGGCGAGGAGCTGATGGTGGATGGCCGCAGGCGGCTGTCGAGCCTGGTGCGCGACGCCAAGGACCCGCAGCGGATGTTCAACTATTGGCGGACCACCAGCACCGAACTGGTGGCGCTGGCGCCCAAGGCGCCGTTCATCGGGCGCAAGGGGGCGTTCGAGACGGACTCGGACAAGTGGGCCACGGCCAATACGCAGAGCCACGCCTATATCGAATACGACGGCGCCGAGCCGCCGATGCGGCAGGGGTTCGCTGGCGTGCCGGCCGGGGCGCTGCAGGAGGCGCTGAACGCCAGCGACGACATGAAGGCGATCATGGGCCTGCACGACGCTTCGCTGGGGGCGCGGTCGAACGAGACCTCCGGGCGGGCGATCATGGCGCGGCAGCGGGAGGGCGACGTCTCGACCTTCCACTACATCGACAACCTCAGTCGCTCGATCCGCCATGCGGGGCGGATCCTGCTGGACCTGATCCCCAAGGTCTATGCGACCGCCCGAGTGGTGCGGGTGCTGGTGCCGGACGGGGCGGCCAAGGGCGTAGCCGTCGGGCCCGGCGGCCAGGGTGCGGCGGGGCTGGGTGCGGCGGGGCTGGGTGCGGCGGGCCAGG
>NZ_JANXWD010000160.1 GCF_025351295.1 Phenylobacterium sp.
CCTACGTCCGCGCCTGACGCACCCCGGCGCTAGGCTCCGACGCCATGCGCCGCAACTTCGACCCCGCCGACCGCCAGCGCCTCCTGGACGCGCTTTTCGAGCGCCGCTTCGCCGGCGAGACCTTCGAGCAGATCTGCGCCACGCCCGGCTGGCCCACCCGCCCGACGCTGCGCAGGTGGCTCCGTGAAGGCCCCGGCCTCGCCGAGCACGCCCGCGCCTGCCGCCGGGTCTCCCGCGAGCCCCGCGAGCGCTTCGCCTTCGACCCGCGCGCCGCTGAGGAGCTGCTGCGCCGCATCCGCTTCGGCGAGCCGCTTGGCCGGCTGATCCGCGAACCCCACTTGCCGCAACGCCGCGCGCTCAACGCCTGGAAGGCTGCCAACCCCCTGTTCGCCGCCGAGCTTGCGGCCGCCAAGGCCTTCGCCGACCCGCAACGCCGCCGCTACGGCCGCCGCCGCGCCCGTCCATGCTACGATGACGAGGCGCTCGCCGACCGCATCGTGCTGGCCCTCATCCGCGGCGCGACCTTGCCGCTGGTCTACCGCGACCCGGCCCTGCCCACCCCGCTGGGCCTGCGCCGCTGGCGCAAGGCCGACCCTGAGTTCGACCAGGTCATCCGCGGCGCCCTGGTCTTCGGCCACCAGGCCCGCGGCCGCGCCCGCACCGAGGCCCTCTGCACCCCCGCCCTCACCCAGGCCATCGAGCTCGGGATCGTCGAAGGCGCCTCCCTGGCCAGCCTCGGCGCCCGCCCCGAGCTGCCCAGCGTCACCACCCTCTACAAATGGGTCCGCGACCGGCCCGCCTTCGCGCAGGCCGTCGCCCGGGCCTGCGAATTCCGCGACGAGTTCCTCTACCGCGACGCCGTCCTCGACCTCGCCGAACGCCGCGGCCCCGCCGCCGCAACCGAGATCAACGCCCTGCATAAACGCCTCGGCCAGCTCAACCCCCACCCGGGCGCGCGGCGGCGGGGACCCTGAGCCCAAGACGCGTCCCCCCGGTCCCCCTCACCCGCAACGCGGGGGAGGGGGAACGCGAAGCGGTTGAGGGGGCGCTGGGGCCGTGCGCGGCGCCTAGTGGAGGGGGCGATAAGGGGGGCCGGCTGCCCTGCCGGGACGAACCTGGATCACCGATAGAGAGGGAGTGCTCTCGCCGGTTGAATTCCTGCAACCGTCTCTCAAAAGACTGAAGAAAGTGCCTGATCACCAATACTTTTTCAGATGCGCATCGAGGGTGCGATTGAGGCGGCATTTTCCACGTCAGCTGCAACCAAGGTCAATGCCGCGCCCGTAGATGAATCAGTCTCGACGCGTGTCCGAGCAATGAAGGGGGCCTTTCCGTGAGCATAATCAACGGGGACAACAATCCGAACGTGCTCCTCGGCGGCGCCGTCGCGGATAAGATCAACGGCTATGGCGGAGATGATGTGATTTCCGGCGGCGGGGGCAATGACCTGCTCGACGGCGGAACCGGCAATGACGTCCTTGACGGAGGGGCGGACGATGACGCCATCCACGGCGGCGTCGGCACGAACACGCTGGACGGCGGCGCGGGCGACGACGTGCTGTACAGCGACTCCGGCGCCTCTCACGACAATCTCAGCGGCGGCGCGGGCGACGACCTGTTCCACGTCTACGGCATCATCGGCGGCAAGATCGACGGCGGCGCCGGGGTCAACACGCTCGACTTCGGCGCGGGCTCCGCCACCGACTTCGACGGATCGTCCGGAACGGCGCTGTTCGGCAACATCCAGAAGGTCCAGGGCAATCTGAACGGCACGGCGGGCAACGACGTCCTGTCGCTTTCGACGCTCACCGGCGCGACCGGCACGCTCTACATCTATGGCGGAACCGGCAACGACAGCATCGCCGGCGGGTCCGAAGTCGATGTGATCCACGGCGGTGATGGCGACGACAATATTCGGGGAGGCCTCGGCGCCGATCAGCTCACGGGAGGAGCCGGGGTCGATACGTTTACATACAATTCCATCAACGACAGCCTGGTGGCAAACCCCGACCACATCACCGACTTTTTGTCAGGCGTCGATAAGATTGATCTGCGTGGCATCGACGCTAACAGCACTGTCGCAGGTAATCAGGCATTTGTTCTTGTCGGCGGTGATCATTTTACCGGCCTCGGTCAGATCCTCGTTACGGCTAACGGCCAAGGCGGTCTGATCGTATCCGGCAATACCACCGGTGATTTGGGCGCTGACTTTTCTATATCCCTGGATCACAGCACCACAATTTTTTCGACCGACTTCTTCTTGTGACCCGCGCTGAAAGCCGTGCCTCGGCGCATGCACCACCGGCCGCCATGCTGATCTGCCGCCATGGGCGCCAAGATCACCAAGGGGCGGCGGGCGCCGACGCCAGATGGCGATGCCGACATCGACGCTTTCGTGGCGAGCCCCACGCCGCGTCCTTCACGGGCTCGTCGCGTGAGAGCCCGTCGCGGCGAACAACCGCCCGCGGGGTCGCCTCACGAACGGAACGGCCATGAACACGCCCTGCCGCCCGGCATCCGATGGCGAGCCTGTTGGGTGAGGCGTGTCAAGGACGCTGGCTCCGCCCGCGCCGCCCCCAGGCGAGCCCTCCGGCCGTGTCGGCGGAGACGCCTCACCCAGCAGGCAAAACTCCGTCCATGGAAATTAAGGCTCAACCTGTCCCTCTTGCCTCCCACGCGAACCGGGGGAGGGGGACCGCGAAGCGGTGGAGGGGGCGCTGAGGCCGGGCGCGGCCCAGCGACCTCGACCACCGCTGCTGCGGCGCTTGGAATCCTGACTACCCTCCCAGGGCTGCCGCGACGCTATCGCAGACCTTGAACATCCTGTCGTAGCGGGAGATCGCGGGGATTTCCCTCACGCGCTGGTTAGGGTTGGCCAGGATGATCGCGATCCGGGCGCCTGCCCGCCTACCCGCCTCCGTCAGGCTCCGCAGGCCGCGCGATGGGAGATAGTGGAGGTCGGTGAGGTCGAGCACCAGGTCCATGCCGGCCGCCTCGGCTTCTTCGACGCCGAGGACGAGGCAATCGCGGAACTATTCCCAATTCCCTTCGTCGACGCGTCCGGACCATCGCCCGACGACCGCATTGGCCATCGTCTCCAAGGACCAATCGCCGCGGTCGCGATAGACGGCGCGCGCCGGCGCCGTAGGCGCGACAGCTCGTGGCACATCAGCCCGCCCCCGCCCAGCACGGCGGCACGGTCGCCAGTTCCCGCAGACCCCCAAAAGGCCGCCCACGCCCGGGATGCTCAGCCAGGGTCTCACCGGCCAGCTTCAGCCGCTGCGCCATGCGTTGCGCCGCCAGCGGCCGGAACTGATGGATGTGTGCCTGGATCGCCGCGAGGTCGGCCAGCGCTCGGCGCGACCAGACTACTTCAGCCACTTGGCGGGCGGCGGCGTCTCTTTGGCCGTCCCCCAGGTGTCGAGCCAGCGGGCGACGTCGTCATGCGGTACGACACGACCGGCCTCGATGTCGGCCAGACCCTCGGCGTCGGCGGCCGCCTCGGCCGCGTCGTCGATCTCTTCAAGGATGGAGGGCTCGGGTTTCACGCGGATCATCCTATCATGTTCGGCTCGCGCGGGTAGACCGGCCCAGCCCCGCCGTTGACTCGCCGCCGCTCGGCTGTATAACCGCCCACCTCTCGCCCGCGGGCTATCTCGCGGGCGCGTTCCGTATTGAACAGACACCTCTTAAGTACCGAAGGCGCGAACGATGTACGCGGTGATCAAGACCGGCGGCAAGCAGTACCGGGTCAGCCCTGGTGACGTGCTGGTGGTCGAAAAGCTCGAAGGCGAACCTGGCGCGGTGGTCGCGTTCGGGGATGTGCTGATGCTGGGTGACGGCGAGGCCGTGACGGTCGGCGCGCCGCTGGTGGACGGCGCCTCGGTGGCCGCGACCCTGGTGGAGACCCGCAAGGGCGAGAAGGTGAAGATCTTCAAGAAGATCCGCCGCCAGGGCTATCGCCGCACCGGCGGTCACCGCCAGGCCGAGACGGTCCTGCGGGTCACCGGCATCACCGCCGGCGGCTCGGAGACCAAGTGGGACGGCGAAGTGTCGCTGACCACCAAGGCCGAGTTGGATGCGCGGGCCCGCGGCCTGGACTTCGCGACCCTCAACGTCTCGAAGAAGACCCTGAAGGCCGCCGCCGCGGCCGAGACGGTCGCCAAGGCCAAGGCCCCCAAGGTGGTCGACACCGCCCCGGCCGAAGCCGCCCCGGCGCCCGAGCCGGAAGCCAAGGCCACCGCGCCGAAGAAGGCCGCTGCGCCCAAGGCCGCCAAGGCTGACGCGCCCGAAAGCAAGCCCGCCGCGACCAAAGCCGCGGCGCCGAAGAAGACCGCCGCCAAGAAGGACGACGCCGCGGAGTAATCCGGGCGCATCAGTAAGGACAGGAGCAGACCATGGCTCACAAGAAATCCGGCGGCTCTTCGCGCAACGGGCGCGACTCGGCCGGCCGCCGCCTCGGCGTGAAGAAGTTCGGTGGCGAGGCGATCAACGCCGGCTCGATCATCGTACGCCAGCGCGGCACCAAGTTCTGGCCGGGCCCCAATGTGGGCATCGGCAAGGACCACACCCTCTTCGCCCTCGTCACCGGTGCGGTGGCGTTCGTGACCAAGCGTAACAATCGCTGTTACGCCACGGTGGTCCCGGCGGCCGAGAGCGTGATCGCAGCCGAATAGGCGGAACCCTCTCCCCCGGTTCCGCCACACCAATAAGGCGGACCGGACACAAGACGACCTTTCGCGGGGAGTCCGGTCAGCCGGGCTCCCCGCTGTCGTTTTCAGGCCCCACGAGAGGGCCGGGAGGTACGAAATGTGCGCCATTGAAGTCAGACCCTCGATCGGGACCGATCGGCTGGTGTTGCGCGGGCCGGTGGCCGGCGACGCCCCGGCGATCACCGAGCTCGCCAACGATCCGGGCGTGGTCGGCATGCTGCAGACCTGGCCCTATCCCTATGAGCTCACCCACGCCGAGGCGTGGCTGGCGAAGGTCGGCCGCGCCGATCCCGCCTGCCGCACCGACTTCGTGGTCGAGCATCGGCAGTTCGGGGTGATGGGCGTGGTCGGGGTGGGGGCCAAGGATCCCGCGCGGCCGGAACTGGGCTACTGGCTGGGCCGGCCGTTCTGGGGGCGCGGCTATGCCACCGAGGCGGTGAGCGCGACCCTCGACTGGGTCAAGGCCGGCTGGCGCAAGAAGGTGGTCTGGGCCGGCCACTTCGCCGACAACGCCGCCTCCGGCCAGGTGTTGTGCAAGGCCGGCTTCCTCTACACCGGCGACGTGGTGACCCGGCCGTCGCTGGGCCGGGGCGGGGCCGCGACGCCAAGCCGGATGATGGTGTGGCTGGCGTGATACTGCTAAGCGCTCGCCCCATGACCGCCGCCCCGCTGCTCCGCGCCGTGGAGGCCCGCCCGTTCGCCTGGCGGGCGGCCGCCATCGTGGGTGGGGCCGGGCTGATGGCGGCGTCGTCCTATGCCGAGCTGCCGCTGCCGGGCGGCGTGCCGCTGACCCTGCAGACCCTGGCGCTGTTCGTGCTGGCCGGCGTGGCGGGCGGGCGGCTGGCGCTCCTGGCCGTGCTGCTGTGGCTGGCCGTGGCGGCGGCGGGGCTGCCGGTGCTGGCCGGCGGGGCGCATGGACTGAGCGCCGTCCTGGGCCACACCGCCGGCTTCCTGGCCGGCATGACCGCGGCGGCCTGGATCTGCGGCCGAGGGGCGGAGCGGACGCACGGGGCGCTGCCCCTGCTGGCGCTGTTCCTGGCTGGCCACCTGATCGTGCTGGCGGTCGGCTGGGCGGGCCTGGCCAGCTTCATGGACCCCGGCCCGGCCTTCGAGTTCGGCGTCCAGCCCTTCATCCTGGGCGCGGCGATCAAGTCCGTCGTGGCCGCGGTCATCGTCTGGGCGGCGGCGCGATGAAATTCCTCGACCAGGTCAAGGTCTATGTGAAGAGCGGGGCCGGCGGCGGCGGGGCCGTCTCGTTCCGGCGCGAGAAGTTCATCGAGTACGGCGGCCCGGACGGCGGCGACGGCGGCCGCGGCGGCGACGTCTGGATCGAGGCGGTCGAAGGGCTGAACACCCTGATCGACTACCGCTACCAGCAGCACTTCAAGGCCGGCACCGGCGTCCACGGCATGGGCCGCAACCGCCACGGCGCCAACGGCGACGACGTGGTCCTGAAGGTCCCGGTCGGCACCGAGGTGCTCGACGAGGACAAGGCCCTGATCGTCGACATGGACCGCGCCGGCCAGCGGGTGATGCTGGCCAAGGGCGGCAACGGCGGCTTCGGCAACACCTACTTCAAGGGCCCGATCAACCAGGCCCCGCACTACGCCAACCCGGGCCTCGACGGCCAGGAACTGGCCATCTGGCTCAGACTGAAACTTATAGCTGACGTGGGGTTGGTCGGACTTCCGAATGCAGGGAAATCCACCTTCCTGGCCGCCGCCAGCGCGGCGCGGCCGAAGATCGCCGACTATCCGTTCACGACGCTGACGCCCAACCTGGGCATGGTCGACCTGTCGCTGGGCGAGCGGTTCATCCTGGCCGACATTCCCGGCCTGATCGAGGGGGCCAGCGAGGGCGCCGGGATCGGGACGCGGTTCCTGGGCCATGTGGAGCGGACCGCGGTGCTGGTCCATCTGGTGGACGGCACCCAAGAGGACGTCGCAGGCGCCTGGCGCACCGTGCGCCACGAGCTGGAGGCCTATGGCGAGGGGCTGGAGTCCAAGTCCGAGATCCTGGCGCTCAACAAGATCGACGCGCTGGACGACGAGACCCGGGCGGCGAAGCTGGCCGAGCTCGAGGCCGCCTCGGGGGTGAAGGTGCGGCTGGTGTCGGGCGTCGCCAAGCTGGGGGTCACCGAGATCCTGCGCGAGGCCTATGGGCTGGTGCGCACCCAGAAGGGTGAGATCGCGGCCGAGGAGGCCGGGCCCGAGGATTGGGTCCCGTGAGCGAGCCGACGCCGTTCAACGACCTGAAGACGGCCAAACGCATCGTCGTCAAGGTCGGCTCGGCCCTGCTGGTCGGGCCGGATGGCGCGGCTCATGGCGTGTGGCTGGCCGACTTCGCCGCGGACGTGGCGCGGGTGCGGGCGCGGGGCCAGCAGGTGGTGATCGTCTCGTCCGGCGCAGTCGCGTTGGGGCGCCGCCGCCTGGGCCTGGGCAAGCGGGCGCTGACCCTGCCGGAGAAGCAGGCTTCGGCCGCCGCCGGCCAATCGGCGCTGATGCGGGCCTGGGAGGAGGCGCTGGAGCCGCACGGCATCGCCTGCGCCCAGGTGCTGCTGACCCGCGACGACACCGAGGTGCGCCGCCGCTGGCTGAACGCCCGGGCTACGGTCGAGACGCTGCTTGGGCTGGGCGTGATCCCGGTGGTCAACGAGAACGACACCGTGGTTACCGAGGAGATCCGGGTCGGCGACAATGACCGGTTGTCGGCACGTGTTGCGCAACTTGTAGGCGCGGAGGCCCTGGTGCTGCTGTCCGACGTCGAGGGGCTCTACACGGCCGACCCCCGGCGCGACCCGGCGGCGACGCTGGTGGCGCGGGTGGCGCGCCTGACGCCGGAGATCGAGGCCATGGCCGGGGGCGCCAACGCCGCGGCCGGCATGGGCACCGGCGGCATGGCCACCAAGCTGGAGGCCGCCCGCATCGCCAGCCACGCCGGCTGCGCCACCATCATCACCCTGGGCGCGCGTCCCGGCCCGCTGGCGGCGGTGGAGGCCGGCGCCGCCGCGACGGTGATCGAGCCCGGCGCCACGCCCAGCGCGGCCTACAAGGCCTGGATCGCCGGGTCTCTGGCGCCGGCCGGTTTCCTGACCGTGGACGCCGGCGCCGCCGCCGCCGTGCGCCGGGGCAACAGCCTGCTGGCCGCCGGGGTGACCGCGGTCGACGGCCGCTTCGACAAGGGCGACGCGGTGGTGATCCGCGACGAGGCGGGGCTGGAGATCGCCCGCGGCCTGATCCGCTATGTCGCCGAGCACGCCCGCCAGATCTGCGGCCTGAAGTCCGGCGCCATCGAGCCGGCCCTCGGCTACACCTCCGGCCCCATGGTCCACGCGGACGATCTTGCGCTGGCCGCTCATGCCGAGAGCGCGTAAGGCTCAAAGCGAGCAAAAGGGGGTTCCCGTGGACGACGGGGCGTCAGGCAAGGGAGCAGCGGCCGTCCGCACTGGGCGGCTGGAAGCGCTCGCGCCCGGCCAGGCGATCCCGTTCGGCGGCGACCAAGTCGCCTATGTGACCCCCGAACTGGCCGCCGCCTTCCGTCCCGGCGACCGGCTGGTGGTGGTCCAGGAGGCCGGCAACCTGCTGCACATCCCGGCCCGTGAGCACCTGGCCGCCGAGGCCGCCGTCGGCCGCGCAACGGCCGCCTTCGCCCGGATGGGCGAGGTGGACGACGCCGCCATCACCGCCTTCTTCGAGGCCTTCGCCCGCCGGCTGGAGGACGACGCGGCCTGGGCGAGGATCGCCGCCGCCAACGCCGCCGACGTCGAGGCGGCCCGCGCCCGGCGCCGCTCCACCACCCGGCTGGTCGCCTCGGCCGCCATGCGCGCCGACATGATCGCGGGCCTGCGGGTCTGGCGCGACGCCGAACCGCCGCGCGGCCGGGTGCTGGAGACCATCCGCCACCAGGGCTGGCAGGTCGAACAGGTGACCGCCCCGCTGGGGCCGGTCGGCTTCGTGTTCGAGGGCCGGCCGAATGTCTTCGCCGACGCCACCGGAGTGCTCCGGGCCGGTAACACCGTGGTGTTCCGGATCGGCTCGGATGCGCTGGGCACAGCGCGCGCCATCGTCGCCGAGGCGCTGGACCCGGCCCTGGCCGAGGCCGGCCTGCCGGACGGCGCGGCGGTGCTGGTCGACTCGGCCGCCCACGCCGCCGGCTGGGCGATGTTCGCCGACGCGCGGCTGGCCCTGGCGGTGGCGCGGGGCTCCGGCCCGGCGGTGGCCCAGCTGGGCGCCATCGCGCGGCAGGCCGGGACGCCGGTCAGCCTGCACGGCACGGGCGGCGCCTGGCTGGTGGCCGATGCGACCGCCGATGCGGACCGGTTCTACGCCGCCGTCTTCCACTCGCTGGACCGCAAGGTCTGTAACAGCCTGAACGTCTGCTGCATCGTGCAGAGCCGGGCTGACGAGCTGATGCCGCTGTTCCTCGAGGCACTGCAGCGGGCCGGCGAGCGGCGGAGCGGCTGCAAGCTCCATGTGGCGCAGGCCAACTTCGCCCGGCTGCCCGAGACCTGGCGAACGGCGCGGACGACGGTGATCCGCGCAGAGGGACGCGTTGAGGAGGCCCTGGCCGAGCCCATCGCCGACGCCGACCTGGGCCGCGAGTGGGAGTGGGAGGAGAGCCCGGAGGTCAGCCTGAAGATCGTCGCCGACACCGCCGAGGCCGTGGCCCTGTTCAACGCGCTCAGCCCCCGCTTCGCGGCCACGCTGATCTCGCAGGACCCGACGGCCCACGCCCGCTTCTACGAGACCGTGGACGCTCCGTTCGTCGGCGACGGCTTCACCCGCTGGGTGGACGGCCAGTACGCCCTGAACCGGCCCGAGCTGGGCCTCTCCAACTGGCAGCACGGCCGGCTGTTCGCGCGCGGCGGGGTGCTGGCCGGCGACGGCGTGTTCACGGTCCGCGCCCGGGTGCGGCAGGCCGATCCCCACCTCGATCGCGGGGGCGCGCCCACCCCGCCCCGCGCCGGCTGACCCGGGCATGTGGGCGGCAGGACCGGCGCCGCGCGCGCCCGCAGGCGGCCGACCAGGCGCGCTGCGCCTGGGGTTCACCCTGGCGCGCGGCATGCGGGTGGGGCTTTATGGCGGCTCGTTCAACCCCGCGCACGACGGCCACCTGCATGTGGCCGAGACCGCCCGGCGGCGGCTGGGCCTGGACCGGGTGATCTGGCTGGTCTCGCCGCAGAACCCGCTGAAGGCGCGCCAGGATACCGCCAGCCTCGACGACCGGGTCGCCGGGGTGCAGGCGCTGATCAAGGGCCGCGGGCACGGCATGATCGTCTCGCGCGCCGAGACCCAGTTGGGGTCGGCCTATACCATCGACACCCTGCGCGGCCTGAAGGCCCGGTTTCCCGGGGTGAAGTTCGTCTGGATCATGGGCGCCGACAGCCTGGCCAGCTTCCACCGCTGGAAGGGCTGGACCCAGATCATGCGCGAGGCGCCGGTGGCGGTGGTGTCGCGGCCCTGGATCTCGCTGAAGAGCCGTTTCTCGCCGGCCGCCCAGCGCTTCGCCCGCTTCCGCCGCCCCTCGCGCAGCGCCATCCGCCTGGCTGACGCGACGCCGCCAGCGTGGGTCTTCCTGTTCGGCCGGTTCAATTATCAGTCATCGACGGTGCTTCGGGCGCGCAGGGGCCTGCCGGCGGCATGACGTACCCGACAGCGCGGCTGACCTAGGGTCCATTCTGTGATAGCGTCCGCTCAGCGAGACCTAAGGAGCCACCCGCTGAACTCTGCATCTGCGCCCAAGTCGCGCAAAAAGAACCTGGCGCCGGTCACGGCCGACGCCGCGGCCGACCTCGACGCCCGCATCACCGCCGTGGGGGACCTGATCCTCGCCCGGCTGGACGACGACAAGGCCCAAGACGTCGTCTTCATCGACCTCAAAGGCAAGTCTCCCGTCGCCGACGGCCTGATCGTGGCCAGCGGACGGTCGCAGCGGCACGTCGGCGCAATGGCCGACCACCTGCTGCGCGCGCTGAAGGAGGCCGGCCACGGCCGCTGCCGGGTGGAAGGCATGCCCAGCGCCGACTGGGTGCTGATCGACGCCGGCGACGTGATCGTCCACCTGTTCCGGCCCGAGGTGCGCCAGTTCTACAACATCGAGAAGATCTGGTCGGTCGAGAGCGGCGGCCACCGCCAGGCCGCGCTCTAGCCGCGACCGTCCGACCTGCCCGACGTCCCGCTCGGATGCGGGCCTGACTCACACCGCCGTCGTTGGGGTGGTGCGCAACGGCGATCAAGCCGGCGTTCGCAGGGGCGCTTCACCATGAGCCACGGCTGCGGCCGGGCTGGACTCTCTCCCGGCCCGGTGGTCACGATCCGGAAACGAGGGAGCACAACCATGTCCGAGACCCTGAGCCGCGACCTGCTGGACCTGACGGCCGGCGAGCTGGTCGACGCCCTGGCGGCCCGCAAGGTGGGCGCGCTGGAGCTGGCCGACGCCGCCATCGCCCGCATCGAGGCCCGCGATGGCGCGATCAACGCCGTGGTGGTCCGCGACTTCGACCGGGCCCGGACCGCGGCCAAGGCGGCGGACGCGGCCCTGGCGCGGGGCGAGCGCGGCGCGCTGCTGGGCCTGCCGATGACGGTGAAGGAGTCGAACAACGTCGCCGGCCTGCCGACCACCTGGGGCAGCCCGGCGTTCGGCGCATGGACCGCCGACACCGACGCGGTGTTGGTCCAGCGGCTGAAGGCCGCCGGGGCGATCATCCTGGGCAAGACCAATGTGCCGCCGTTCCTGGCGGACTGGCAGAGCCACAACCCGGTCTATGGCCGCACCCGCAATCCGTGGGACCTGTCGCGCTCGCCCGGCGGCTCGTCCGGCGGCAGCGCCGCGGCGCTGGCGGCCGGGATGACGCCGCTGGAGTTCGGCTCCGACATCGGTGGGTCGATCCGGGTCCCGGCGCACTTCTGCGGCGTCTATGGCCACAAGCCGACCTTCGGCCTGATCCCGCTGCGCGGCCATTCCCCGCCCGGCCTGGACGGCGGGCCGATCGCCCTGGCCGTGGTGGGGCCTCTGGCCCGCAGCGCCGCGGACCTGGATCGCGCGCTCGGCGTCACGGCCGGCCCGGAGCCGCACGACGCCAAGGGCTATCGGCTGGACCTGCCGGCGCCGCGCCACGCCCGGCTGGCGGACTACCGCGTGCTGGTGCTGGACCGCCATCCGCTGGTCACTACGGACGAGGAGATCGGCGCGACGCTCGACACCCTGGCCACGCAGCTGGACGCCCTGGGCGCGCGGGTGTCGCGGTCCAGCGAGCTGATGCCCGACCTGACGGCGCAGCACGGCGTCTACATGGGGCTGCTCGGCGCGGCCATGTCGCGCGGGACGCCGGGCGCCACGACGATGAGCGCCCACGACTGGATGAACCTGCAGGACGCCCAGGTGGCCTTCCAGCGCCGCTGGGCGAGCTTTTTCGAGAGCTTCGACGTGGTGGTCATGCCGACCCTGGGCATCACCGCCTTCCCGCACGACGACGAGCCGGACATGCAAAAGCGCGTGCATGTGGTCAACGGCCGCGAGACGCCCTACTTCGGCCAGATCGCCTGGCCGGGGGTGGCCTTGCTGCCGAACCTGCCGGCCACGGCCTGTCCGATGGGCCTGTCGCGGGGCGGCCTGCCGATCGGGGTGCAGGTCATGGGCGCGCACCTCGAAGACCGCACCACCATCGCCTTCGCCGGCCTGCTGGAGCGCGAATTCGGCGGGTTCCAGGCCCCGCCGCCACTTTGAGAGAGCTTTACAGCGCAGCGTCCCGCCGCTAGAGGCGACGGCGATGTTCGCGCCCACGCAGAAAATTACCCGCAAAATGACCCGCTCCGGCGGGGCGTTTGCGGCTGCGCGCGGGTAACCCCGCCCCATCCCCGAAGCGCTCCGCCCGATGTGCGGGGCGCGCTCTTCCAGGCAACCCACGCGCATCGGGCCTCACCCCAGAGGTCTCCGATGTCCCTGTCGTCCTTCCCGAACCCGCTGCGAAATCCCTCGGTCGCCATCGTCGGCGCCACCGGGGCGGTGGGCGGGGAGCTGATCCGCTGCCTGGAGGATCGGGCCTTCCCGCTGTCCCGCCTGCGCCTGCTGGCCTCCCAGCGCTCCGCCGGGCGCGCGCTCAGCTTCCGCGGCGCACCCGCCCCGGTGGAGACCCTGGACGCGGACAGCTTCCGGGGCATCGACCTGGCGCTGTTCGCCGCCGACACCGCTACCGCCCGCACCTATGCGCCGCACGCCACCGCGGCGGGCGCGGTGGTGATCGACAATTCCTCGGCCTTCCGCATGGACCTGGACTGCCCGCTGGTGGTGCCGGAGGTGAACCTGGAGACCCTGAGCGGCCACCGCGGCGTCATCGCCAATCCCAACTGCGTCGCCATCCTGGCTTGCGTCGCCGTCGCCCCCCTGCAGCGGCGGTTCGGCCTGCGGCGGCTGCAGCTCTCGACCTACCAGGCAGCCTCCGGCGCCGGTGCGCCAGCCATGGACGAGCTGGCCCAAGCTACCGAGGCCTATCTGGCGGGCCGGAGCTACGCACCCCGGGTGCTGCGCCACCCCTATGCCTTCAACCTGTTCAGCCATGACGCCGAGGTCGATCCGCAGAGCGGCTACAACGGCGAGGAACTGAAGGTGATGGCCGAGACGCGGCGGATCCTGGGCAGCTTCAACCTGCCGATCGGGGTCACCTGCGTGCGGGTGCCGGTGCTGCGCGCCCACGCCATCGCGCTCAGCCTGGAGCTGGACGCCCCCGTGCCGCCGGCCGCCATCCGCGAGGCCCTGGCCGAGGCGCCGGGCGTGTGCGTGGTCGACGACCGCGAGGCCAACCATTTCCCGATGCCGGTGGAGGCGCAGGGGCAGGGCGAGGTGCTGGTGGGCCGCATCCGCCGCGACCTGGGCGATCCGTCCGGGCGCTCGGTGGCGCTGTTCCTGGCCGGCGACCAGCTCCTGAAGGGCGCGGCGCTGAACGCGGTGCAGATCGCCGAACGGCTGCTGGTGGCGTAAGCCTCGATCCGTGAAGATCGCCATCGTCGCCATCGGCCGCCTGGCCCGCTCGCCGGAGACGGAGCTGGTCAAGCTCTATGCCGACCGCGCCACGGCGGCCGGCCGGGCGCTGGGCTTGGGGCCGGTCGAGGTGGTCGAGGTGGAGAGCCGCAAGCCCGGCAGGGCCGCCGAGGCGCAGGCGCTCAGGCCCCAGGCGGCCGACAGCCACGTCATCGCCTGCGACGAACGCGGCAAGGCCCGGGCCAGCCGCGCTTTCGCCGAGGAGATCGCCGTGCTGCGGGATCGCGGCGTGCGCCGGCTGGTGTTCCTGATCGGCGGCGCGGACGGGCTGGACCCGGCGCTGGTCGCTCAGGCGCAGGGGACGCTGGCCTTCGGGCCGCAGACCTGGCCGCATGCCCTGGCGCGCGCGATGCTCAGCGAACAAATCTACCGGGCCGTCTCGATTCTGGCCGGATCACCGTATCATCGCGACTGATGCGGCGGATTCTCCTTCTTGGAACGATAGGCGCGGTGGTGCTTGGCGTGGGGGTGCTTGGCGTTGGGGCGGTGGCCGCCACCACCGGGCGGCTGGCGCGGCTGAATGTCGCCGAGACGGCGCTCACGGTGGACCAGGGCGCCAACACCCACCGACTGGCGCGGCTGCTGTCGGTGCTGGAGCAGTTGAAGCAGGACCCGCCCCCGGCCCTGCTGGTGTCGCCGCAGGACGCCAGGGACGCCGTGCGCGCCGCCATCCTGGTCAGGGCCATGACGCCTGAGTTGCAGCTCCGCGCCCAGAGCTATGCCGAGGGGGCCAGCGAGGCGATGCGCCAGCGCCGGCTGGCGGCGGTGCAGAGCGAGGCCCTGTTCGAGCGCGACAGCCTGATGGCCGACGCGACGCCCGAGCCCGCGGCCGGCCTGCCGATCCGCGGGACCACCACCCAGGAGCCGGCGCCCGAGAGCCCGCCGACCCGCCTGGTCCTGCCGGTCCAGGGGAGCGTCCTGCGGCGCTTCGGCGCGCCGATCGCCGGCGGCGGGCGTGCCAACGGCCTGACCTTCGCCGCCGCCAAGGGCGCCCGCGCGGTGAGCCCCGCGGCCGGGCTTGTGCAGTACGTGGGCCCGGTCAAGGGGTGGGGCGTCATCGTGATATTAAGACTAGCGGGCGGATATCATCTCGTGCTTGCTGGTCTTGAGAGAACCTCGGTCCAGGCCGGACAATCCGTCGCGGAGGGTCAGGCTGTCGGATGGGTTCCCGATGGTCGACAATCGAACTCTGAACTCTACCTGGAAGTCCGCGAGCAGGGGTCGCCCGTAGATCCCTCCAGGTGGCTGAACAAGAAGTCGGGCTGACACGGCCTCAAAACCGTCTTCACAGCCTGATCGTTAGGCGGCTCAAGCCGTCAAGGGAGTCTAGGCAGGCTATGAAGAAGTATCTCCTGATCGGCGCATCGGCGTTCATCCTCGGTGCGGGATCCATGGCCTACGTCAGCCAGCAGGCGACCGCCGCGGCCCAGCCGCGCGCCAAGACCTACCGCATGCTGGGCCTTTTCGGCGACGTGCTGAACACGGTCGAGAACCAGTATGTGACCGAGGTCGACGACACCAAGCTGATCCAGTCGGCGATCGACGGGATGCTGACCTCCCTCGACCCGCACTCCGGCTACCTGGACCCCGAGTCCTTCGACGACATGCGCGACCAGACCCGCGGCGAATATGGCGGCCTAGGCCTGGAGGTCACCAGCGAGGACGGGGTGGTCAAGGTGATCTCCCCCATGGACGGCACCCCCGCCGCCAAGGCCGGGATCAAGCCGGGCGACTACATCACTTCGGTCAATGGCGAGAGCGTGCTGGGCCTGTCGGTGACCGACGCTGTCAAGCAGATGCGCGGCAAACCGGGCGAGACGGTCAGCCTGACCATCGCGCGCGAAAAGTCCGACCCGTTCGACGTCAAGCTGGTGCGCGAGGTGATCAAGCCCAAATCCGCCACCGCCAAGCTGGACGGCGACAACGTCATCCTGCGGGTGTCCAGCTTCAACGAAAAGACCACCGACGAGACTGAGGCCGCCTTTGCAGAGATGAAGGCCAAGAACCCGCACATCAAGGGCGTGATCCTGGACCTGCGCAACAATCCGGGCGGCTTGCTGGACCAGGCGGTGGGGGTCTCCGACCTGTTCCTGGAAGGCGGCGAGATCGTCTCCCAGCGCGGCCGCGATCCGCGCGACGTCGAGCGCTACAACGCCCGGCCCGGCGACATCACCGGCGGCCTGCCGATGGTGGTGCTGATCAACTCCGGCTCGGCTTCGGCGGCGGAGATCGTCGCCGGCGCGCTGCAGGACCGCAAGCGCGCCGAACTGGTCGGCCCCACCAGCTTCGGCAAGGGGTCGGTGCAGACCGTGATCCCGCTGCGCGGCGGCATCGACGGGGCGCTGAAGCTGACCACGGCGCGCTATTACACTCCGTCCGGCCGCTCGATCCAGAAGACCGGGATCACCCCGGACCTGGAGGTCGCCTCCACCCGCGAAGAGGCCCAGGCCATCGCCAACCGCGCCTACCAGTTCTCGGAAGCCAGCTTCAAGAACGCGCTGAACGCCGACGAGGGCAAGATCCGCAAGGGCGCCCACGAGCCGGCCGAGGCCCCGCCGGAAAGCTTCGACGAGAAGAAGGATTTCCAGGTGACCCGCGCCGAGGACGTGCTGCACTTCGGCTCGGTGGCCGCCACGCCGAAGCTGCCGAAGCCCACCGCCCGCCTGGCCGAGATCGTCAGCAAGGCGAGGGTGGCCGAAGTCGCGAAGCCGCCGGCGACCGCGCAGAAGTAGCGACGCTTTTCCCTCCCCTTCATGGGGAGGGAAAAGGTACGTTAACCACGATCGGCGATGCTCCTGGTTGAGGAGTTCCGCCCTTGGCCGCCATCGCTCTGCCCCAGATCAAGTTGCCGAAACTGGCGCTGCCCGGCGTCAAGGCCGGCGCGATCCTCAAGAGCCCGATCGTCGGCCTGGGGGCGGCCGGGGTGCTGTTCGCCGGCGCGGTCGTGGCCCTGGTCAACCTGGTCGGGCCGATCGGCGGGGCGACGGACCTGCGGCTGCCGCTGGACCCGGCGCTCCGCGCGGCGCCGGCCGGCTGGCGCGAGGCGCTGAAGCCGCTGCACGGCCCGGCGCATGTCTATTCCGACGTCCTGAAGCTGTCCGAGCGTCCGTTCGCCGCCGCCGCTGCGGCCGGCTGGTCCCACGCCGCGGCGGCGCCGGCCTTTGCGGGCGGACCGCTGCCCCCCGCGCCGCTGGCCGGGTTCTATGCGCCGGGTCCCGGCGGGCCCCTGCCGATCATCGCCCAGGACGGGCGCACCCCGGCCCAGGCCTATGCGCGGCCCTTCCACGCCAACGGCCGGCCCAAGGTGGCGGTGATCGTCGGCGGCCTCGGCCTCAATGAGCGGCGCACCCGCGAGGCGATCGAGACCCTGCGGCCCGAGGTCACCCTGTCGTTCTCGGTCTACAGCCCCGGCCTGCAGGGGTGGATCGACATGGCCCGCGCCCGTGGTCACGAGGTGCTGCTGGAGACCCCGATGGAGCCGGTGGACTACCCCGACAACGACGCCGGCCCCTCCACCCTGATGGCCGACGGCCAGCCGCCGGAGACGGTGAAGCGGCTGGAGTGGATCCTGTCGCGCGCCACCGGCTACTTCGGCCTGACCAACTACATGGGCTCGCGGTTCCTGGCGACGGACCCGGCGTACAATGCTTTCGCCAGTGCGCTGCGCGGCCGCGGCCTGGCCTTCGTCGACGACGGCCTGGCGGCGCGGCGGGGCGGCGGCGTCCCGCGCGCCACGGCCGAGCGGGTGATCGACGACAAGCTCTCGGGGCCCGCCATCGACCAGCAGCTGGCGGCCCTGGAGGCCGGCGCCCAGCAGCGCGGCCAGGCCCTCGGCTCCGGCTTTGCCTATCCGGTGACGCTGGAGAAGGTTGCGCTCTGGGCCAACACGGTGGAACAGAGGGGCTATCAGCTGGCTCCCGCCTCCGCCCTCACCGCGAAGAAATGAACGCGCTTCCCGAGTACCGGCCCAACGTCGGCGTGGTCCTGTTCCACCCGGACGGGCGGGTCTGGCTCGGCCGCCGCGCCCACACCCCGGGGCCGCACAACTGGCAGTTTCCGCAGGGCGGCGTGGACGCGGGCGAAGACCTGGAAGCCGCCGCGCGGCGCGAACTGGCGGAGGAGAGCGGGGCGGTGAGCGCCAGCTTCCTGGCCCGCACCGACGGCTGGATCACCTACGACTTCCCGGCGGATTTTTCCGGCCCCAAGTCGACCCGCGGGTTCAAGGGCCAGAAGCAGGTGTGGTTCGCGTTCCGCTTCGACGGGGCGGAGAGCGAGTTCGATCTCGGCGCCCACCACGAGCCGGAGTTCGACGCCTGGCGCTGGGGCTACCTGGCCGAGACGCCGGAGTTGATCGTGCCGTTCAAGCGCCATACCTATGAAGCCGTGGCCAAGGCCTTCGCCGCCTTCGCTGCGACCAAGAGCGCCGCGGCCTGAATCCTGCATCGCGCGGCCGAGGTTCGGTCTAGACTGGATCCTCAAGTTCCTGGGGCTCCGGGGGGAGCAGCTTTATCCATGCCAACGGTCGTGATGACGCACGGCGCCTTCTGCGGCGGCTGGGCCTTCGACGCCTTCCGCGCACCCTTCGAGGCCCAGGGCTGGACCGTGCTCGCCCCCGATCTGCCGGGGCATGGGCCGCGGGGTTCGGTCGCCGGCCTCTCGATGACCGACTACGCCGGCAGCCTGGTGAAATTCTGCCAGGACCTGCCGGAGCGTCCGGTGCTGCTGGGCCACTCGATGGGCGGGCTGGTCAGCCAGATGGCGGCGCGGCGGGTAGAGCCCCGGGCCCTGATCCTGCTGGCGCCCTCACCTCCCTGGGGGGTCAGCGGGTCCAGCATCGAGGAGGCGGTCACGGCGTTCGGCGTCAGCGTGGCCGATCCGTTCTGGTCTGGGGCGGTGACGCCCGATCGCAGCATCATGCGGATGCACAGCCTGGACCGCGTGCCGCGCGAGGCGCGCGACGCCATCCTGGAGCGCCTGGTCCCGGAAAGCGCGCGCGCCGTGCGCGAGGTGCTGAACTGGTGGCTCGATCCGTTCATGACCACCAGCGTGGGCAGCGGGCCGTTGCCCTGCCCGTCGCTGGCCATGGCCGGCGAACGCGACGTCGTCCATCCGACCGCAACGGTGCGCCAGACGGCGCAGCGGGTGGGGGCGGCATTGCAGGTCATGCCCGGCATGAGCCACTGGCTGATCGGGGAGACGGGCTGGGAGCTGGTGGCCGACGCCACGCTCGAATGGCTGGCGTCGGAGGCCGTGGCGGTCGCCTAACGCCGCCGCGCCTTCCACGCCCAGCGCAGCAGGCCGAACAGCGAGACCACCGCCCAGGAGCCTTCCATCGCTGTGGCCGAGAGATTGAAGCTCTGGGTCAGCAGCGACCACAGGATCAGGCAGGCGCCGGCGAGGTTACAGCCGAGCGAGAGCGGACCTTCCGGATCGACCCGCCCCACGGCCGCGCCGGCGTAAACCACCAGGATGACCAGGACGCCGAGGAGACCCGCGGCGTCCGTAAGGCCGATCAGAACTTGCGTTCCTGGTACTGCATCGTGCCCATGTCGAACTTCGCGTTCACCTGGCTGTCGTCCGCCTTGCGCACCGTCGAGAAGTTGAGGCCGATGCTGTCGGTCGAGGTCAGATATTCCCACGACCGGCGCACCCGCTTCAGGCCGTCCGGGTCCTGCGGCTGGGTGTAGTTGGCGGTCGGGTCCAGCGGTGGCTGGTGCACGAAGGCCCAGACGTTGAGCGCCTTGGCGATCTCGGCGTCGGATCCCGCCGCGTAGTGCAGCTCGACGCTGCAGACGCCCTTGTTCGAGCCCGGCGGATAGAGCACCGCCTGGTAGGTCTTGTCCGTGCCGAACGCCATGGTCCAGGTCTGGTCGCGGCGGTTCAGCTTGGCGCCGTTGGACTTGGCGATGTCCTCGAACTTGCTCCCCTTCACGACGGGCAAGCAGATCTTTTCCAGGATCGAGATGGCGGTGGCGCCATCGCCGGTGGTCGGCAGGGTGGGCGCGGGCGGCGGCGCCTCGACGGCGGGGGCA
>NZ_JANXWD010000167.1 GCF_025351295.1 Phenylobacterium sp.
TCGAGCGCTTCTTCAGCCGCATCAAGCAATGCCGCCGCATCGCCACACGCTACGACAAGCTCGCCCAGACCTTCATGGGCTTCGTCACCCTCGCCAGCATCATGCTCTGGCTCAAATGACTAAATCGTCCCTAAGACCTAGACCCCTCGGCGGCGAAAGCTCGCCAATCCCCTAATTTGGATCGTCATGGCCGGGCTTGTCCCGGCCATGACGATCGGAAGTGGGGCGATAAGGCCCCAAGTTTCTAGACGTCGATGCGCCCTTACTCACCAGGCGCCGACCTCCCGCAGTTGCCGCGCCAGGCTCTCCGGCACGTCTCCGAACGCCTCGGTGTCGAGGTCCGGTGGGGCGTCCTTGGGGTCAAGGTAGCGCCAGCCCTGGAAGGCGCGGCGCGGGGTCGGCGCCACGCGGACGATGTCGTCGCCGAGGCCGATCTCGCAGCGGGCGGTGACGCCCTCGCCCACGGTGTTCACCGCCAGGATCCTCTGGCGGCAGAGGATCACGCCCTTGAACACGCGATAGATCGAGCCGCCGTCGACCATCTCCGCACCCCGCTTGGGGGTCATGCGGGTGCGCAGGATCCAGGGCTGGCTGTCCTGGCCGTTGCGGGCCCGCCAATCCAGCAGGTCGTCGATGGTGGCGGCGCCCACCACCAGCTTGATCATGTGCAAGGCCATGGCCCTGGCTTAGGACGCCATCCGGGGCTTGGGAAGTGCGGCCGGCGGCCTCAGAGCGCCCAGCCGGGCTTGCGGTGCTCCAGGAAGGCGCGGACGCCCTCCTGCCCCTCCTCGCCCACTCGCGTGGCGGCGATGCGGTGGGCGGTCAGCTCCATCAGGTCGTGATGGATCGGGCGGCCGGCAACGTCGTCGACCAGGCGCTTGGAGGCGGCGACCGCGCCCGGCGCGCAGGCCATGATGTCGCGGGCGATGCGGTGGGCTGCGGCCTGCAGGGCGGCGGCGTCGGCAACGACCTCAGTCAGCAGGCCGATCTGCTCGGCGTAGGCGGCGTCGAACTCCCGGCCGGTGGCGAACAGGCCGCGCGCCTGCCGCGGGCCCACGGCCTGGATCACATAGGGGCTGATGGTGGCCGGTATCAGGCCCAGCTTGACCTCCGACAGGCTGAACCGGGTGTCCGCCGTGGCCACGGCGAGATCGCAGGCCGCGGCCAGGCCCACGCCGCCGCCGAACGCCGCGCCCTCGACCAGGGCCACGGTGAGGGCCGGCAGGTCGTGCAGGGCCTTCAGCATCCTGGCCATCTCATAGGCGTCTTCGCGGTTGTCGCTTTCGGTGCGGTCGGCCGCGGCCCGCATCCACGCGAGATCCGCGCCGGCCGAGAACGTGCCGCCGGCCCCGCGCACGAAGACCACCCGCACGCCGTCGGCCGACTTCAGCGTCGTGAACGCCTCCTCCAGCGCCGAGATCAGGTCGGAGTCGAAGGCGTTCCTCTTCGCCGGCCGATTCATCATCACCGTGACCGCCCCCGCCTGGGTCGCGGCGATGTGCACCAGGTCCGTCGTCGCGCTGACGTCCGGGAATTCCACCAGGGGGTCTGCGATCTCGTTGGTCATGGGCGCCTCCTGGAAGGGGAGCGCAGCCATAGCCGTGGGGGTTCCACGGCGCTACCCTGCCGCCGTGGCGAACCTGCCCAAAATACCGGTCGATTCGGCCCTGGCGCGCCTGTTCCGGCAGCCGAAGGCGCGCGATCAAACCATCTGGTTCTCGCTGCCGGGCGGCTCGAAGCTGTTCGGCCACGGCGACGCGTCGGACCAGCTGTTCGTCGTGCGCACCGGCCGGCTGGGCGCGTTCCGCCGCGAGGAGGGCCAGGAGCCGCAGTTCCTGGGGATCATCCGCCCCGGCGAGCCGGCTGGCGAGATGTCGCTGATCGCCGGCATCCCGCACACCGCCGAGGTCTACGCCCTGCGCGACTCCGAGATCTTCGCGGTGCCGAAGGAGGTGTTCTTCGCGGCCTGCGACGCCGACGCCGCGGTGATGACCGAGCTGGCCCGGCTGATGATCCTGCGCAGCCGCCAGGTGGCGCGGCGCGGCCCGATCGGCGACCCCTCGGTGTTCGGCTTCGTGGCGGCCGGCCGGCCGGGGCCGATCCGCCCGGTGGTCGAGCGGCTGGAGCGCGAGATCGCCGCCCTCGGCTATGAGGTCACCGTCGTCGGCGCCGAGGCCGCCGCCGCGCCCACCGAGTGGTTCTCCGAGGTCGAGCGGGTGCACGACTTCGTCCTTTACGTTGCGGAGCGCGACGAGACCGCCTGGGCGCCGTTCGTGCCGCGCCAGGTGGACCGGCTGTTCCAGGTCGGCCGCGGCGACCGCCCGGCGCCGGAGGCGGACGGCGGCCCGGTCGGCGGCGCGGCGCTGCGCGAGCAGTCGCTGGTCGACCTGATCCTGGTGCAGCCGGCCGAGCTGGACCGCCCGGCGGGCTCGGAGGCCTGGCTGGACGCCACCGGCGCGACCCGGGTGTTCCACGTGCGCCGGGGCCATGCGCCCGACTTCGAGCGGCTGGCCCGGGTGCTGACCGGCCAGTCGGTAGGGCTGGTGCTGTCCGGCGGCGGGGCGCGAGCCTATGCCCACGTGGGCGCGATCAAGGCGCTGCGCGAGCGCGGCGTGCCGGTGGACTTCGTCGGCGGCTCGTCGATGGGCGCGGTGGTGGCCGCCGGCCTGGCCATGGGCTGGGGCGAGGCAGAGATGGACCGCCGGCTGCGCGAGGCCTTCGTCAACACCAGCCCGCTGGACGACATCGCCCTGCCGCTGCTGGCCATGACCCATGGGGTAAAAGTCGGCGAGCGGCTGCACACCCACTTCGGGGACACCCAGATCGCCGACCTCTGGCTGCCGTTCTTCTGCCTCTCGTCCAACCTCACCACGGGGGTCTACCAGCTGCACCGGCGCGGCTCGCTGCGCCAGTCGCTGCGCGCCTCCATCGCCCTGCCCGGCGTGCTGCCGCCGGCCACCGACGGCCAGAACGTGCTGGTCGACGGGGCGGTGATGAAGAACTTCCCGGCCGACATCATGCGCGCTGTCCACCTGGGGCCCATCGTCGGCGTCGATGTCACCACGGCCCGCAGCATCACCGCCAAGGACGTGGCGCGGCCGTCGTCGGTCTGGCGCTGGATCTTCTCCGGCCAGTGGCGGATGGGCCCGCCGATCGTCTCGCTGCTGATGCGAGCCGCCACCGTCTCCACCGGCCGCGACCTGGCCGCGGCGCGGGAGGCCACCGACGTGCTGATCCAGCCGGACGTGTCCCACATCGAAATCCGCGACTGGGCGGCCTACGACGAGGCGGTGGAGGCCGGCTACCGCGCCACCCTGGCGGCGCTCGACAAGCTGGCGCGCCCGATCCCGCAGCTCCGCCGTCGGCCCAGCCTGCGCGAACAGCAGGCGACCGGCGCCGCCATGACCGCCTTCATGGCCTCCACCCAGGCGGCCGCGGAATGAGGCCTTGGCAGACGGCGCGGATGCGCCCCATATTCAAGGTCCTGTTCAACAGCTGAAAGGAGGTGACCCAGTGTCTCATAGCAAAGGCCGTAGCTCGGCAGCCGTGACCTGGACCTCCGCGTGTGAGGTCTGCGCCTAAGCCTCAAGTCAGGCAAAGGTCGCGAACCGCTCTGCGGTCGGACTATGGAAGGGCCGCTCCGGAAACGGGGCGGTCCTTCGCTTATCCATTACCTCCCAGGTCATGGACGCGCCTCGCCCGCCCGCTACTCTCCCCCCATGACTACGCCCCACAAGCCCGTCGGCGATCATCTGCGCGAGTGGCGGATGCGGCGGCGGATGAGCCAGATGGACCTGGCGCTGGAGGCGGAGATCTCCACGCGGCACCTGAGTTTCCTGGAGACCGGACGCGCCCAGCCCAGCCGCGAGATGGTGCTGCACCTCTCCGACCAGCTGGAGGTGCCGCTGCGCGAGCGCAATGTGATCCTGGTGGCCGCCGGCTTCGCGCCGGTGTTCCCGGAGCGCAGCCTGGCGGACCCCGGCCTAGCCGCGGCCCGGCGCGCCGTCGACGTGATCCTGAAGGCGCACGAGCCCTACCCCGCCCTGGTGGTCGACCTGCGCTGGAACCTGGTGGCGGCCAATGCGGCCATCGCGCCGCTGATGGCGGGCGTGGACCCTGAGCTGCTGGCGGCGCCGCTCAACGTGATCCGGGTGTCGCTGCATCCCAAGGGGTTGGCGCCGCGCATCGCCAACCTTGGCGAATGGCACGCCCACATCCTGGAGCGTCTGCGCCGCCAGGCTGAGCTGACCGCCGACCCCGGGCTGATCGCCCTGATCGAGGAGATCCGCGGCTATCCGAAGCCGCCCGCCCCCGACCGCCGGCCGGAGGACTTCGGCGGGGTGGCGATCCCGTTCCAGCTGATGGTCGGCGACACCCTGCTGTCGCTGTTCGGCACGACCACGGTGTTCGGCACGCCGGTCGACATCACCCTGTCGGAACTGACGCTGGAGACCTTCTTCCCGGCGGATGCTTCGACCGCGGAGGCGTTGAGAGCGGCGCACGAGGCGCGCAGAGCCGCGGCGTCATAGCTGTGACCGATCCGTCCCCTACAGAGCGGCGCAGGCCGCCGGCGGCACCACCACCACGGACTCCTGGTTGAAGCGGGTGCGGTAGGCTGCGCGGACGGCCTCGACGCGGGCCAGGTTGTCGCCCTTGGCCCGCAGGACAATCAGCACGACCTTGGCGGCGTCGCGAATCATCTCGTTGCCGTCGCCTTTCCATCGGCCGCCACCGTTCACGACGGTCACCCCGTCCGGAAAACGGGGCGTCACCTCCTGGTCAACGAAGCGGCTGAAGTCCTTGTCGCTCAGCCTGGCCGGCGCCTTGGCGGCCAGGAACAGCTGGGCGGTGCGCAACTGGGACTGTCCGGCCGGACAGGCGAGCTTCGGCTGCGTGGCGCAGCCGCCGAGCGCCAGGATGGCGATCAGGGCCCCCGCCCGCCTCATCCGCCGACCAGCTCCCGTCCGATCAGGAACCGCCGGATCTCGTTGGTGCCGGCGCCGATGTCATAGAGCTTGGCGTCGCGCAGCAGGCGCTCGACCGGATAGTCCTTGGTGTAGCCCGCCCCGCCCAGCGCCTGGATCGCCTCCAGCGACACCTTCACCGCGTTCTCGCTCGCCATCAGGATCGCGCCGGCCGCGTCGAACCGGGTGGTCTGGCCGGCGTCGCAGGCCCTCGCCACCGCATAGACATAGGCCCGCGCCGAGTTCAGCGCGACGTACATGTCGGCCACCGTGCCCTGCATCAGCTGGAACGAGCCGATCGCCTGGCCGAACTGCCGGCGCTCGCGGACATAGGGCAGGACCACGTCCAGGCAGGCCTGCATGATGCCCAGCGGCCCGGCCGCCAGGACCGCGCGCTCATAGTCGAGCCCGCTCATCAACACGCCGACGCCGCCGTTCTCGGGGCCCATGATGTTCTCTTCCGGGACCTCGCAGTCCTCGAACACCAGTTCCCCGGTGTCCGACCCGCGCATGCCCATCTTGTCGAGCTTCTGGCTGACGTGGAAGCCGGCGAAGTCCTTCTCGATCAGGAACGCGGTAATGCCGCGCGAAGCGGCTTCGGGGGCGGTCTTGGCGTAGACAACCAGCGTGTCGGCGTGGGGTGCGTTGGTGATCCAGAACTTGGCGCCGTTCAGGACGTAGCGGTCGCCGCGCTTCTCGGCCTTCAGCCGCATGGAGACCACGTCGGAGCCGCTGCCGGCCTCGCTCATGGCCAGGGCGCCGACATGCTCGCCGCTGATCAGCTTGGGCAGGTAGCGGCGCTTCTGCTCGTCGGAGCCCCAGCGGCGCAGCTGGTTGATGCAGAGGTTGGAGTGGGCGCCGTAGCTCAGGCCCACCGAGGCCGAGGCGCGCGACACCTCCTCCATGGCCACCACATGCTCCAGGTAGCCCAGGCCCAGGCCGCCGTACGCCTCGTCCACCGTGATGCCGTGCAGGCCCAGCGCGCCCATCTGCGGCCAGAGGTGGCGCGGGAACTCATTGGTGGCGTCGATCTCGGCGGCCAGCGGCGCGATCTTGTCGGCGGAGAAGCGAGCCGTGGTCTCACGGATGGCGTCGGCGGCTTCGCCGAGGCCGAATTCGAGGGTGGGGCCGTGGTTCGGGATCATCCGCGCGGGTTACCACAGGCCGCCCCGCCTCGCGAGCGCGCCGGGATGGCGCGCTTACGCTGCGTCCTCCAACGCCTGTTCGACGGCAATCGCCAGATCCAGGGCGGCGATGGCTTCCTCGGCGGTGACCACCGGCCGGGCCGCCTCGCCGCGCACCGCCGCCAGGAACCCCGCGACGCTGGCCCCCAGCGGGTCCCTGGCCGCCGGGGTGTCGGCGAAGTCGGCGTTGAGCGCGAAGGGCGTGGTGTTGCGGAAGGTCCGCGCGATGAAGTCGATCTCCACCTCGCCGGCGGGGTAGACGACCCGCATCGTCCGGTGGCGCGCCGGCGCCAGCCGCGAGACGTCGAAGATGGCGGTGAGACCGCTCTCGAAGCTGACCTCGGCGCGCGCCCGGTCCCAGACGCCGTCGGGGCCGCGCTCGCCGTCGCCTTCGGCGGTCACCGGATCGGCGCCGGCGATGGCCAGAGCCAGGTCGAGGTCGTGGATCATCAGGTCGAGCACGGCGGAGACGTCGCGGCTGCGCTCGGACGGCGGCCCATGGCGCACGGCTTCCAGCAGCAGCGGCGGCTGTGGCAGGTCCAGCAGGCCCATCGCCTGGAAGGTCACCCGCTCCTGGTGGCCACAGGCGAGAACCAGGCTCGTGGCGGCGGCGGCGGCGCGCAGTTGCTCGGCTTCGGCGACGCCGGTCGCGATCGGCTTCTCGACATAGACATGTTTGCCGGCGGCGATGGCGGCCAGGGCCTGGTCGGCGTGGAAGGTGGCGGGCGACGCCACGGTGACCACATCCACCGCCTCCAGGAACGCCTCCAGGTCGGCGAAGGCGCGCCCGCCCAGCGGCATGGCAACCTTGGCCGCGCGGTCGGGGTGGGTGTCGAACACGCCGGAAAAGCTCACCCTCGGCAGGCGCGCGTACTGGGCGGCATGGTAGCCGCCGAACACGCCCGCGCCGATCACGCCGGCTCTGAGGGTCTTGACCATGGGTGCTCCGAACGTCGCGGCGGGGGCTAGCACGCCAGCCGGTCTCGACGCCACCGGCCGGGAGCCCTACATGGGTCGCAACGAGAGGAAACCACCATGACCGCCTACCGCGAAATCCGACTGAAGAGCCGCCCCAGCGGCCTGCCGAAGGCCGAGAACTTCGAACTGGCCAGCGTCGACCTGCCCGCACCGGGCGCCGGCGAGGTGCAGGTGAAGAACCTCTGGATGACCGTCGATCCCTACATGCGCGGCCGCATGAACGACGTGAAGAGCTACAGCCCGCCCTTCGCCCTGGGCAAGGCCATGGATGGCGGCGCGGTCGGCGAGGTCGTGGCCTCCGGCGACCCCGGCTTCAAGGCCGGCGACCTGGTGCAGTCCGGATTCGGCTGGCGCGAAGGCTTCAACGCCGCGGCCGCCACCGTGCAGAAGCTGGACACCATGGGCCTGCCGCCCCAGACCTTCCTGGGCGCCGCGGGCATGCCGGGGCTGACCGCCTATGCCGGCCTGCTGAAGATCGCGGCCCTCAAGGACGGCGACGTGGTGTTCGTCTCCGGCGCGGCCGGGGCCGTCGGCTCGATGGTCACCCAGATCGCCAAAGCCAAGGGCCACACGGTGATCGGCTCGGCCGGCGGCGCCGACAAGATCGCCTTCCTGAAGTCGATCGGCGTCGATCATACGATCGACTACAAGGCCGAGAAGGACCTCTCCGCGGCCCTGACGCGCGCGGCGCCCGACGGCATCGACGTCTATTTCGACAACGTCGGCGGCGAGCACCTGGAGGCGGCCCTGACCGCCGCCCGGCCCTTCGCGCGCTTCGCCCTGTGTGGTGCGATCTCGATGTACAACGCCACCGAGATGCCAGCCGGGCCGCGCAACCTGGTAATGATGGTCGGCAAGCAGCTGCGCATGGAAGGCTTCATCGTCTCCAGCTCGTGGGACATGATGCCGGCCTTCCACCGCGATCTTGCCCAATGGGTGAAAGAGGGCAAGGTCACCTGGAAGGAGACCGTGTTCGAGGGGATCGACAAGGCGCCGGACGCCTTCCTGGGCCTGTTCCGGGGCGAGAACCTTGGAAAGATGCTGGTCAAGCTGGCGTAGCCCCCCGTCCCTTCTCTTCAGGGGAGGGCCGACTCGCCTAAGGCAAGCGGGGTGGGGAATACACGACAGGCGCTGAGCTTGGCCTTGACCCCCCCACCCTGACCGCTTCGCGGTCTGTCCCTCCCCTAAAGAGGAGGGATGACGTAGAACGAACCCTCCCCCGAGGCTGGAGTTGCCCGTGCCGCGCCTGTTCAGCGCCTATGTGATTGTCGACTGGAGCGCGTCCTCCAAGCCGAACACCGGGGCGGACTCCGTCTGGATCGGCGTGCTCAAGCGCGACGTGCGGTTCCGGCTGACCTTCGAGGCGTTCAATCCATCGACCCGGGCCGAGGCGGAGACCCGCCTGGCCGCCCTGCTCGACGACTTCAAGAAGCGTTCGGAGCGCGCCCTGGTGGGATTCGATTTCCCGCTGGGCTTCCCGCGCGGCTACGCTGCGGCCCTGAAGCTGAACGGCGAACAGCCGTGGCGGGCCGCCTGGGACGACCTTGACCGGTTCGTGAAGGACAAGGCCGACAACACCAACAACCGCTTCGGCGTGGCGGCCGGCGTGAACCGCCGGCTGACCAACGGGCCGTTCCCGTTCTGGGGCTGCCCGCCGAAGGACACGCTCTCCACCCTGCAGCCCAGGAAGAGCCGGCCCCACGGGCCCGACGACCTGCCGGAGCTGCGCCACGCCGAGCTGGTGGCCAAGGGCGCCTCGTCGATCTGGAAGACCTACTACAACGGTTCGGTCGGCGGGCAGGCGATCCTGGGGATGCCGGCGGTCCGGCGGATCAAGCTGGCGCGCGGCGACGCGGCCCGCGTCTGGCCGTTCGAGACCGGCTTCAAGGCCCTGACAGAGGCGGACCTGGAGGGCGTCGGCGTCGTGCTGGCGGAGGTCTATCCTTCGCTGGTCAAGCCGCTGGGGACCGTCGGCGAGGTCAAGGACCTGCAGCAGGTGCGCACGCTGGCCGAACATTTCGCGCGCCTGGATGAGGCCAACAAGCTGGGCGCCCTGTTCGGCCCGCCCAAGGGGACCGCTGCCGAGGTGGTCCTGGACGCCGAGCGCGAAGAGGGCTGGATCCTGGGCGCCGGCGCTTAGCCCCCGGCTCGCACCCGCCGCTCCGCCGCTCGTCCCCGGTCCCTGGGCCCTGCGCCCTGGTCCCGGCGGGAGATTCGTTTTTCCTTGCGGAGCTGTTCGCAAAGGAGCCCGCTCGGCCATGACCTCACCGCCTCGCACCGCCGTTCGGATGGCCCTCGCCGGCGGCCTGCTCGCGCTTGCGGGCTGTTCCCAGGCGCCGAAGCCCGTCGCCACAGCGCCGGACGTGGACTGGCCGTTCTATGGCGGCGACGCCGGCGGCCAGCGCTATTCCACCGCCGCGCAGATCACCCCGGCCAATGTCACAGGCCTGAAGGTCGCCTGGACCTATTCCACCGGCGAGCTGGTCCGCCACGCGAAGGACATCAAGCACGCCTCCTTCGAGAACACCCCGATCCTGGCCGGCGGGCGGCTCTATGTCTGCTCGCAGTTCGATGCGGTCTCGGCGGTGGACCCGGCCACGGGCAAGCCGCTGTGGTCCTACGATCCCGGGGTGGATCCTAAGGTCCGCTATCCCAACGACTTCAGCTGCCGCGGCGTGACCTACTGGCGCGACCCGCTGGTGGCGGACAACGTGCGGTGCTCCGAGCGGGTCTATGTGGGCACGGTCGACCGGCGGCTGATTGCCCTGGATGCGGCGACCGGCGCGCCCTGCGCGGGATTCGGCAAGGCCGGGGTGGTCGATATCGGGGCCGGCGTGGTGCTGGAGCACAAGGGCCAGATGCAGATGACCTCGCCGCCAGTGGTGGCGAAGGACACCCTGATCGTCGGCTCGTCGCTGGACGACAATCAGCGGGTCCGGGAGATCACCGGCGCCGTGCGGGCCTATGACGTGCGCACCGGGGCGGCGAAGTGGAGTTTCGATCCACTGGGCTCGGCCGCGCCCGGTACGGTGGCCGGCGCCGCCAACACCTGGGCGCCGCTGTCCGTGGACGTCGCCCGCGGCCTGGTGTTCATCCCCACCTCCAGCCCCAGCCCGGACTTCTACGGCGCCCAGCGGCGCGGCCCCGACGGCCAGGCCAATTCGGTTGTGGCGCTCGACGCATCGACCGGCCGGCTGGTCTGGAGTTTCCAGACCACCCACCACGACATCTGGGACTATGACGTGCCCGCCCAGCCGACCCTGGGCGACGTGGCGTTCGGCGGCCGCATGACCCCGGCCGTCATCCAGGGGACCAAGCAGGGCCTGATCTTCACCCTGGCGCGGGAGACCGGCAAGCCGGTGATCCCGGTCGACGAGCGGCCGGTCCCGCAGGGCGGCGCGCCCGGCGAAGTGCTCTCGCCCACCCAGCCCTTCCCGCGACTGCCCAGGGCGCTGGGGCCCGCCACCATCAGCCCGGACAGCGCCTACGGCATCGGCCCGATCGGCAAGAGCGCCTGCCGCAAGCTGATCGCCGGCGCCAGGTTCGGGGGGATGTACACGCCGCCCTCGACCCAGGGTACGCTGATCTATCCGTTCACCGGCGGCGGCGTGAACTGGGGCGGGCTGGCCTTCGACGCGGGCCGGCAGGTGGTGTACGTCAACACCTCCAACGCCGTGCACAAGGTGACCCTGATCCCGGCCGACAAGGTCAAGGCCACGCAGCGGGCCGAGATGGGCAAGGAGGTCTCGCCGCAGGCCGGCGCGCCCTATGGCATGAAGCGCGAGGTGCTGCTCTCGCCGCTGGGCCTGCCCTGCAACCCGCCGCCGTGGGGCCAGCTTCACGCCATCGACATGCGGACCGGCAAGGTGTTGTGGGAGGTCCCGCTGGGCACCACCCGCGACCTGGCCCCGGGGTCGCAGTTCCTGCTGCACAACACGGGCACGCCCAACTTCGGCGGGCCGATCGCCACGCGCTCGGGGCTGGTGTTCATAGGTGCGGCCATGGACAACGATCTGCGCGCCTTCGACGCCGCCACGGGCCGGGAGCTCTGGCGCGGACGCCTCCCGGCCGGCGGCCAAGCCACCCCGATGACCTATGTCTGGAAGGGCCGGCAATATGTGGTGATCGCCGCCGGCGGCCACGCCAAGACCGACACCCGGCGCGGCGACACGGTGATCGCCTTCGCCCTGCCCGGCCCGCTTATGTGAGGCGGCGGCGTCAGAGCGGGCGGCGGCTCAGCAGCCAGAACCGCCCCAGCAGCAGGCCGCCGGACAGGAAGCTCGCCACCACCACCGCCCAGACCATGCCGATCAGGCCGTGGCCAAGCGGGATCGCCCAGAACCAGGCCAGCGGCATCATCACCACCACATAGCTGGTCAGGTGGGTGGCGGTCGGAACCCAGACGTCGCCGCGGGCCCTGAGCGCCTGGGCGATCACCACCTGCAGAGCGTCGGGGACCAGGAACAGGCAGCAGATCGCCAGCGCCGGGACCGCCATAGCCAGGGTCGCCGCGTCGCGGGTGTAGCCGTGGGAGATCAGCAGCGCATTGGGCCAGATGACCAGCGACACCAGCATCCCGAACACCGCCGTCACCGCGAAGGCGACCAGGCCGGCACGGGTCACGCCGGGGCCGTCGCGCGCGCCATAGGCCTTGCCCACCAGGACCGCCGCTCCCGTGGCCAGGCCGAGCGGCACCATGAACACCAGGGCGATGACGTTGAGCACGATCGCCCAGGCGGCCACGGCCAGGGCGCCGATCCAGCCGGCGATCACGTTCATGCTGGCGAAGGCCGCCACCTCGAAGAAGTTGGAGACCCCCGCGCCGTAGCCGATCCGCCGCTGCTCCACCGCGGCCGCCCGGTCCGGCTCGGGCTTGCTGAACACCCCGAGCGCGCGCGCCTCGGGCATGCGCAGGATGTAGATCAGCATCGCCAGCGCCAGGAAGGTCCGCGCCCCGGTGGTCGCCCAGGCCCCGCCCACCGCGCCCATCGCCGGCAGCCCAAAGGTCCCCGGCACCAGCAGCAGGTCAATGATCAGGTTGACGATATTGGCCGCCCACATGGCCCAGGCGCCGGGGCCCGGCCGCGACAGCCCCTCCAGCCAGAAGCTGGCGGTGACGCTGAGCCCGTAGCCAGGCAGGGACAGGGCGAAGACGATCAGCGGCAGGGTCGCGCCGTCGACCAGGTCCTTGGGCAGGTGCAGCACGCGCAGGAACGCCGGCCCCGCCGCGATCAGGACCGCGGTCGAGACGATGCCGATCCAGAAGCTGTAGACCAGCCCGCGGCGCAGCACCGCGCCCACCAGGTCGCGCCGCCCCTGGCCGATCCGCCGGGCGGTCATCACCTGGACGCCGCTCAACAGCCCCACGGCCATGGTCAGGATCACGCTGGTCGGGGCCCAGGCCAGCGCGTGGTAGCCGAGCTGCTTGGCCGAAAAGTTGCCCACCACCAGGGCGTCGCACAGCCCCATGCCCATGATGCCCAGGCGCGAGATCACCACCGGTCCGGACAGGGTCAGGAGCGTGGCGAGATCGGTGCGGACGAGGCTGCGGCGCGCCGCCGAATCGGCGGGCGCCTTGGCCGCGGGGCGGTCCATGGTGGGGACTTTCGAGCTTTCAAAGAGCGGCGGACACTGACGACCAAGTGAAAAAAGGCAAGCCGAGTTTGCCCTCCCCTTCATGGGGAGGGACAGGTCGCGAAGCGACCCGGGTGGGGACGTCAGGATCAAGCTCCGACTCCGCACTCCGGCCCACGCGTCCCCACCCTGACCGCTTCGCGGTCTGTCCCTCCCCATGAAGGGGAGGGAACGTCAGATGCTCATCGCCACCTGGTCGGACAGGTCGACCCGGTCGTCCTTAAGCTTCTCGGCCACCAGGAAGGCCAGTTCCAGCGCCTGCTCGCCGTTCAGGCGGGGGTCGCAGTGGGTGTGGTAGCGGTCGCCCAAGTCGCCCTCGCTGACCGAGCGGGCGCCGCCCAGGCATTCGGTGACGTTCTGGCCGGTCATCTCCAGGTGGACGCCGCCCGGATGCACGCCCTCCGCGCCGCAGATCTCCACGAAGCTCTTCACCTCCGACAGGATGCGGTCGAACGGCCGGGTCTTGTAGCCGTTGTTGGCGGTCAGCGTGTTGCCGTGCATCGGGTCGGTGGCCCAGACGACGTTGCGGCCGGACGCCTTGGTGGCGCGCAAAAGGCCGGGCAGGCGCTGGGCGATCTTGTCGGAGCCGAAGCGGCCGTAGAGCGTGATGCGGCCGGCCTCGTCCTTCGGATTCAGCACGTCGATCAGGCGCAGAATGTCGTCGCCCTCCATCGTCGGGCCGCACTTGATGCCGATCGGGTTGCGGATGCCGCGGAAGAACTCGACGTGGGCGCCGTCCAGCTGCCGCGTGCGCTCGCCGATCCACAGGAGGTGGGCGGAGGTGTCGTACCACTCGCCCGAGGTGCTATCGACCCGGGTCATCGCCTCCTCGTAGCCCAGCAGCAGGCCCTCGTGGGAGGTGAAGAACTCCACCCGGTGCATCTCCGGATGGCTCTGCGGCGTCACGCCGATGGCGGCCATGAAGGTCAGGGACTCGGAGATCTTCTCGGAGAGCTCACGGTATCGCGCGCCCTGGGGACTGTCGTTCACAAAGCCCAGGGTCCAGCGGTGGATGTTGTAGAGGTCGGCATAGCCGCCGCCGGCGAAGGCGCGCAGCAGGTTCAGCGTCGCGGCCGACTGGCTGTAGGCCTGGATCAGCCGCTGCGGATCCGGGATCCGCGACTGGGGCGTGAACTCCATGCCGTTGATGTTGTCGCCGCGGTACGACGGCAGCTCGACGCCGTCGATCACCTCGACCGGCGACGAGCGCGGCTTGCCGAACTGGCCGGCCATGCGGCCCACCTTCACCACCGGCTTGCCGCCCGCGAAGGTCAGCACCACCGCCATCTGCAGGATCAGACGGAAGGTGTCACGGATGTTGTCGGCGTGGAATTCCTTGAAGCTCTCGGCGCAGTCGCCGCCCTGCAGCAGGAAGGCCTTGCCGGCCGCCACGTCGCCCAGCAGGCTCTTCAGGCGGCGCGCCTCGCCGGCGAACACCAGCGGCGGCATCCGGCGCAGGGTGGTCTCCACCTGCGACAGCGCGGCCAGGTCCGGATAGTCGGACGGGATGTGCTTGGCGGGCTTGGCTCTCCAGGAAGCCGGCGTCCAGTGTGCGGTCATGGCTCTAACTTCAGAAGCCGCCGGTTTGGCGGGCCGGGCGTTTTACCCGCAACCGCCCCGAGCGTCGATGGGGCGCTTGGGCCTGGGGTCCGTACTCAATGCTGAATGAGCGGGGTCACAGTGGTCAGGCGGCAGCCTCCTGCGCAGAGCCCATGGCGGCGATCACCGCGACCAGGGCGCCCAGCGCCAGCCACCACTCCTGCCAGATCCCGAAGCTGACGGCGCCGAAGAACAGATAGACCGCGGCCGAGCCGGCGGCGGCGGCGGTCACCAGGCTGCGTCGGTCCCGCGCCAGGCCGCGGAACAGGACCGCCCAGGCCAGGGCGGCCAGGACGGCCCCCAGGGCCCCGAGCTCGAGCCAGACCTGCAGGGCGCTGTCGTGCGGATGCAGGCCGATATGGGTCCCGAAGGTGCGGCTGGCATCCAGGCCCCAGCCCCGCCAGGGATGCTCTGCGATCCGGTCCATGGCGTAGGCCCAGTAGCTGAGCCGCTCCTCCCAGGACAACGGCAGGTGTTTGCCCAGCCCCAGCACGCGCACGGCCAGCACCACCGCCGGCATCACCAGCACGAAGGCCGCCGCCGCAGCGCCCATGGCGCTGGGCGCGGCCCGAGGCCAGGTCCAGACCAGGCCCGCGGTCAGTATCACCAGGCCGACCGCCAGGACCGGCGCGTCGGACAGGAAGACCTGCGCCAGCGCCGCCGACCCCGCCACCATCGGAACCGCCAGCCACCAGGGCGCGCCGGCGCGGCGGCCGCCCGCCGCCGCCACCGGCCACAGGAGCGCCAGGACAAAGCTGCCGTGGGCGATGTTCTTGCGAGCCAGGTCCGGGCGGATCGGATCGTGCATCGCATTGCGCAGCGCCTGGTAGATCCCTGCGCCGGTGAACGCCTCGACGAGCAGCAGCAGGCCATAGGCCGCCAGCCCCCAGGCCAGGACCCGCAGGGCCAGGCGCTGCAACGCGGGGTCCGCCCGCCGCGCGCCGCACCACGCCGACCCGTAGAGCGGCAGTTGCAGCGCCAGCTTCAGGGCCACCAGCTCGCCCGGTTTGGTCGGATGGCTCGGGCTCCACAGGCTGGACAGCGCCGCCCAGGCGAGCCCCAGCAGCAGGATCAGGGCCAGGGGGGCGTCCTGCGGCCGGATCCGCACCGCCGGCAGGCACAGCAGCCCGACCAGCGCCAAAAGCGGCGCGAAGGCCAGGGGACCCAGCCAGGCGAACAGCGGCGTCAACCCGGCCGCGCCGACCAGCAGCCAGCCGCACCAAACCCCGAAGCGGTCGCGCGGGATTACCCCCGTCGCCGTCACGCCACCGCGCCGAGCGCCGGCGGCATATACTTGTCGCGCAGGGTCACCAGTTCCTCGGCCAGGGTCGGATGGACGGCGCAGGTGGCGTCCCACTGCGGCTTGGTCACGCCCATCTTCATGGCGATGGCGGCCATCTGGATGATCTCCGGCCCGTCGGGGGCGACCACATGGCAGCCCACGATCTTCTCTGTCCCCTGCTCCACCACCAGCTTCATCAGGCAGCGCTGGTGGCCGCCGTAGAAGGTCTCCTTCATCGCCCGGAACTTGGCGAGGTAGATGTCGACCTTGCCGTACTTGTGGCGCGCGTCGGCCTCCGACAGGCCCACCGAGCCCATCTGCGGCTGGGTGAACACGGCCGAGGCCACCATCTCGTGGTCGAAGCTGGTCGGGTTGTCATGGAACTCGGTCTGGGCGAAGGCCGCGCCCTCGCGGATCGCCACCGGGGTCAGGTTGATCCGGTCGGTGACGTCGCCCACGGCCCATATGTTGTCGATGTTGCTGCGGGAGTATTGGTCCACCTTGACCGCCCCGTTGGCGGCCAGTTCGACGCCGGCCGCCTCCAGCCCCAGGCCCTGCGTGTAGGGTTCGCGTCCGAGCGCGAACATGACCACGTCCGAGTCCAGGCTGTGGTTGTCGGCGCAGTGGGTGACCAGGCCGGTGGCGGTCTGCTCGATCCTGGCCGGCTGGGTCCCCAGGCGGATCTTGATGCCGCGAGCGTCCATCTCCTCGGCCAGGTGGCTGCGGACATCGTCGTCGAAGCCGCGAAGGATATTGGGTCCGCGGTGGATCAGGGTGGTTTCCACGCCCAGCCCATTGAAGATGCAGGCAAACTCGCAGGCGATGTAGCCGCCGCCGGCGATCACGATCCGCTTCGGCAGCTGTTGCAGGTGGAAGGCCTCGTTGGAACTGATCGCGTGCTCGACGCCCTCCAGGTCCCTGGGCATCCAGGGGCGGCCGCCGGTGGCGATGAGGATCTTCCGGGCGGTGAACGTCCCCTTGCCCTCGACCTCGACGGTGTGCCGGTCCTTCAGGGTCGCCCGGGCGTGGACCAGTTCGGCGCCGGCGTTCTGCAGGTTGCGGACATAGATGCCGGACAGCCGGGCGATCTCGTCATCCTTGGCCATCAGGAACTTCGGCCAGTCGAAGGTCGGCGTGCCGACATCCCAGCCGTAGCCCTTGGCGGTCTCGAAACTCTTTGAATATTCAGAGGCGTAGACCATGAATTTCTTAGGCACGCAGCCGCGGATCACACAGGTGCCGCCGACCCGATCCTCCTCGGCCACCGCCACCTTGGCGCCCGACATGGCCGCGACGCGCGCCGCGCGCACGCCGCCCGAGCCCGCGCCGATCACGAAGAGGTCGTAGTCAAAGTCCGCCACCGGTCGCTCCTAAGGTTCTAATTCTATGACGCCGTCCGGGCCGCCGATCAGCGCCCGGTCGGCCAGGTCCAGAAAGAGGCCGTGGTCGACCACCCCGGTGACGCTCTTCAGCGCCGCCGCCAGGGCCGCCGGCTCCACGATCCGTCCGCAGGCGGCGTCATAGATAAGGTTTCCGCCGTCGGTTCTTACCGGCTCGCCGTCCTTTCGGCGAAGCATCGGCGCGATACCCAAATCGCATTCCGCCAGGGCGTCGCAGATCCGCAGCGCCGTGGTCGTGTGACCGAACGCCACCACCTCGATGGGCAAAGGGTATTTCCCGAGCATTTTCACATGTTTGGCCGCGTCGGCGATCACCACACAGGACCGCGACGCCTCCCACACCAGCTTCTCGCGCAGCAGCGCCGCCCCGCCGCCCTTGATGAGCGCCAGCCCAGGCCCGATCTCGTCGGCCCCGTCGACGGTGAGGTCGATGGCCTTGGTCTCGCCCAGCTGCCCGATGCGGATGCCAAGGCTGGTCGCCAGGTTCCCCGTCGCCTGCGAGGTCGGCACGCCGAGAATATCCAGCCTGCGCGCGGCCAGGGCGCGGACGAACCACGCCGCCGTCGACCCGGTGCCCATGCCCACGACCATGCCGGACATCACCAGCGCGGCGGCGGCCTCCGCGGCCGCGCGTTTCTGAGCGTCGATATCAACCATTTTCCCTCCCCTTCATGGGGAGGGATAGGCTGCGAAGCAGCCAGCGTGGGGAAGTCGCGATCAAGTTCCGACTCCGCACTCCGGCGCACACTACCCCACCCGGCTCGCCTCCGGCGAGCTGTCCCTCCCCATCAAGGGGAGGAAAAAGCGATGCGACGATCATTTCGCCGCCGCCCTCTTCGCGCCCATCACCTGGCGAAACCGCTTCGCCCAGCCTGGCTTCTCGGCCTGCACCGCCCGCCCGAGCGCCAGGGCGTCGGCCGCCACGTCCTGGGTGATCACCGAGCCCGACCCGATGTAGGCCCCCGCGCCCACGGAGATCGGCGCCACCAGGGCGGTGTTGGAGCCGACGAAGGCGCCCTCGCCCACATGCGTCTGGTATTTGAAGAAGCCGTCGTAGTTGCAGAAGATCGTCCCGGCGCCGATGTTCGCGCCCGCCCCCACCGATCCGTCGCCCAGATAGGCCAGGTGGTTGGCCTTGGCGCCCTCACCTACCGTGACGTTCTTCACCTCGACGAAGTTGCCGATATGGGCGTCCGCGCCGATCGCCGCGCCGGGCCGCAGCCGGGCATAGGGGCCGACCAGCGCCCCCTCGCCCACGTCTGCGCCCTCCAGGTGGCTGAACGCCCGGATCACCGCGCCGGTCGCCACCGTCACCCCCGGCGCGAACACCACATAGGGCTCCACCGTGGCGCCGGGCGCGATCTGCGTGTCCCAGGCGAAGAACACCGTCTCCGGCGCGGTCATGGCCACGCCCTCGGCCAGGAAGCTGTCGCGCCGCCGCTTCTGGAACACCGCCTCGGCCTGTGCCAGCTGCATGGGGGTATCGGCCCCCATCACCGCGCTCTCCGGGGCGATATGGGCCCGCACCAGCGCCTCCTCGTGGGTCGCCTCGGCGATGATGTCGGTGAGGAAGTACTCGTGCTTCGGATTGGCGTTGGTGATCCGCGACAGCCAGCGGAACAGATCGCCCCGGCCGGCCAGGTACATGCCGGCGTTGCAGGTGCGGACCGCCTTGACCTCGTCGCTGGCCTGGCTGGGCTCGACGATGCGCATCACATGGCCGTCGGCGCCGCGCAGGATGCGGCCGTAGAGCAGCGGATCCACCGGCTCGAACCCCATGATCGCCATCGCCGCGCCGTGGCGGCGCAGGGTGAACAGATGCTCCAGGTCCTGCGGCTGCAGCAGCGGGCAGTCGCCGTTGACCACCAGCACGTCGCCGTCGAAGTCCGCCAGGGCGGCCTCGGCGCAGCGCACGGCGTGGCCGGTGCCCTCCGGCGGGTCCTGCAGCACCGGCGTGGCCTCGCCCAGCCGCCGCACCACCAGCGCCCGCACCTCGGGGCTGTGGGCGCCCACCACCACGTGGATGCGCTCGCAGCCGGTCGCCTGGACGGCGTCGATCACCCGGTCCAGCAGGCTGCGGCCGCCCACCTTGTGCAACACCTTGGGGACCTTGGACTTCATCCGCGTGCCTTGGCCGGCGGCCATGATCACGCAGGCTCTGGCGGTCATGCAGGTCTCCCCAAGGCAGCGCGAGTCTTCGATGTCCTCGTGGGCTTAGCAAGCCTTGTGGCGGGGCGCGAGGAGGGGCTAGCTTCCGGCGACTGTTGTCGGGGACTCTCCATGAAATCCAAGTCGCGTCTCGCCGCCCTGTTCTGCGCCAGTGCGCTGGCCGTCCTGGTCCCCGCCGCCGTCCAGGCCGCGCCGGACAAGGCGATGGAGAGCCGGTTCGACGCGATGATCGACCCGGCCGAGATGAGCGGCTGGCTGAAGACCATGGCCGCCGAGCCGAACCAGGTCGGAAGCCCGCACGACAAGGCCAACGCCGACATGACCCTGGCCCTGTTCAAGGCCTGGGGCTGGGACGCGAAGATCGAGACCTTCTGGGTGCTGTACCCGACGCCCAGGGACCTGGCGGTGGAACTGACCGCCGGTCCGGGCGCGCCGTTCAAGGCCACCCTGACCGAGGCGCCGATCCCCGGCGACGAGACCTCCAGCCGCATCAAGGACGAACTGCCCGCCTATGTGGCCTTCCAGGGCGACGGCGACGTCACCGCCCCACTGGTCTACGTCAACTACGGGATGCCGGCCGACTATGACCAGCTGGAGCGGCTGGGCGTCTCGGTGAAGGGCAAGATCGCCATCGCCCGCTACGGCGCCGGCTGGCGCGGCCTGAAGCCCAAGCTGGCGCAGGAACACGGCGCGGTCGGCTGCATCATCTATTCCGACCCGCGCGACGACGGCTATTCCACCGACGACGCCTATCCCAAGGGCGCGGCCCGGCCGGCCAACGGCATCCAGCGGGGCTCGGTGGCCGACATGACGCTCTTTCCGGGCGACCCGACCACGCCGGGCTACGGCTCGACCAAGGACGCCAAGCACCTGAGCCGGGAGGACAGCCCGACGATCCTGAAGATCCCGACCCTGCCGCTGTCCTACGGCGACGCGACGGTGCTGCTGCGGTCTCTGGACGGGCCGGTGGCCCCGCCGGCCTGGCGCGGCAGCCTGCCGATCACCTACCACGTCGGCGGGTCCGAGACCGGCGGCAAGGTCCACCTCAAGGTGGTCTCGGACTGGAGCCTGAAGCCGATCTACGACGTGATCTCCACCCTGAAGGGCAAGGGCCTGCCCGATGAGTGGGTGGTGCGCGGCAACCACCGCGACGGCTGGGTATTCGGGGCGTCCGATCCACTCTCCGGCCATGTGGCGATGATGGGCGAGGCCAAGGCCCTGGGCGCGCTCAGCAAGGCCGGCTGGAAGCCCAAGCGGACCATCGTCTACACCAGCTGGGACGCCGAGGAGCCGATGCTGCTGGGCTCCACCGAATGGGCCGAGACCCATGCCGCGGAGCTCAAGGCCAAGACCGTCGCCTACATCAACTCCGACTCCAACTCGCGCGGCTTCCTGGGGGTCGGCGGCAGCCACGCGCTGCAGCACTTCGTGAACCTGGTCGAGGCCGACGTGACCGACCCGCAGACCGGCGTCTCGGTGCGCGACCGCCTGCGCGCCGGCCTGGCGGTGGCGGCCGCCGAGAACCCCGGCAATCCGCGCGCCGTGGCTCAGGGCAAGATCGCCGCCGACCCGGCCAATGACCTGCCGATCGAGGCGCTGGGCTCGGGCTCGGACTATTCCAGCTTCCTGCAGAACCTGGGGGTGGCGACCCTCAATCTGGGCTTCGGCGGCGAGGGTGCGGACGGGGGTGTCTACCATTCGGCCTATGACACCTGGGAGCACCACACCCGCTTCGTGGACCCCGGCCTGGCCTACTCCGGCGCGCTGGCCAAGGTGACCGGACGGATGGTGATGCGGCTGGCCGACGCCGATACGCCCGTGCAGCGCTACGGCGACTTCGCCGACACCGTCGCCGGCTACCTGGACGAGGTGAAGAAGCTGGCCGACGCCAAGCGCGACGAGGCCGTCACCCGCACCCGGCTGCTGGCCAGCGGCGCCTACAGGCTGGCCGACGACCCGACCATCTCGCGCGGCGACCCGGCCCCGCTGCCCGCGTCGCCCCGGCTGGACTTCGGCCCGATGGACAGCGCGGTGGCGAAGCTGAAGGCCAGCGCCACGGCCTTCGACCAGACCCTGGCTGCGCGTGGCCCGGCCATGACCCCGGCTCAGAAAAGGAAGCTGGACGCCGCCCTGCTGCCGCTCGAACAGCGGCTGCTGCGCGACAAGGGCCTGCCGTTCCGCCCCTGGTACAAGAACATGATCTACGCCCCCGGCCGCTTCACCGGCTATGGCGCCAAGACCCTGCCGGGGGTGCGCGAGGCGATCGAGGAGCGCCGGTTCGACGACGCCACCACCTACATCGGCTTGACCGCCGAGGCGCTCAGCGACTACGCCGCCGGCCTGGACACAGCGACGGCGGCGATCAATGGCGGCTAGCGGACGATTCGACGGCGCCACCATCGCCTTCGACCTGGACGGCACCCTGGTCGAGACGGCGCCGGACCTGATCGGCACGCTGAACGTGCTGCTGCAGGCCGAGGGTCTGCCGGCCCTGCCGCTGGCGGAAGCGCGCCAGTTCATCGGCCGGGGCGCGAAGTGGCTGGTCGAGCGCGGCTTCCAGGCGGCGGGCGCTGATCTCGACCCGGCCCGTGTCGAGGAATTGTTCGAACGATTCATCGCCCATTACCTGGCCCACATCGCCGACGAGAGCCGCCCCTTCCCCGGCTGCGAGGCCGCCCTGGAGGTCCTGAGGGCCGAGGGCGCGAAGCTGGTCGTCTGCACCAACAAGCGCACCGATCTCTCCGTCGCGCTGCTGGACGCCCTGGACATGACGCGCCGCTTCGACGCGGTGATCGGGGCCGACGCGGCGCCGGCCATCAAGCCCGACCCGCGCCACCTGCAGGCCGCCGTCGACGCGGTCGGCGGGCGCCTGGACCGCACCGTCATGGTCGGCGACGCGGCCACCGACGCCGGCGCGGCGCGGGCGGCCAAGGCGCACCTGATCCTGGTCAGCTTCGGCTACACCGAGATCCCGGCCGCCGACCTCGACCCGGACATCCTGATCGACCACTTCGACCAACTGCCCGACGCCTGCACGCGGCTGCTGGGCGCTTGCGGCGCAGAACCCGAACGGCTATAGCCCGCGCCTTCCCAGCGCGCCGCTAGGCGAAGTGGGAACCGGTTCGCCGCCCGGGCGGCGCGCCAAATCAAAATTTGAGCGCGGTCAGGCGCAAAAGCGGTTTCCACTTTTGCTCACTGCGCTCCGGCGGATGCGTAGCTCAGCGGGAGAGCACCTCGTTCACACCGAGGGGGTCACAGGTTCAATCCCTGTCGCATCCACCATTCTTTTCAATGGCTTGTCTGCGCCGCTGGAATAAACCACCCAGAAAGCCACCCAGATACGGTCGAGGTGGCCGCTGCTGGCCACGCGCAAAATTAGCTGAACAACTTATTTCTTCTCCTTGAGGAGCGGGCCGGTTGCATAGGGCGCGGCGGGTCGGTCTCGCTTGTGCGATCAAATGGTGCGGAGCGCGCACTACTGGATCGGAGGACACGACAATGGCGGCAGTTGCTGAGGAATTTGACCTCCACGCGGTAGTTGCCCGGCTCCGGCACGCAAAGGCGCGGATCGTCCAGTGCGTAGAGTGGGCAAGGGCTACCGAAGAGGTGTGGTTGGCCTTCAACCAAGCGAAGGACGACCGTCACGCCATCGCGGCCTCGCCCGCGTCCGAAGCGGCGAGGGTGTACGAGAAGGCCGCGCTTGACGCACAGATCGTCATGATCACCCGCCTGCTTGATCCCCCCTCGCGGTACGGCGCGTTAGCAACAAACCGTATGAGCCTCCCCGTCTGCCGCGACCTGCTCGCCTTACCGGGCGTCGCAGACCGGTGCGCGGAAGAGGCGAAGGGCTGGAACGAACTTGGTGATGCTAGCGCCGGTCATGTTTGGGAGCGCCTGGAGCGATTTCGCGGGCGTCTTAACGCCATAGAGGAAGAAGCCGACCCTAACCGGGCGGCCCTGCTGCGTGACTTCCGTGACGAGAATATCGCCCACGAACTGCATTTCGAAGAGAAGCGCGAGCGCCCGCTCTTCCGTCATATCCGCGAGCTGCTGGACGAGGTCATGGCCCTCACAGAGGACTTGGCCTTCGTCGTGGAGGGCGATGTGATCCGATGGCGACGAGACGAGACCACAGCAAGCGCGCGAGCGCTTTGGCGCGCTGTTGCCGAAGCCTATCCCCTGGAGGCCAAGCAAAAGTCGCGGGGCTGAAGTAGGGGTTCAGGCGGGGCTGGGCATGGCCATAGTCGCCGAGAGGAAAGACGGCGCTTGTCCACAGCGAACGCGGTTTCCTGTGAACGCAAGGCGGCGCGCGGCTTCCGAAGCAGCCGAATCACCCCCATCATTCCCTCACGATACCCGGATTGGCCGGGCGTGAGCGCCTGGACGCTAAGACGAGCAAAGACCGGGAAGCGCCGCTGCTCAGCGTCCTCCACCACGGCGGCGAAGCCCATCGCCGGGAAAATCAGAACCGGGTTTGAGGGCTGCGTCCGCGACGCGGGCCTGCCTGCCTGCCGATATCACCCCGCATTGGATGCGCCATACTGCCGCGACTTGGCTTATGGAGGGCGGCGTCGATGCGTGGGAAGCCGCTGGCTACCTCGGCATGAGCCTAGCGACTTTGGAGAAGCATTACGGCCACCACAGGCCGGATCACCAAGCGAGCGCGGCGAGGGCGTTCGAAAATGACACCAATCCAAGCAAGCCGCCTGAGCAACCAACGGGGCTACTTCCGCTATTGGATGCCCTACGCCTACGTGGCGCTGCCCCACCCCACGCTGAAGCACGGCTACCTGCCCGTGAAGCGCCGATAGAAGCCGCTGGGCGTAACGTCGCTGGCCCATGTCAACTATGCGGACTTCCTGCCCCAGGCGGTCACCTTCAAGTCCAACCCGAAGAAGTTTGACGACATTTGGGGTCAGCACGACGCCGCACTTGCATCTCTACAATGACGGTCCGCAGACCCGCACCACGTACTTCGAACGTTTCGGCCGCCTCGTGCTGAAGAACCCGGAATTGCTTGCCGCCCACGAGGCGAAAGACTGGCCGCCCCGAGGTTAGGCACCACCCAGGAACCACCCAGAAACGCGGCACATGGGCGTGAACGGATCGCGAATATCTGGGTGGCGATGGGACCAGTGCCGAGGGGAGGCCGTAGAACTCACCTCGTTCACACCGAGGGGGTCACAGGTTCAATCCCTGTCGCATCCACCATTCTTTGCTGTCGTCTGGGGCGCTGCGACCGCCCTCGCTAGGCCTCGACGCTTTTCGTCCATGTGACGACGGAAGGCGATCAGTGCGCGGCTGCCGGCCCTGGCAGATCGTCAAACACCGGGGCGGGAAACCTCGTCCGGCACATCCTGATATCGCGCCCTGCTGGTCGCGCCGTCCAGCAGGGCCGCGCGATAGATCGCCTCGGCGAAGCGGCGGTCGTCGATGGCCTCTGCCGGCGTCCTGCGGGCGAGGCAGGGTACGGACGCGATCGCCTCGGCGAGGATCTCGGGTTCGAGCATGACGAAGACGCCCGCCGTCATCCAGAAATAGCCAACCTGGTAGATGCGCGTGGCGATCACTGCGCCTGCGGGCAGCGACGCCTCCATGCCTTCGTCCATCAGCCATAGGTCGGCGTCTCGGACAGCATCTTTCGCGATCAGGCCCGCGACCGGGCCCCGGCCCTCGATCTGGAGGATACTGAAGCGGGCGCTGCGCATCGCCTGGAGCACAAGGGCCTCGTCCGAACCCGCCGCAACCTTGGCGGACCGGCTGTAGCGCTCGATCCCGCTCAGGCGGTCCGGGGCTGTCGTGTAGACGGTGAGGTCGAGCGCGTAGACCAGGTCGGCGAAGTCATCGACGACGAAGGTCCGGCCGTGGGCGAGGCCCAGCCTTCGAGCCTGCCGCAGGATCGCATCGCGAGGCAGGCGGTCCGTGGCCGCCGAGGTGTGAGCGCGGCTGATCGCCCGCATCCGGCGATATCGGGAGATCACTTCGTCTCGCGTCGGCGACGCCTCGTGATCTTCAAGCCTGGCGACTAGGTTTGCAGCGGCGTGTCCCATCTGACCCTCTCGAAGGATGGCTGAAGGCTAAAGCTTCAGGCCGATTCGCGAACCTTCAAACCGGCCGGCCGTGCTTTCACGGGGCAGCATATCGGCTGTTCGATCCGCCTCGACGCCGCCATGGCCCAGCGCCTTAGCACCAGCGGCAAGGGTTGGCAGGCGCGCAACAAAGAGGAACTGGCGCGCCTGATCACCGAGCGATTGAGGCAAGGGGAGCCACTCGTCTACAACGAGAAAGTCACAGGTTCTTTGTTTCGCCGCGCGAGTTTCGGACGATTCCAGATGGCGACCGCCTCCATCTGCTGCCGATCTAGGGCAGTCAGCAGACCGTCACTGTTAGCGAGCGACTCGAACTGCGACTTCGCCCGCCCCGGGTTGAGTCCCAAAGTCAGACAAGTTGAGTTGCCATACAACTGGGCGCCTTGGGTTAGCAGAGCGAGGCTAAGCAGGACCCAGTGGTCGCGAAAGCATGATGGCATGCCGGGGCACCGCTCCAAGAATCTCGAACGCTGCGGTTTCCGCTTCAGCACGGGTCGCATACCAATCTGAGCTCGGATTGCGTTTCCGACGTTCTTTGATCAGGTGCGCAGCCCGCTGGTTCCAAGCCTGCTGCCGCAGCTTCGTCATGCGCTCCCAACCTGCGGGCCTGGGAGTGCTCCGCCGCCTGAGATCGACAGCAGGCTCGGGAATATCGGTTCCCCGGTCGGGTGTGATTAGCGAGCGCTCTTTCTCGAGCCACGAACGGCGGAAGCCCGCGTCATCGAACTCAACATTTTCATGACATCCGTGACAGAGCGAGATGAGCCATTCGTCGGCCGCTCCTACTATTACGTCGGGCGCATAGCTCCGATGGTGCACCACCTCAGCCGGGCCGGCACACCGAAAGCAGCGGCGGCTGTCGCGCTGAAGGACCCGTTCTCGCGTTGTCAGCCAGACCTTACGCCTGCGATAGCGGGCATAGTCTGGTGGCGGATACGGGTGCTCTGAAAGCGGTTCCTCCATCCGCGCCTCTCTATGAAATGCACTGAATCCGCCGTCGCGACGCCGGCCCCTACGCCGTCTCCAGTCGCGCCCCCGCCCGCTGCCCCAGGAAGCCCGCCAGGCGTTCGGCGATCAGCGACTCGGCTTCGGCCATGATGCGGTCGATGAGGTCCTTGACGGTCGGGATGTCGTGGATCAGGCCGGCGACCATGCCGCAGCTCCAGCCGCCGGCGTCCATCTGGCCGTCGCGGAAGATCAGCGGATAGACCCCGGCCACCTCGGGGGCGATGTCGGCGAAGGTGATCGCGGCGCCCAGGGTGCGTTCCTTTTCCAGCAGGCGCTCGACGCCGGCGTTGGTCAGCACGCGTTCGGTGTTGCGCAGGGGGCGCATGATCAGCCGGGTGTCCAGTTCGCTGGCCGCGACCAGGGCGTCCTTGACGTGCTGGTGCACCGGCGCGTCCTGGGTGGCGATGAAGCGGGTGCCCATGTTCATGCCCTCGGCGCCCATGGCCAGCGCCGCCACCAGCGAGCGGCCGTCCGCCATACCGCCGGACGCGACGAAGGGGATCGTCAGCTCCTCGCCGGCGCGGGGCAGCAGGATGAAGTTGGGCACGTCGTCCTCGCCCGGGTGCCCCCCGCACTCGAAACCATCGACGCTGACCGCATCGACGCCCACCGTCTCGGCCTTCAGCGAGTGGCGGACCGAGGTGCACTTGTGGATCACCTTGATCCCCGCCGCCTTGAGGGCCGGCATGTACTTCTGCGGATTGTTGCCGGCAGTCTCGACGATCTTGATCCCGCCCTTGATGATCGCATCCATGAAGCCCGGGTAGTCCGGGGGATTGACCGACGGCAGGAAGGTCAGGTTCACGCCGAACGGCTTGTCGGTCATCTCCCGGCAGCGGGCGATCTCCTTGGTGAGGTTCTCGGGCGTGCCCTGGGTCAGGCCGGTGATCAGGCCCAGGCCGCCGGCGTTGGAGACCGCGGCCGCCATCTCGGCGAAGCCCACATAGTGCATCCCGCCCTGGATGATCGGATGCTCGATGCCGAAGAGTTCGGTGATGCGGGTCTTCATGGAGGGTCTCCCGAGAGGTTTGTCAGACTTTTGGACGTGCAGACCGGCGTCAGCAAGCGCCTGGCGGCCGGCTCCGGCAGGGCTCTACTCGGCCGCCAGCCGTTGCGGCGCGGATTGTCGGCCGCGGATCAGCCGACCCGGCAGGGCGCCGGTCGCCTGGCCCTCGCGGTAGATCACCTGGCCGGACTTGATGGTCGCCACATAGCCCTGCGCGTCCTGCATCAGCCGGCGCGCGGCGGTGGGCAGGTCGTAGACCATGTAGGGGACGTTCAGCTTCAGCCGGTCGAAGTCGATCACGTTGAGGTCGGCCAGGTAGCCCGGCGCGACCACGCCCCGGTCGTTCAGGCCCACCGCGTCGGCAGTGTCCTTGGTCTGGCCGCGGATGGTCTCGGCGAGGTCGAAGCGTAGGCCCCGGGTGCGGTCGCGACACCAGTAGCTGAGCATGAAGGTGGGCAGGCTGACGTCGCAGATCGCGCCGACATGAGCGCCGCCGTCGGAGAGGCCCGACAGGGTGTTGGGGTTGGCCAGCATGGCGCGGACGTTCTCCAGGCTGCCCTCGACGTAGTTGTGCATCGGGAAGAACAGGAAGGCGCGGCCCTCATCGGCCAGCATGGCGTCGTAGAGCAGCTCGTCGGGATTGATCCCCAGGGCCTTGCCCCGCGCGCCCAGGCTGGTGGCGGGATCGGGCTCGTAGTCGATCTCGCCCTCGATCGCGTACATCTTGTGGTGGGCGCCGGCGAGCGAGTTGATGAACGGGTGGCCCTTCTCGGGCTTCTCGCCGATGAGGCGGGCGCGGAAGGCCTGGTCGCGCATGGCGGCGACCTTCTCAGCCAGCGGCAGGTCGGCGATCTCGCGGTAGGCGGGCCGGCTGATGAATGGGTGGGCCGAGCCCTGCAGGCCCAGCATCAGCCCCACCGGCCGTCCGGCCACCTGGGCCTTGATCGGGAAGCCCTCGGCGGCGGCCTCGTCCAGGCGCCGCGTCAGTTCGCGCCATTGGTCGGGGACCACGTCGGCCTGGACCATCGAGAAGCTGAGCGGCTGACCGGCGATGCGGGTGAGGTCGCGGATCAGCTGGAATTCGCCCTCCATGTCGGAGAAGTCGCTGACCCATTGCAGCACCCCGGACCCAGCGTCGGCCAGGCCACCGGCGATCGCCTCCATCTCGGCCCGCGCCGCGCCCAGGGTGGGGGTGAGGTCGCCGTCGGCGGTGCGGTGGACCATGGTCCGCGTGGTGGAGAAGCCGAGCGCGCCGGCCCGGATGGCGTCGCGGGTCAGCTCGCGCATGCGGGCGTTCTCGTCCGCGGTAGCCGGGTCGCGGTTGGCGCCGCGCTCGCCCATCACATAGACCCGCAGCGCGCCGTGCGGGACCTGCACCGCGACGTCGATGTCGTGCGGCAACTCGTCCACCGCGTCCATGTATTCGGCAAAGCTCTCCCAGTTCCAGGAGAGGCCGGCGTGCAGCGCCGCGCCGGGGATATCCTCGACCCCCTCCATCAGCCGGATCAGGGTGTCGCGGTCCTGCGGCCGGACCGGGGCGAAGCCGACCCCGCAGTTGCCGGCGACCACCGTAGTGGCCCCCAGCGTCGAGGACGGGGTCATCCGCGAGTCCCAGGTGATCTGGCCATCGTAGTGGGTGTGGATGTCGACCCAACCGGGGGTGACGATCAGGCCGGTGGCGTCGATCTCCTCGCGGCCGCGTTCGGCGACCGTCCCCACGGCCACGATCCGGTCGCCGGTGATGGCGACGTCAGCCTGGACCGGCGCGCCGCCCCGGCCGTCGAACACCAGGCCGCCCCTGATGACCAGATCGGCTTGCGACATGTGCTGTCCTCTCGTTTGGCCCGACGGCAGCGCGGGTCACCTGGATCCAGAGATCAACGACGTCGGGGACGTCAAGCCCCGCGCCGCCTATCGCGCCGCGCGGGCTTCCCCTATCTGGCGAAGGAAACAGGGGGGACCGCGCGATGATCCTGATCGGCCAGTATGACAGCCCGTTCGTGCGCCGGGTGGCGGTGGCGCTCAGACTCTACGGGATGGCCTATGAGCATCGGCCCTGGTCGGTGTTCGGCGACGCCGACCGGCTGGCGGCGTTCAATCCCCTGCGCCGGGTGCCGACCCTAGTCGCCGACGACGGCGAGGTCCTGGTGGAGAGCGGCGCGATCCTCGACTGGCTGGATGAGCTGGCCGGACCGGAACGGGCGCTGATCGCCGCTTCGGGTCCTGAGCGCCGGGCCGCGCTGAATGTCTGCGGCCTGGCTTCGGGCCTGGCCGACAAGGCCATCAGCCTGGTCTATGAGCGCGTGATCCACGACCGCGCCACCCCAGCCTGGGTCGACCGCTGCCGGGCCCAGATCGCCGCGGTGCTGGACGTGCTGGAGGCCGACCGCGCGGGCCGCGGCGCCTGGTGGTTCGGCGAGCGGATCGGCCATGCGGATATCGCCGTGGCCTGCGTCCTGCGGTTCGTCGGCGAGGCTCACCCGGACGTGTTCGACGCTGTCCGCTGGCCCGCGCTGGCCGCCCACGCCGCCGACTTCGAGGCGCTCCCCGACGTCCAGGCGGTGGTCCAGCCGTTCTTCGTCAGCCCCCCAGACACCTGACCGCTCTTCACGGTTCGGCTTGCGACGCGTCGGGCCGCGACGATCCGCCAACGTCGCCTGGCGGCTTGAGACATTGCATTAATAGAAACGTATTTATTGTATGTATTTCAATTATTTATTGTAATATCATAATGTTATTAAACTGTCCGATCTCGCCGCCGATCCGGGCGACAGTCCGCCTCGAATCCTACCGCGCGTTAACCACGTCCGTTACCGGCAATCCAGGGGGCCGCATGGCAGGATGTCGCACCTTTGGCGGAGACGGCGACCGGTTCGGTCCTGATGCGACTGTCGAGCATCCTTGCGAGAGCCCGCGCCGCGGGGCTCCGGGCCCTGGCCGACGGCCGGGGTCGCGCCGCCGTGCTCGCCGCCGCCCTGGCCGTGCTGAGCGTGCAGCCGGCCGCCGCTGACGTCCTGCCCGCCGAGGCCGGGGCGACCACCATCATCCATGTTGCCGTGGGCAAGTCGGCCCCCCTGGTGCTGGCCAGCGGCGTCACCAAGGTGGTGGTGGCCCAGCCCGAGACGGCCCGGGTGGCGGCGGCCGGGCCGCACAGCCTCTACGTGATGGGCCAGACGGTCGGCGCCACCAACCTGCTGATCTACGGCCCCGGCGCGGCGCTGCTGCAGGTAGTCAATGTGGAGGTCGGCTACGACGGGGCGCAGCTGGAGATCGACCTGCGCGCCGCCCTGCCCGACGAGCCGATCACCGTGGAGACGCTCAACACCGGCCTGCTGCTGCGCGGCGCCGTCTCGACCTCGGAGGCCGCGGCAACAGCGCAGGACCTGGCAGAGCGCGCCGCGCCGGGCGCCGTGCTGTCCCTGCTGGACGTGCAACCCAGCCAGGTGATGCTGGACGTGCGGCTGGTCGAGGCCAGCGAGGACGATCTGCGCGACATCGGCGTCGACCTAAGCGCCACGGGTCGCCACCTCGCGCTGGCGTCGGGGACCGGACTGTTGGGCGCCGAGGTGCCGCAGTCGACCGCGCAGATCAGCGGCCATGCCATCGGCCTCGACCTGGCCGCGAGCCTGCGGGCGCTGGAGAGACGCGGGGCGACGCAGGTGCTGGCCCGCCCAGAGCTGCTGGCGCTGTCGGGCGAGACGGCCAGCTTCCTGGCGGGCGGGGAGTTCCCCTATCCCGTGCCGTCCGACGACGGCCAGCTGACCATCCAGTTCCGGCCCTACGGGACGATGATCGCGTTCCAGCCGACGGTGCAGGCCAACGGCCTGATCCGGCTGCGGCTGACCTCGGAGGTCAGCGCCCTGGACCCGCGCAACAGCCTGCAGCTGCAGAATTTCAACGTCCCGGCGCTCAGCACGCGACGCGCGGCGACCACCGTCGACCTGCGCGACGGCGAGACCTTCCTGCTGGCCGGCCTGTTCCAGGACTCCCACGAGATCGCCGCCGAGCGGACGCCGTGGGCCGCGGAGCTGCCGGGGGTGGGCCGGCTGTTCGGCGCCCGGCGGGGACGCGGCCAGCGACTGGAACTGGCCGTGATCGTGACCGTGCGGCTGGTCAACGGGCCGAACCTGGACGGGGCCGCTCCGGACGAGGGGGCGATGCTGACGCCGGCGGTGGCGCCGCCCCGGTCGAAGAGCGTGTCGCCCAAGCTCGGCCCGAGGTCGCCGCTGGTCCGGGCGGTCGTGACCCGGGTCGCCGCCGTGGCGCACGGGGCCCTGGAGGCGTCACGACGGGGCTGGGAGGTCGTCGAGGGCTGGACCCGGCAGCTCGCCGGCGCCGCGCGTCCCCGAGGGCCGCCGCCGACCGAGGCCGCCTGACGCCGACCGCAATCCTTCCGGCCGGCGTTTTCCTGGGTCGTCCCCCAGCTTTTGTCGACTTGAGGCCGACACGCCTGGGAGCCTAAGCTTGCGGCAAGCGAGACAGGGAGACGCCCGATGTACGACCTCCACTACTGGCCCACGCCGAACGGCAAGAAGGTGACGATCCTGCTGGAGGAGTTGGGCGTGCCCTACACCATCGTCCCCGCCAACATCGGCCGCGGCGACCAGTTCGCGGAGACCTTCCTCAAGATCAGCCCCAACAACCGCAAGCCGGCCCTGGTCGACCATGCGCCGAAGGGCGGCGGCGACTCGATCGGCGTCTTCGAGAGCGGCGCGATCATGCTGTACGTCGCCGAGAAGGAAGGGCGCTTCTGGCCCCAGGACGACGTCCGCGCCAAGTACGAGGTCACCCAATGGGTGATGTGGCAGATGGCCAACCAGGGCCCCAAGACCGGCGAGCGCGGCCACTTCAGCCGCGTGCCCGAGAGCGAGGGCGACCAGTCCTATGCCAACCGCCGCTTCGCCGACGAGGTCCACCGCATGTACGGGGTGCTGAACAACCGCCTCTACGACCGTCCCTATGTGGCCGGCGGCGCGTACACGATCGCCGACATGATCTGCTACCCGTGGACCGCCAGTTGGAAGCTGCAGGGCATCGACCTCGACGAGTTCAAATATTTCAAGCGCTGGTTCGAGGAACTCTCGGCGCGCCCGCCGGTGGTGAAGGGCATGGCCGTCACAGCCGGCCCGGTGGAGGACCCGGCCACCCTCAGCCCCGAGGAACAGGCCCGCCGCCGCAAGCTGCTCTACAACCAGCGCGCCCGGCCCGCGCCGGCCAGCTGAGCGAACCCCCCGCTCGAGCGCGGCTAACCGTAGGGCCGCTGGGTGGTGACCGGCGCCGTGGGGTCGGGCGCGGACGGCGGACGGTAGGACGGCTGCGACGACGGCGCTGGCGCGGCGGCCGGCAGGGTCAGCACCGGGGCGTTGATCGCCTCCTCCGTGGCCGCCGCCGCATCGGACGGCAGGCTGAGGCGGCGCGTGGGCGGCGGCGCGGCGGGCGAGACAGAGCGAACCGCGGCGGGCTTCACCGCAACCGGCGGCGCCGCTGACGCCCGCGCCGGGCCCTGAGCCTTGGCCGCCGCCACGCCGGGCGATGCGGGGATCGCAGGCGGAGCGACAGCCACCACCGGAGCCACCACCGCCATCGGAGCCACTGCCGTCGGCGCGAGCGCGGCGTTCGGCGCGGCCGGCCCGCCGCGGCTGACAAGCAGGTAGGCGAGGCCGGCCAGACCCCCGAGCCCCACCACCGTCGCCGCGACGGCGGGCAGCCGGGACCGCCGGCGAACCTTCGGCCGCGACGACGGGCGTGGCGAGACGACCAGCTCGGCCAGCTCCACGTATGGCGGCGCGGCTGGCGGGTGGGGCGTCACCTCGACGGGCGCCGGCGCAGGGTCTGGGCGCGGCTCGGGCGTGACCTCGGGCGCGGACCCGGCCGCCGAGCGCGGAATCGCGCCGCCGGCGAGGCTTCCCCCCATCGTGGGCCCCATCGGTCGCACGACCAGCGGGGTGATCGTGCGTTGCGCCGGCTCGGGGGGCGCGGGCTGAGGCTCGGCCGGCCGGCTCAGATCGACCTTGGGCAACGGCCCGACGCGGAACGGCGCCTGGGGCATCTTCGGCCAGACGCTGTTGCGGGCGAAAGGGTTGTCGTCCGGTTCGGAAGCCATCGGGCGACCCTCGCGAGGGAGTTGGACAGCACTATGACAGAAGTGCGCACGCTCTGCTGGGTGTCGCCTTGCCACGCTGCGTTATCGCAACACTGCCCGCATCCTGGAATGGCTCGGGCTCCTTCCGCCAGCCGGCGTTCGTTTTCTCGATGTCGGCAGCGGACCAGGCTTCCTGCTCGCCCGGGCGACGGCGGCCGGCTTCCAGGCGGAGGGCATCGAACCAGAGGCGAATGTGCTGCGCGCCGTGCGGCAGGGCGGCGCACGGGTGCGCCACGGCTTTTTCCCTGACGGCTTGAGGTAGACGAACGGTTCGACGTCATCGTCTTCAACGACGTCCTGGAGCACATCCCGGCCATGGCTGACGCCCTCGCGGCCGCCTTCGAGCGGCTCGCGCCGGGCGGGACCCCATGCCTCAGCTGTCCCGATAAGCGAGGTTTCTACTTTCGTACGGCGGCGGCGCTGGATCGCCTGGGCTTCGCCGGGCCGTACCACCGGCTCTGGCAGCGTGGCCTTCCGTCGCCACATGTCTGGTACTTCACGCCGGCCCTCCTCGACCGCGTGACGGCGCAGGCCGGACTTGCCCCCATAGGCAGACTGCGCCTCGCGACGATCGAACTGGCGGGGTTGTGGAGCCGCATTCGAACCGTACGCAACATGTCGCTGGCGATGTCGGTCGCCAGCTTCGCCTTTTCCGTCGCGGTCTACCCGTTGCTGCGTCTGCTCCCCAGCGACGCCACCGCCTGCTTCTACCGTCGGCCCGAGTGATCTAACCGTTCAACGGCGGGTGATAGTTGTCGATCAGGTCGCGCCGTTCGGCCTCGCGCACCGCGCGGGTGACGTTGAGCCGGGTCAACACGGTCGCGGCGGCGTATTTGCGCCGCGCCTTCTCCAGGTCGGCCCGCCAGCTCTGGCTGGCCAGGTTGTCGGTCTCCCCGGCGAACACGACGTTCAGGGCCTCGTCGGTCAGCTCGGCGATGACGTAGTTGGCTCCAGCCGGCGGCAGGAAGCGGTTCTCGTCCATCGGGGTGTAGCGATAACGGGCGCCGGAAGCCCCGGCGAGATCGATCGTGCGGGTCACTCTCAGCTCCACTCCTACGTAGGTCCATGCGTCCTACAGGACTTCGCCGATGCTTACCCGGCGTAGTTGGACCAAATCTTGGCCGAGCTTGGCTTTGGCCCCAACCGGACCCATCGTATTTGGGGGCGGAACAACCTTTGCCATGTGGGCGTTAGGCCCCCGGGTCGGTGTCCTCGAGGCGCCGTGGCACGAGGGAGGACGAACCCCGCACGCGAAGGCTGGACAGCCGCGCCGCGCGCCGGGACAAGGTCCGTATGGAGAAACCCGCCAAGTTCCAGATGGAGGCCGAAACGGATCGCCCCAAGGCGATGCTGAGCGGCGACTGGACCACCAACCTGCTCGGCGCGGTCGCCAAAGACCTCCGCCTGACGTTGCGCGGCCGGAGCGACGTGACCTTCGACCTCACCCAGGTCCGGCGGATGGACACCGCCGGCGCCTTCGCCCTGATCCGGGCGGTCGGCCAGGACTTCGACCTGGAGCGCGTGGTCGCGCGGCCGGAATCGAAACGACTGCTCGAGCTTGTGGACAATGCGGTGCGCGTCCAGCCGGTGCTCCGCCCCCAGCCCCAGGGTTTCCACCAGCTGACCATCCGCATCGGCAAGGGGGTGATCGACCTGGGGCTCGAGTTCCTGTCGACCATGGGCTTCCTCGGGCACCTGCTGGTGGTTTCGGTCCAGGCCCTGGTCAATCTGGTCGTCGCGCCACGCAAGATCCGCTGGGCGCCCATCTTCCTGCAGATGGAGCAGGCCGGCCTCGACGCCATCCCGATCGTGGCGCTGACGACCTTCTTCATCGGGGCCGTGGTCGCGCTGCTGGGCGTCAACATGCTGCGGCAGTTCGGGGCCGAGGTGTTCGCCGTGGAACTGATCGGCGTGGCGGTGCTGCGGGAGTTCAATATCGTCATCACCGCGGTGCTGTTGTCCGGCCGCTCCGCCTCCGCCTTCGCCGCCGAGCTTGGGTCGATGAAGATGACCCAGGAGATCGACGCCATGCAGGTGATGGGCGTCGATGCGTTCGAGGCCCTGGTGCTGCCGCGCTTCATCGCCCTGCTGCTGACCATCCCGCTGCTGACCTTCGTGGCCACCCTGGCGGGCCTGCTGGGCGGCCTGGCGGTGACCTGGTCGGTGCTGGGGCTGGGTCCGACCTTCTTCCTGCAGCGGATCGTCGACAACGTGGGCGTCACCCACTTCCTGATCGCGCTCTCCAAGGCGCCGGTGATGGCCGCCGTGGTCGCCGGCATCGGCTGCCGTCAGGGCCTGCTGGTGGGCGGCGACGTCGAAAGCCTCGGCCGGCGCGTCACCACCGCGGTGGTCCACTCCGTCTTCTCGGTGATCATGATCGATGCCGCCTTCGCCCTCGTCTACATGCAGCTCAACATATGACCGACGTCCGTGACGAGAAGACGCTCTCCGACGAGGAGCTGCTGGATCAGACGGGCCCCGCCATCGAGGTGCGCGGCCTCTGCTCGGCCTTCGGCGAGCACGTGGTGCACGAGGACCTCGACCTCACGGTCAAGCGTGGCGAGGTGATGGGCGTCGTCGGCGGGTCCGGGACCGGCAAGTCCGTGCTGCTCAACACCATCATCGGCCTGCGTAACCCCGACAAGGGCACGGTCAAGGTATTCGGCCAGGAGCTGCAGCGGGCCTCGCGGCGCAGCTGGGGGGCGCTGGAACGCTCGTGGGGCGTGCTGTTCCAGGGCGGGGCGCTGTTTTCCAACCTCACCGTGCGCGAGAACGTCGCCGCGCCGATGTTCGAACACACCGGCCTGTCGCGCAAGGACGCCCTGGAGCTCTCCGACCTGAAGATCGCCATGGTGGGGCTGCGGGCCGAGGCGGGGTCGCTGAAGCCGGCGGAGCTGTCGGGCGGCATGCGCAAGCGCGCCGGCCTGGCCCGCGCCCTGGCCCTGGACCCGGAGCTGCTGTTCCTCGACGAGCCCACCTCCGGCCTGGACCCGATCGGGGCGGCCGGCTTCGATGAGTTGATCGACGACCTTGCCAAGAGCCTGGACCTGACCGTGTTCATGATCACCCACGACCTCGATTCCCTCTACCAGATCACCGACCGCGTCGCCGTCCTGGCCGACCGCAAGGTGGTGGCGACCGCGCCGGTGCGCGAACTCGAACATTCGGATCACCCCTGGATCCGGGAATATTTCATGGGACCGCGAGGCCGCGCCGCGCGCGCGGCGCGGACCGGAACGGACGACTGATGGAAAAGAACGCCAACTACGCCCTGGTGGGGCTTTCCACCCTGATCCTGACGGTCGCCCTGGTGGTGTTCGTCGTCTGGCTGGCGCGCCTGCGGATCAACGCCGAATACGACCTCTACGACATCGTCTTCGCCGGGCCCGTGCGCGGCCTGAACGAGGGCGGCGAGGTCCACTTCAACGGCATCAAGGTGGGCGAGGTCACCAAGATCGCCCTGGACAAGACCAACCAGGCCAATGTCATCGCGCGAGTGAAGGTGACCCAGGACGTGCCGATCCGCACCGACAGCTTCGCCACCCTGGAGCCCCAGGGCATCACCGGCCTGAACTATGTGCAGATCAGTGCCGGCACCGGCACCAAGCCGCTGCTGAAGGAGGCCGACCAGGCCCGCTGCGACCGGATGGGCCTGGGCCGGCAGTGCATTCCCATCCTGCACAGCCAGCGGAGCGCGATCTCCGACCTGCTGGAGGGCGGCGGCACCGTGCTGACCAGCACCATCGAGGCGCTGCACCGGGTGAACGAGGTGCTGTCCGACCAGAACATCAAGACCTTCTCGGCGGCGCTTTCCGACGCCCAGGCGGTGACCGCGGAGTTGCGCGAACGCAAGGCGATCATCGCCGACGCCCAGACCGCCATCCAGCACGCCGACGCGGCGATCGTCGAGGTCACCGCCCTGTCGCACTCCAGCCGCGAACTGGTCGAGGGCGACGGCAAGCGGGCGGTGAAGAACCTCGCCGACGCCTCGGAAGAGGTCAAAGCCGCCGCCGCGGACGCCCGCGGCATGGTCGGGCGACTGCAGGGCCCCACCGCAGACTTCGCAACCAACGGCCTGCCGCAGGTGACGGCCGCCGTGGTCCAGTTGCAGACCGCCGCCGAGTCGCTGGACCGGCTGGTCAACGAGATCGAAGCCAGTCCCACCGGCACGCTGGGCAAGGCCAAGGCCAAAGAGGTGAAGGTGCCCCAATGACGCGCTCCCCTGCCCCGCTCCTTCGCCCGGTCGCCATCGCCGCCACGGCCCTCGCGCTGACGGCCTGCGTCTCGCTGCTGCCAAAGACCAAGCCCGCCGACCTCTACCGCTTCGGCATGCCGGCTGGCGCCGAGGCGGTCACCGCCGCGCCCGGCCAGGTGGGTGTCTTCCGCACCAATGCGGTTTTCCAGCGGGAGTCGGCCGGCGACCGCATCCTGACCTTCACCGAGGGCAAGGCGGCCTATGTCGCAGACACCCGCTGGGTCGCCCCGGCGGCCGTGCTGTGGGACGAGGCGGTGCTGGCGGCATTCGACGCCGATCCGGGCCCCGCGCGGATAATCTCCCGCGGCGAGCCGGGCTCGGCCGCCTACATCCTGCGCCTGGACGTGCGCAACTTCGAGGCACGCTACGACCACGGCCCCAAGGCCGCGCCCACGGTCGTCGTCCGCGTGCGCGCCGCCATGACCCGCGGGACCGACCGCAACGCCGTCGTCGAGAAGATTTTCGAGAAACAGGTCACCGCCGTCGACAACCGGGTCAGCGCCATCGTGCCCGCCTATGACCAGGCCGTGGCAGGCGTGCTGAAGGACGTGGTGGCCTGGACCAACGAACAGGCGAAGCCGGCCTAAATTTCGAGCCCCGCCTGACGCTTCGCCGCCAGCACCGTGTTGTGCAGCAGCACGGCCACGGTCATCGGGCCGACGCCGCCCGGCGCGGGGGTGACCCAGCCGGCTACCTCGAGGGCTTCCTTGTAGTTCACGTCGCCGACGATCTTGGTCTTGCCGGCCGCGGCCTGCTCAGGATGGTCGAAGGGCACGCGGTTGATGCCGACGTCGATCACGCAGGCGCCGGGCTTGATCCAGTCGCCGCGGATCATCCGCGGACGGCCGACGGCGGCCACCAGGATGTCAGCCTCGCGACAAACCGCCGGCAGGTCAACGGTGCGCGAATGGGCCATGGTCACCGTGCAGTCGGCGGCCAGCAGCAGCTGGGCGATCGGCTTGCCCACCAGCAGCGAGCGGCCCACCACCACGGCGCGCTTGCCGGTCAGGTCGCCCAGGGTTGCCTTCAGCAGGATCAGGCAGCCGGTGGGCGTGCAGGCCACCAGCGCCGGCAGTCCCGCCACCAGCCGCCCGGCGTTGGCCACGCTCAGGCCGTCGACATCCTTGTCGGGGCTGATGGCGGCGATCACCGCGTTCTCGTCGAGGTGCTTGGGCAGCGGCAGCTGCACCAGGATGCCGTGGATCAACGGATCGGCGTCGAGGTCGGCCACCAGCCGGATCATCTCGTCCTGCCGGGTGTCGGCCGGCAGACGGTGGGTGACGGAATGCATGCCGGCGGCCAGGGCCTGCTCGCCCTTGGACTTCACATAGCCCAGGGAAGCCGGGTCCTCGCCCACGAGCACCACGGCCAGGCCGGGCTGCAGGCCATGCTCTGCGCGCAGCAGGGCCACCTCGGCGCCCACCTCGGCGCGCAGCCGCTCCGCATGGATTCGGCCGTCGATGATTTGCGCGCTCATGGCCGCGCTGCTAGCGCCTCAGCCGCGCGCGCGCAATCGCAGCCATGCGGCCACCGCCCAGGCGTGCGCCTCGCGGTCCAGCCGGACGACCGCTTCATCAGGCGCCAGCCAGACCAGGGTATGGTCGTGCTCGATCTTCAGACTGGCATCCTCGTCGGTGACCCGACCGACGAAGAAGGCCCCGCGGGTGTTCCGCACGACGCCGTCGTTGTGCAGGAAGTAGTGGTCGGCTCGCACGAATGGCGCGACGTCCAGCGCCACCACCAGCCCGGCTTCTTCGCCGCATTCCCGGATCGCCGCCTCGGCCTCCGTCTCACCCGGATCGATGCCGCCGCCCGGCAGGTCGAGCACCAGGCCGCGACCCTGGCGCTCCACCTGGACCAGGGCCAGCAGGCCGTCACGCTCGATCACCGCGAAGGCGGCCGGACGGTCCGGATAGGTCCGCCCCGCCTGCGCCTCGCCGAACTGGGGCGTGGTCATCAGTCGATCCCGTAGAGCGCCGGATAGGGATCGACCTTGCCAGCCAGCACGTCCTGCACCGCCACCGGCTTCCAGCCGATGGTGCGCGTGGCGCTGGCCCGCCAGGCCTCGACGATCAGGTCGCGCAGCTCCGAGGCCCCGACCGCGATGCGCTCGACGGCGAAGGCCGTGCCGCGGGGATCGCCCGGCGCCATGCCGCCGGCCTTCTCCATCTCATAGAACGCGATCACCTGCCGGCCGGTCGCCGCCAGATAGGTCGAGACCCGCTGCTCGATGGCGCAGTTGCAGATCCTGAGCGGCGCGACCTTGGCCGCCACGGCCGCCGGCTTCACGGTCGCCTGGACAAGGTCGCCTTCGAATGGGCCGTGCAACTTGGCCTTGGAATAGCCCTTGGGGTTGGGCCCGTCGCCCCAGCCGTTGAAATGGGTGGTCACGTGCAGCGGCTGGCTGCCGTCGCCGACGAAGTGGCTGAGCTCGCCCGCGTCCTTCAGGATCAGCGCCTCGCGGCGGATGCGGTCCTGGGTGAACCAGGCCTTGTGGACCGCCCACCGCGGGTTCGCCTCGGCGGCCTTCAGCACGCGCCAATAGGCGAAGTCGGTGCTGAGCTGCTGCCAGCGGTCGACGATCGAATAGGGCAGGTACCCGGCCTTCCATGTGTCCAGGCCCGCGGCGCGCAGCTGGGTCTCGTAGTCGGCGCGGGTGGCGGCCAGCGGCAGCATCGGCGGCCCGCCCAGCACCTTGCCGTCGTCGTCCAGGTCGATGAAGTGGCCCGGATCGCGGTCGGCGTCGTGCAGCTTGCCCGAGCCCTTCACACGGTCGGGTTCGCGCGACAGCTCGCCGATGTCCAGCACCGCCCGGGGCGTGCGCAGGAAGGTCGGGACCTCGGCCGGCAGGGCGCGGATCGCCACCTGGCCCACTATCCGGTGGCCGGTGGCGCCCCAGGCAAACACTGAGGACGGTAAGGCGGCGGCCAGGGCGCACAGCGCCAGCGCGAGGGGGCGTCTCATGCCCTTCGTTTGCGCCACTCCTCCGCCCGATGGCAAGCCGGTCAGGCGATGCCGAGCGCCGCCTCCACGCGGCCCACCCAGGCCTGCACCTGCGGATAGAGATCGAGGCGGAAGCCGCCCTCGTGGCAGACGCGCGTGTAGGCGACCAGCGCCACATCTGCCAGGCTGACCCGGTCGCCGACCAGGAACGGCGAGGCCGCCAGCCCTTGCTCCATCCGCTGCAGCGCCGCGCCGCCGCGCTCGACCAGCCGCGGCTCAAGCTCGGCGACCGGCTTGCCCAGGTAGCGCACCTGGAAGCGGGCGACGGCGATGCAGGGCTCGTGGCTGTACTGCTCCCAGAACATCCATTCCAGCATACGCGCCCGCTCGTAGGGGTCGGCCGGAATCAGGTCCGAGCCTTCCGACAAGTGCAGGATGATGGCGTTGGACTGCGACAGCGGGCGGCCGTCGTCGAGGATCACCGTGGGGACCTGGCCCGCCGGATTCAGCGCCAGATATTCTGGCGTACGGGACTGTCCCTGCATGATGTCGGTCTCGATCCACGCGTAGGCGAGGCCCAGGAGATCGGCTGTCCATTTCACCTTCAGGCAGTTGCCGGACTTGCTATCCCCATAGATTTTCATGGCCACGCCCTCACACTGGAAGCTTGGCTTTGGGGCGAAAATTCTTTGAGATCAAGTGACGGCGTCTAACGGGCGCTGTTAGCGCCGCTCACAGCCCAGATTGCCGCGCTCATCCGGGGTTGCCCCAGGGCAGCTCAGCCGTTAGGACTCCGGCGACCAGTAGAAACGACGAAGGAGGACGCCGTCCATGCGACGCCGCCTCGCCGCCCTGGCAGTGCTCTCCGCTCTGGCCGCCGCCTCTAACGCGCAAGCCGCGACGACCGATCCCGTTGGCGACCTGATTTCGTCGGTGATCTCGGGCGCGCTTCCCGGCACGGGTGTCTTCAATGTGAAGGCCACGCTGTATCACGCTGGGGCCAAGGGCGTGGGCGCCCTGGACAGCCTGGGCTGCAAGGTCGTGCCGATGCGCACGATCGCCGTCGACAAGTCGATCATTCCGCGCCGCACGGTGATCTTCATCAAGGAGACCGTGGGCCTGAAGATGCCCAACGGCGCCACCCACGACGGCTACTGGTACGCCACCGACATCGGCAGCGGCATCAAGGGCCAGCGCATCGACCTCTACACGGGTCACGGCGCCGCCTCCATGAAGCCCATGCAGGCGCTGAACCTCGGCAAGCTCACCGCCGTGAAGGTGGGCAAGTTCGAGGGTTGCCCGCCGAACTAGGCGGCAGTTCGCCTGTCCCTCTTTTCGTCATCCCGCGGCTTGTCCGCGGGACCCATCGCTCGGCGGCGCTGCCGTGGGTGCGGGCCGCGCAGCGCGGCCCGCCACTGGGCGTGACGGTGGCTAAACCATGGATCCCCGGCACAGGGCCGGGGATGACGAGCTTGTTGGGTTGGAGGTTCGCCCCCGCTCAGGTCTCGACGAACGCCCGTTCGAGCACGAAGTCGCCCGGGGCCGCGAGCGAGCCTTCGACGTAGCCCAGGTCGAGCAGCTGCTGCTTCAGGTCGACCAGCACCGAGGGGCCGCCGCACAGCATGATGCGGTCCTCCGCCGGGTTGAACGGCGGCAGGCCCAGGTCGCGGAACATCTGGCCGGAGGCGATCAGATCGGTGATCCGACCCTTGGTGCGGAAGTCCTCGCGGGTGACGGTCGGATAGTATTTCAGCTTGTCGCCGATCATCTCGCCCAGGATCTCGTCGGCGGCCAGGTCGTGCTCGAATAGCGCGGCGTAGTTCAGGTCGCCGACCTCGCGCACGGTGTGGGTGACCACCACCGTCTCGAACCGGTCGTAGACCTCCGGGTCGCGCGCCAGGCTGAGCCAGGGGGCCAGGCCCGTGCCGGTGCCCAGCATGTAGAGCCGCTTGCCGGGCTTCAGGCCGTCCAGCACCAGGGTGCCGGTGGGCTTGCGGCCGATCAGCACCTCGTCGCCGACCTTGAGGTGCTGCAGGCGCGAGGTCAGCGGACCGTCGGGCACCTTGATCGAATAGAACTCCAGCTCCTCGTGCCACGAGGGCGAGGCGATGGAATAGGCGCGGACCAGGGGCTTGCCGTCCTCCTTCGCCAGACCGACCATCACGAACTGGCCGCTGGAGAAGCGGAGCGCCGGGTCCCGGGTGGTGCGGAACGAGAACAGGGTGTCGGTCCAGTGATGGACCCAGGTCACCGTCTCGACGAAGAAGGCGCCGGACGCCTTCAGGGACACTGGCGCCTTCAGGGCCGGCTGGACCACGCTCACGTCATTCATCCTGAAAACCTAGATATCGCCGCCGACGTTGTTCGCAGCCCCCGGCGCACGCGCCACATGGATACCGCACTCGGTCTTGTCCAGCCCCTTCCAGCGCCCGGCGCGCACGTCCTCACCCTCCTGCGCCGGCTGGGTGCAGGGCCAGCAGCCGATCGAGGGGAAGCCCTGGGCGACCAGCGGATGGGCCGGCAGGTCGTGCTCGGCGACATAGGCGTCGAGGTCGTCCTTGCCCCAGTTGGCCAGGGGGTTGAACTTGATCTGCGCCCCGGCCTGTTCGACCACCGGCAGGCTGAGGCGGTCGCCGCCGTGGAAGCGCTTGCGGCCGGTGATCCAGGCGTCGAACCCGCCCAGGGCGCGGTCCAGCGGCAGCACCTTGCGAATGTTGCAGCAAGCGTCGGTGTCGGTCTGCCACAGCTTGGCCTGCGGGTCGCCGACCGCCAGGTCCTGGTATTGCGGGCGTAGGTCGCGCACGTCGGTCAGGCCCAGCCACTCAGCCAGCTGGCGGCGATAGTCCAGGGTCTGGCCGAACAGCATGCCGGTGTCGAGGAACAGGATCGGCAGGTCCGGCTTCACCTTGGCGGCGATGTCCAGCAGCACGGCCGACTCCGCGCCAAACGACGAGACCAGGGCCAGCCGGTCGCCGAAGGTCTCGACGGCGGCCTCCAGGATGGTGCGCGGGTGGGCGCGGCGCAGCTCGGCGTCCAGGCGCAGCGCCAGCGCGGTCGTGTGATCGAAAGCGTCGTAGGCCAAGCTCATGCTCCCCGCTCCGCGAAGGCCCGTTCCCCGAAAACGGGGATGCGGCCGTCGGCGGCGCGCTGATAGACGTGCCGGTAGCGATGGACGGCGGCCTGCCACTCGTTGGCGCTGGCGTCGTCCGCAGGTTCGAAGGTGTTGAAGCCCACTCGGACCATGAAGCCGGCCTGCTCGCGCAGCACCTCGCCGACCGCGCGGACCTCGCCCCTGAAGTGGAAGCGGTCGCGCAGCAGCCGGCCGTTGGTGTAGGCGCGGCCGTCCCGGTACTTCGGGAACTCCAGCGCCACCACCGCCAGGCGCGGCAGGTCATAGACCAGCGCCTCGACCTGCTCGCCGGCCTGCAGGCGCACGCCGACCCGGCGGCCCTCGGAGAGCAGGCGCTCGCCGTCAGCCTGGAAGCGGGCCAGGGAGACGATCACGTCGCCTTCGGCCAGGTCCTGGTCGTCCGCCAGGTTGGTGAACGGGTCCTCGACGCCCTTGGCGACGCCGTCCTTCAGCTCAATGAGCTTCGGCATAGACCGCCTCCTTGAAGGGCGCGACGCCGGTGCGGCGGAAGGTGTCGAGGAAGCGCTCGCCGTCCTGGCGCTCGCGCAGATAAACCTCGACCAGGGTGTCCACCGCATCGGCGACCCGGTCGTACGGCAGCGCCGGACCCAGCATCGCGCCGACCGAGGCATCCTCGGCCCCGGAGCCGCCCAGGGTGAGCTGGTAGAACTCCTCGCCCTTCTTATCGACGCCCAGGATGCCGATGTGGCCGACGTGGTGGTGGCCGCAGGCGTTGATGCAGCCGCTGATCTTGATCTTCAGCTCGCCGATCCTCTCGGCGCGGTCCTGGTCGCGGAACTTCTCGGCGATGTGCTGGGCGATCGGGATCGCCCGCGCATTGGCCAGCGCGCAGTAGTCCAGGCCCGGACAGGCGATGATGTCGCTGACCAGGTTGATGTTGGGCGTGGCGATTCCGGCCTCGGCCAGCGCCGCCCAGACCGCCCGCGCGTCGTCCAGCTTCACGTGGGGCAGGACCAGGTTCTGTTCGTGCGTGACGCGGATATCGCCCTGCCCATAGCGTTCGGCGAGGTCGGCCACGACCTCCATCTGCTCGGAGGTGGCGTCGCCCGGGGTGTCGCCGATGCCCTTCAGGCTGATCTCGACGATCGTGTAGCCAAGCTTCTTGTGCGGCTTCAGGTTGTTGCGTGCGAAGCGGGCGAAGGCTGGCGTCGCGGCCTTGGCGGTTTCGAACGCGTCGGAGACCGGCGGCAGGGTCTCGAAGCCGGTACGAGCGAAGGCGCCGCGGATGCGGGCCAGCTCGGTGTCGGGCAGGTCGACGCTGTCGCCGATCTTGGCCCACTCGGCCTCGACCTGACGGGCGAATTCGTCCTTGCCGAGCGCGGCGACCAGGATCTTGATCCGGGCCTTGTAGAGGTTGTCGCGGCGGCCGTGGCGGTTGTAGACTCGCAGGATCGCCTCGACGTAGGACATCAGCCGGTTGACCGGCAGGAACTCGCGGATGGTCGGGCCGACGTAGGGCGTGCGTCCCATGCCGCCGCCGACGATCACCTCGAAGCCCAGGGCGCCGTCGCGGGCCCGCTTCAGCACCAGGCCGATGTCGTGGACCCGGGCCGCCGTACGGTCCTTCGGCGAGGCGGTGACCGCGAACTTGAACTTGCGCGGCAGGAACGAGAACTCCGGGTGGAAGGTCGACCATTGGCGCAGCGCCTCGGCCCACACCCGCGGATCGTCCACCTCCTCGGCGGTGGCCCCCGCATAGGGGTCGGCGGTGACGTTGCGGATGCAGTTGCCGCTGGTCTGGATGGCATGCATGTCGACGCTGGCCAGATGGTCCAGGATGTCGGGCGTGTCGCGCAGCTTGATCCAGTGGAACTGCAGGTTGGTGCGCGTGGTGAAGTGGCCGTAGCCCTTGTCGTAGGTGCGCCCGATCCAGGCCAGCTTGCGCAGCTGGGTGGGGTTCAGCGAGCCGTACGGAATGGCCACCCGCAGCATGTAGGCGTGCAGCTGCAGATAGAGGCCGTTCATCAGCCGCAGCGACTTGAACTGGTCTTCGGTGATCTCGCCGGACAGGCGGCGCGCCACCTGGGACCGGAACTCGGCGGACCGGTCGGCGAGCATCTGTCTGTCGAGGGTATCGTACTGGTACATCGGCCCGCTATTTCCGCTTGATCAGGTTGACGCGCCCGGTGGAACGGGCCGCGCCGTGGGCGTGCTGCAACGCCTCGATCACCGCCCCGCCCTCGGCCTGCTTGCCGTGGTGGGGATGGTTGGTGGGGCCCAGCGCACGGATCCGCTCGCGGTAGCTGAGCGGCGCCCACAGGCCCTCGGATTCCACCAGGTCGATCAGGTAGACGTCGATCACCACGGTGGCCTGGGCCTTGCCCTGGCCCTCGGTCTCGATGGCGGCCGGATCGTCATCGGTCCACAGCTGCGCATTGGCGAACCGCTCGACCCAATGGCCGGCCTTCCAGAACACGACCTCGCCGTCGGTCAGGCGGTTGGCGGTGAGAGCTTTCATCGCGCCGCGCCCTTTCCTTTCCCGCGCAGCGGGAGAGGGGGACCGCTCGGCGAGCGCAGCGTAGAGCGAGGGCTGGAGAGGGAGAGCCCCACCTGCTGAATCGTGGCGCGGCCGGTCGTGCCGCTGAGCTTGAGGCTTGCCCTCCTCACCATCGGCTCTTCGGCTGATGGTCCCTCTCTCCCGCTTTGCAGGAGAGGAAGGGCTTGCGCCAGGGCCATGGCCTCGCCGACGATCAGCAGGGCTGGCCCCGTGATCGCGGCGGCAGCCTGCGGCAGGCCGGCCAGGGTGGTGACGACGCGGCCCTCGTCGGCGCGGCTGGCGTTCTCGACGATCAGGGCCGGCGTCGAGCCCGCGCGGCCGGCCGCGATCAGTCGCGCGGCAATCGGCGTGGCCATGGAGACGCCCATGTAGATCACCACGGTCTGGTTGGGCCGGGCCAGGCTGTCCCAGTCCAGGTCGGGCTCGCCGGCTCCGTCCTCGCCGACCCGCGCCGCATGGCCGGTGACGAAGGTCACCGCCTGGGCCAGGCCCCGGGGGGTCAGCGGCGCGCCGGCGCTGGCGCCCGCGGCCAGGGCGGCGGTGACGCCCGGCACGATCACACAGTCGACACCGGCCTCGCGGCAGGCTTCCAGCTCCTCGCCGCCGCGGCCGAAGATGAACGGGTCGCCGCCCTTCAGGCGCACGACGTTCAGGCCTTCCAGGGCGAAGGCCACCAGCATGCGGTTGATCTCGTCCTGACTGTAGGAGTGGCGCGACTTGCGCTTGGCGACGCTGATCCGGCGCGCGCCGGCCGGCGCCAGGTCCAGGATCTCGTCGGAGACCAGGCCGTCGTGAACCACCACCTGGGCGGCCTGCAGCGCCTTCAGCGCCTTGATGGTCAGCAGTTCGGGGTCGCCCGGTCCGGCGCCCACCAGCCACACCTGACCCGGGCCGCGCGCGTCGCCGCGGCCGCCCAGCACAACCAGGCGATCGGTCCGCTTCCCTCTTTCGCCGCTCTGGCTCATGATTAGCTTCTCTAACGACACTGTGGCCCCGGAATCACGACGGGACGGGCCTGCGCCCGCCCCGTCGACCGCCCACGGGTGAAAAGGGCCGATACACCGGCGGACGCTTGCAATAAGGGCGGTGGGCGCCCAATTCGCAACCCAAGGACTTCTGCCGGGGCTGTCAGGAATTCTCGATGGATCGTAACCAACAGCGACGCCGGCTGCCGCCGCTCAACGCCCTGCGGGCGTTCGAGGCGGCCGCGCGTCACCTGAACTTCAGCCGCGCCGCCGACGAACTCTCGGTCACCCCGGGCGCGGTCAGCCAGCAGATCCAGAACCTCGAGGACTATGTCGGCGCCGCCCTCTTCAAGCGCACGCCCAAGGGCCTGCTGCTGACCGACGCGGCCCAGACGGCCCTCCCCGCGCTCCGCGAGGCCTTCGACCGGCTGGCCGAGGCAGCCAGCCTGTTGACCGCGGCGGTCGATGGCCGCCGCCTGACCATCACCGCCCCGCCCTCGTTCGCCGCCAAGTGGCTGGTGCCGCGCCTGGGCGCGTTCGAGCGGCTGCATCCGCAGGTCGACGTCTGGCTCTCGGCCGGCATGGAGCTGGTCGACCTGTCCGCGGGCGAGGTCGACCTGGCCATCCGCTACGGCGCCGGCCGCTATCCGGGCCTGGAAGTGAAGCGCCTGGTCAGCGAGATGGTGCTGCCGGTGCTGAGCCCGGCCCTGCTGGCCGAACAGCCGCTGGCGACGCCTGAGGACCTGGCCAGCCACATCCTGCTGCACGACGGCTCGCCGGAGATCGACGACAGCTGTCCGGACTGGCCCATGTGGCTGGCGGCGCGCGGCCTGCGCGGCATCGACGGCCACCGGGGCCCGCGCTTCAACCAGTCCAGCCTGGTGATCGAGGCCGCCGCCAACGGCCGCGGCGTCGCCCTGGCCAAGCGCACCCTGGCCCTCGCCGACCTCGAGGCCGGCCGCCTGGTGGCCCCACTGCAGATCGAGACGGCGGTGGATTTCGCCTACTACCTCGTCCACCCCAAGGCCAAGGGCCGCCTGCCGCAGGTGAAGGCGTTCATCGGCTGGATCGAGGCCGAGGCCCTGGCGCACGAGGAGGCCCTGCGCGCCATCGACAACGGCGCCGGCATCTGAGGCGCAAAGGCTGGTAGCTGATCGCTCGGACGGCGCGCTAAGCTGGCGGCCGGGCTGAGGCGCATGGGGCGGCTGCATGACACTGATCGTCGATCGCAGCGACGAGGACGGGGCCCAGACCCACGCCCTGGTGATGGGCCTCGGCGCCTATCCCAACCTGTTCGACAATGTCGCCAACTATTCGGTCGGGTCGGCCCTGGCGTTCTCCAACTGGCTGACGGATGGGTTCTCCAACCCGGCCGCCCCGTTGGCCACGCTGGACCTGGTCCTGTCCGGCTCGCCCACGGGCCTGGGACAGACCCCGGCCACGGGCCAGGAGGTGACCGCCTCGATGATGGCCGCGGCGTTCGAGGCCTGGGTGGCCCGCGCCGCGCGCCGTCGCGACAACATCGCCCTGCTGTATTTCTGCGGCCACACCGGCCTGAGTTCCAATCGCGAAGCGCTGCTGTTCGCCGACGACGTCGGTCTCAGTTCCCGGGTCGGCGTGATCCCGTGGCGCGAGGTCATCCGGGTCCTCGACTCCTGCAACGCCGAGCGGCAGGTCCTGTTCGTCGACGCCTTCCTGACCCGGCGCGAGCTCAGCCCCTTCGCGGCGCCGTCTCAGCTCGCGCCGCAGCCCCGCACGTTGCCGCTGCGGCGCGGCGTGTTCCTCGCCGGCGCGATGCCGGACCGCGAGGACGGCCCAAACGACCCGCCGAGCTATTTCTCCCAGGCCCTGATGGCGGTCGTTCAGGCGCCGCGGACCGCCTCGCCGCTCAACCTCGGCAGGCTGCAGGCCGAGCTCGAACCGCGCCTTAGCACCCTCACCGCTCCGCACAAGACCTCACAGAACGTCCACGTCGAACTGACCGGCGACTTCGACCTGCATTTTCCGCCCGAGCCCGCCCCGGCGCCCAAGACCGCTGCGAAGCCGGCGGCGCCCGCAAAGGCCGCCAGAAAGGCCGCGCCGGCCCGGAAGGCGAAAGCCGCTCACTCAAGCGGCGGCTCGTCCGAGCCGGCCGGCGGCGTCGAGCCGAATCCGGGCAGCCCCGCTGCGAACCGGGCGCCCTCGCCGCCCGCCGCCGCCCCGCGCCCCGATCTCGACTTCTTCGACGACGACGCCGAGCTGGACAACGACGCACTGGGCCGCGCCGGGCTGGCGGTGATGGTGGCGCGGCGGTTGCACACCATCTGGCGCAACCTTAATGTCGGCGGGGATCGGCAGCGCCGCGACTCGCGGGCCAGCTTCGTGGTCCATCTCGACGCGCCCTGGGGCGGCGGCAAGACCACCTTCGCCAATTTCGTGGCCCGCGCCCTCAACCCCTATGGCTTCGGCCGACGGCCGGCCAGCTTCCTGACGCAGCGCTACGGCGATGGCGTAAACTTGTCGGCCACCTTCGCCCAGGATCCGCCGCCGCAGGACGCCGCGCCGAGCGCGCTGCCCGACGACGTTTGCCGGCCCTGGATCGTCGTTCCGTTCAACGCCTGGCAGATGGAGCACTGCACCCCGCCCTGGTGGGCGTTCTACCAGGTGATGCACGAGGCCAGCTTCAAGGCGATCCGCACCGAAGGCGACCGGCCCGCCTCGCTCGCCCGCCAGGGTGGCCACGCGCGCCCGCACGTCCTGGCGCGCTACGGTCGCTGGTCGTGGCTGTGGGCGCGGGAGTTCGCGTGGCGGCTGATCACGCCGAAGCTGCTCTGGCCGACGATTGTCTTCATCCTGGGCGGCCTGGTCGTTCTGCTGCTGTCGCGGTGGGGCGTGATCGAGGTCGGCGGCAAGCCCGGCGACCTGAAGGCCTATTTCGATCCGAAGACCGGCGCGGGGCTGGTGATGCTGGCCCTGGCGTCGCTGCCGTTGATCGGCGGCGCGCTGTCGCTGTTCTTCGAGTCCCTGGCCCCCGGGGTCGATCCCCTGGCCGAGCGGCTGGGCCTGGGACACAGCGACCCGTTCGAGCGGTTCCGGAGGCACTTCCAGCACACCATGGCGCGGATCAGGCGGCCGGTGCTGGTGGTCGTCGACGATCTGGATCGCTGCCGGCCCGAGACCATCGTCGACCTGGTGCGCGGCATGCAGACCATCCTGCGCAGCCCGCGCGTGGTGTTCCTGATCCTGGGCGACCGCGACTGGATCGAGCGGGCCTTCGAGGCGCGCAATGCCGACATGGCCAAGGTGGGCGGCGGCGTCGAGCAGTCCCTGGGCGCACGGTTCGTCGAGAAGGCGATCCAGATGTCGTTCCTGCTGCCGGGCATGGGCGCCGCGAACCAGAGCGACTACGTCCGCGGCCTGCTGGAGCGGCGCGGCGCGCCGTCGACGGTCAACCCGGCCGCGGTCAAGTTGCGGGAGAAGGTCCGGGAACAGGCCGCGGCGCGTGGCGGGGCGGCCTTCGACGCCGCCGGCCTGCGCAGCCAGGCGCGCGAGAACTGGGCCGAGGCCAAGGCCTACGCCGCCGAGGCCCGCGACCTGATCAAGGGCGTCGTGCACACCTCGGACTCGCCGGCACAGGCCAGCGCCGAGGTCGCCGTCCAGCGCGAGATCGCCCAGATCATCAACGAGGAGCTGGCCATCCACGCCGCCGCCGCGCCCGAGGTGGAGGCCGAGACCGCCAAGCGGCTGCAACCCCTGGCGCCCTGGCTGCCGCCCAACCCACGGCAGATCAAGCGGATCCTGAACGGGGTCGCGCTCTATCACGCGGTCGCCCTGCAGCACCCGACCTTCTCCACGGCCGGCGACCGCTGGTTCCAGCTGGCGCTGTGGGTGGTGATCATGACGGAGTGGCCGATGACCTGGCGGCTGCTAGTGGCCTGCCCCGAGGTGGCCGACGTGCTGGCCGCCGAGGCCCCCGCCGTGGCGTTGCGGGCGTTGAGCGAGGCCCGCCTGCCGGGGTCCTACGCCGCGACGCTCAAGGAAGTGCGGCGGATACTGGCCGACAAGGCGCTGACGGCCCTGATCACCGGGGCAGACGACCGGCCCGGACCCCGGCTCGACACGGCGGCCGTCGTCGAACTCCTGGCGATCACCCCGCCGCACGGGCGGCCGTCGCGCCTCGCCGACCCGCCGGTCGCCGATCGGGGCGCGGGTGTCCAGGGGCCGGCGGCTTGAGCCGCGTCGGCCTGGCCGCTGCGGGTGTCGCCCTCACGCTCGCGGCGACGGGCGCGTCGCAGGCCGCGCCGCCGCCGGATCCGCCCCCCGGCGCGGCGGTCCGGCTGCAGCGGCTGAACGCGGACCTGCTGAGCCACGACAGCGCGACGGCCGTGCTGCAGACGCTGTGCGACCGGCGCGGACCCCCCGGGACGCGCATCCGGGCGCGGCAGGTGGCCAGCGACGAGGCGCCCGCCGCGACCGCCGCCGCCCGCCGCGACCTCGGTGTGGGCCCGGACACGCCGGTGCGGCATCGGCGGGTGGAGCTGCTGTGCGGCGAGGCCGTCTTCTCCCGCGCCGACAACTGGTACCTGCCGGACCGCCTGACGCCGCAGATGAACGCCGCTCTGGACACCACCCAGACGCCGTTCGGCGTTGTGGTGGGGCCGCTCGGCTTCCAGCGCCACACCCTGTCCGCCCAGGCGTTGTCCGGGTCTCCGTCCGAGGTGCTGCAACATCGCGCCACCCTGGCCACGCCGGACGGCCGCGCCTTCAGCCTGGTGGTGGAGACCTATACCGACGAGGTCCTGCGCTAGAGCGCGTCAGGCGAAAGTGGATCCCGGTTTCGCCGCCCGACGCGCTCTAATTCAAAGAGTTAGAGCCTTTTTATCTGGTTCAAGCGAGGCCACTTGAATCAGAAAGGCTCTAGCGGCGGCCGATCCGGGTGAGATAACCCTCGATCGCCGCCAGCGTTTCGACCAGCGCGGCCCGCACCTGCGGCGCCATGGCCGCGTCGCCCCGCTCGGCCCGGTCGGCGAGGTCGCCCAGCGCCTTGGCGCCGAGCCCGCGCGCGGAGCCCTTGATCAGGTGGGCCAGGTCGCGCCAGCCGTCGCCGGGGTCGTCCAGCGTCGCAAGCCAGCCGTCGGCCTGCTCGCGGAACATGGCCAGGACCTCGGCGATCACGCCCATGTCGCCGGCCGCGAAGTCCTCAAGATAGGCGAAGTCCATCGCGCCTTCGGATCGGTCGGTCA
>NZ_JANXWD010000010.1 GCF_025351295.1 Phenylobacterium sp.
GTCGTGCTTGCGCTGATTTGAGAGGTTCTTAGCCTCGTCCCACTCAAACCGGACGCCGGTCATGGCTTCAATGTAGTTATGAAATTGTAATTACACAACCTGGAATTCGAGGCCGCTAAATCTGCCGGGCCCGGCCTTCCCAGTAGGGGGCGCGGACCTTGTTGCGCTGGATCTTGCCGGCTTCGGAGCGGGGCAGGTCGGTGACGAAGTCGACGCTGCGCGGGACCTTGAAGGCCGGCAGGCTGGTCCGCGCATGGGCGAGGATTTCCTGGGCCAGGGCGTCCGAGGGCGCATAGCCTTCCTTCAGCAGGATCACCGCCTTCACCTGCTCGCCCCATTCATCGTGCGGGATGCCGACGGTGGAAGAGTCCGCCACGGCGTCGTGCTTGATCAGTTCGTTGTCGACTTCCTGCGGATAGATGTTCACCCCGCCGGAGATGATCGTCTCGGCGTTGCGGCCGGTGAGGAACAGGTAGCCGTCTTCGTCGAAGTAGCCGACGTCGCCCATGGTGAAATAGTCGCCGACCCGGTTGGCGTTGGTCTTGGCCTCGTCCTTGTAATAGGTGAAGCCGCCGCCGGGCGGCAGCTGGTGGTAGATGCCGCCGGGCACGCCGGTGGGCAGTTCGGCGCCCGCCTCGTCGAGGATCTTGGAGCCGAGCAGTGCGGGGCGCTTACCGACGCTGCCGGGCTTGGCGAGCCATTCCTCGGAGCTGATCACAAAGCCCGCGCCGCCCTCCGAGCCCGCGTAATATTCGCTGAGGACGGGGCCGAACCAGTCGATCATCGCGGCCTTCACCTCCGGCGGGCAGGGCGCGGCGCCGTGGACGATGTAGATGACGCTGGAGAGGTCGTACTTGGCCTTCACATCGTCCGGCAGGGCCAGCAGGCGCTGGAACATGATCGGCACCAGGTGCAGGTGACTGACCCGGCGGTCATGCATCAGGCGAAGGACGGTCTCGGAGTCCCACTTGTCCATGAACACCAGCTCGCAGCCGGCGCCCATGGCGCCGCGGACGTCGAAGGCCAGGGGGGCTGCGTGATAGGCCGGGCCCGCGCAGAGCTGGACGGAGGTCGCGTGATCGTAGCCGCGCATGGCGTAGAGGCCCTGCACCGCGACCACCGGCTGGGCGCGGTAGACGCCCTTGGGCCGCCCGGTCGTGCCGGAGGTGTACATCATGGCGTTGCCGAGGACCGGGTCGGCGATGTCGCCGCCATCCAGCGAGCCCAGCGCCGCGTCATAGTCCAGGAAGCCCGGGATCACGCCGCCGATGGCGACCTTGACCAGGACGTTCGGCGCCTGGGCGACCGCGGCGGCGGATGAGGCCACGCGCGCTTCGCAGAACACCGCCTTGGCCTCGCAGTCGTTGATGATGTAGGCGATCTCCTCGGCGTTCAGGTGCCAGTTGACCGGGGTGATCCGCAGGCCGGCGCGCTGGGTGGCGGCCAGCACCTCGACGAACTCGGACCGGTTGGAACAGACCAGGGCGACGGAGTCGCCGTCCTTCAGGCCGTTGGCCCGCAGCAGGCGGACGATCCGGTTGGCTGCGGCGTTGACCTCGCCGAAGCTGTGGGTCCTGCCGGAGGGGTCGTGGATGAACACCGCGTCGGGCTTCAGGTCGGCCCAGACGGCCAGGGTCATGCCGCTGACCGCCGCGGCTTCCAGCCGGTCGTCGAGGCTCACGCGGTCCTTCAGGTCGTCCATCAAATCCTCCCCGGCGCCTGACGCAAATCGGCGCGATCAATGACTATTGGAGGCCGCGGCGGGCGGGACGAAATGATCCCCGTCCCATGGTGTCGGCGGCCTCGCGGCCACCATCACATGAGACAAAGCGGGCGACAATTGGCAGCTATCCAAAGGTCTTTGAGGCCCAGCGCCAGGCCAGATACCCGGCGCTGGCGCCGAACGCGGTGAGCAAGGTTCCCCAAGAGATGTCGATCACGGTGATGCGGGTGGCCCAGACCTTCAGCGTCGCCTGGTTGGTCAGGTCGTAGGTGGCGTAGCACATGGCGCCGAGCAGAGCGCCGGCCAGCGCGGTCTTCGCCAGGCCGGCGTCGCGATTGGGCAGGACCGCCAGCAGAACGACGCCCAGCACATAGACCAGATAGAAGATCACCGCCGCGGGCAGGGCCGGCTTGTCGGCCAGGGCATAGTCCAGCGTCGGGCGATAGACCTTCTGGCCGGCCAGCGTCAGATAGACCGCGTCCAGCGCCGCGAACGCCAGGCCGGTCCCCAGGTAGGTGATCAGGTATTTGAGCATTTCGTGTTCCCTCCCCCATCCCTGTCATCCCGGCCGCAGCGAAGCCCCCGGGCTCGGCCGCAGGCCGACCCAAGGACAGGCTCCGATCCGGGACCCAGGAGGTTCATGCTGTGCGGTTGCTCCTGGGTCCCGGATCAGCCTGCGGCCGTCCGGGATGGCAGGATTGGTTGGGTCGCTACGCTGGTCTCAATCTGTAGTGGCTGACGCCCCACTCCTCGCCGCCACGGTGACCGAAGAGGCCGGCGGTAGCCAGGAAGAACAGCCGCCAGCGCCGGTGCCAAAGCACCGCCTGGTCGCCATAGACGGACTTCAGCACGGGGCGGATGGCGGCGACGTTGCGGTCGTAGTTGGCCAGCCAGTGCAGCGCGGTCTTGGCATAGTGGGCGCCGCTCCAGCGCCAGTCCTGCTCCACCGTAAACAGGTCGGGGAACTGGGCCATCAGGCCGTGGCTGGGCATCACGCCGCCGGCGAAGAAATGCTGGGCGATCCAGTCGGCCTCGTCCTCCACATCGAAGCGGTAGGGGCCGGTCTTGTGCGTGAAGATGTGAATGAACAGCCGGCCGTCGGGCTTCAGCCAGCCGCGCACGCGGGTGAGCAGGGCGCGCCAGTTGGCCATGTGCTCGAACATCTCCACGGAGACGACGCGGTCGAAGCCACCAGTCTTTAGCAAGGGGGCTGGCGGCTCGAAGTCGTTCATGTCGGCGGTCACGACGGTGAGGTTGGTCAGGCCCTCGGCGGCGGCGCGGCCGCGGATGAATTCGCCCTGGCTGGCGGAGTTGGACACCGACGTGATCTTCGCGTTCGGCAGGGTGCGGGCCATCCACAGCGACAGCGAGCCCCAGCCGCAGCCGAGCTCGAGGATCTGTTGCCCGTCCCGCAAGTCAGCGTGGGCGACGGTCTCGGTGAGCGCGCGGTCCTCGGCCTGGCCCAGGGTGTCGCCGGGCGCGTAGAGGCACGAGGAATATTTCAGGCGCGGGCCCAGGCAGTTGAGGAAGAACTCGGCGGGGACTTCGTAGTGCTGCTCGTTGGCCGCGTCGGTATGCTCGGCGATCGGCCGCTCGGCCATCTGGCGAGCGAAGGCGGCGTCGGCGTCGGGGCCGGCCTGGGCGGCCTGGCGGCGCGCGCCGGAGACCAGAATCTGGATCGCGGCCTTGCGGACCGGATCGGGCAGGGGCGCGCCTTCGAAGGCGGTCAGGGTGTTGGAGACGAGACTCATGCGGGTCCTTCAGGAGGCTTTTGGCGGGCCGGAGGTCTTGGGCGGAAACGGGAAGAAGGCGGAAACGCGCGCCTGATAGCGGCGATAGGCGTCGCCCTTGGAGGCGACCTGCGCGGTCTCCAGCGGCGGGATGCCGGAGATGCGGGTGAGCAACAGGTACATGACCACCGGGGCGGTCAGCGTCAGCAAGGTGATCGGCCGACCGGGATCGAGCCCGATCACCGGATAGGCCAGCCAGCTCAGCCATTCGAAGAAGTAGTTGGGGTGCCGCGACCAGCCCCAGAGGCCGATGTCGGCGACCTTGCCGGCATTGGCGGGGTCGGCCTTGAAACGCTTCATCTGAGCGTCGGCCAGGCCCTCGCCGAGGATCGCCAGCATCAGGACCGCGACGCCCAGCACATCGCGCAGCGCCAGATCATGGCCCGGCGTCCGCGCGGCAAGGAGCACCGACAGGCCGAGCAACGCCGCGGCCGGCGCCTGGGGCAGGCTGACGAACAGCATGTTGCGCGGGTAGTCCTTGCCCCACTCGGCGCGGAATTTGGCATAGCGCGCATCCTCGGCGTGGCGGCTGACGCGCGCGGCGATGTAGCCGCCCAGGCGCAGCGCCCAAAGCGCCACCAGGGCCGCCACCAGCCACTGGCGTGGCTGCGGTCCAGGGTAGGCTTCCAACGGGAACAGGGCCGCCGCCGCCAAGGTGGCGCCCGTGCCGAACGTCCAGAAGACGTCGGTCCAGCCACCGTTCCTGCGGGCCAGGCCAAACGCCCAGGCGCAGAGCATGACCAGCGTCATCGCCACGAGCACAACGAGACTCAGAACCCAGACCATGTTCGACGCACTTTCCACTGAAGCGATACGCAGTCATACCTTGGCTCGGATGCATCCGCTCGGGGAAGCCTTCCGTAGCTGCAAAGACGCCAAGCCGCCTTTCGCGGCCGGCGAGGAATTGACCAAGAGGTTGCGGTGTTCGATTCGGATGAGCGTCGTCTGCGGGTCGCGGTGGTCGGCGGCGGGATCGCGGGGCTCTCGGCGGCCTGGTTGCTGTCCAAACGCCATGACGTGGTGCTGTTCGAGGCCGACAACCGGCTAGGCGGCCACGCCAACACCACAGACGCGCCGCATCGCTCGGGCGGGGCGACGCCGGTCGATACCGGCTTCATCGTCTTCAACGAGCCCAACTATCCGAATTTCACGGCTCTGCTCGAGTACCTGCAGGTGCCCTCGATCCCCGCCGACATGTCGCTGTCGGTCAGCCTGGACGACGGCGGCTTCGAATATTCCAGCTTCGGCCTGGGCGGAGTGTTCGCCCAGAAGCGGAACATCTTCTCCGCGCGGTTCTGGGGAATGTTGCGCGACATCAGCCGCTTCTATCGCCACGGGCCGAAGGACCTGGCCGCGCTGGAAGCGCCGCTGACCTCGCTCGACGACTACCTGGCCCAGAAGGGCTACTGTCAGGCGTTCCGCGACGACCACCTGCTGCCGCAGGCCGCGGCCATCTGGTCGACGCCGCTGCAGGAGATCGGCCGCTACCCGGCGGCCTCGCTGATCCGCTTCTTCCTGAACCACGGGATGATGAGCATCGTCGGCCGCGGCCTGTGGCGCACCGTGGCGGGCGGCTCGCGGGCCTATGTGGAGAAGCTGTCGGCGGCCTACCGCGGCGAGGTCCGCAAGGGCGTCCGCGTGGCCGGCGTCCGCCGCGACGCCAATGGCGCGGAACTGCGCCTGGCCACCGGCGGCCGCGAACGCTTCGACGAGGTGGTGATCGCCACCCACGGCGACATGGCGCTAAGCCTGCTGGACGACGCCAGCCTCGAGGAGAAGCGCCTGCTGGGCTGCTTCCACTACAGCCGCAACCTGGTGGCCCTGCACACCGACACCTGCCTGATGCCCAAGCGTCGCCGCGCCTGGTGCAGTTGGAACCACATCGGCATGCGCGATGCGCCGGGCGAGGGCGCGGTCAGCTACTGGATGAACCGGCTGCAGAGCCTGAAGAACGCGCCCGACATCTTCGTCACGCTCAATCCCAACAAGGAGATCGCGGCGAACAAGCTGATCCGCACGGAGGTCTACGACCACCCGCTGTTCGACGCCGGCGCGGTCGCCGCCCAGCAGGAACTCTGGGATATCCAGGGCGTGCGGCGGACCTGGTTCTGCGGCTCCTATTTCGGCCACGGCTTCCACGAGGACGCCCTGCAGTCGGGCCTGGCGGTGGCCGAACAGCTGGGCGGCGTGCGCCGGCCCTGGACGGTCGACGGCGAGTCGAGCCGCATCCACGTGCGCGGCCCCGCGCTCACGGAGGTCGCCGCCTAGTGTTCGCGTCCGGGCTCTATCCCGGGGTGGTGACGCACACCCGGCTGAAGCCCCGGCGCCACGCGCTGCGCTACAACATCTTCATGCTGCTGCTGGACCTGGACGAGCTTCCCGCGCTCGACCGGGGCCTGAAGCTGTTCTCGCTGAAGGGCTTCAACCTGGTGGGCTTCGACCCCGCCCGGCACGGAGACGGGTCGGCCACGCCGCTGAAGGCCCAGGTGGAGGCCCAGCTCGCCGCCGCCGGCATCGCCCATGGTGGGCCGGTGCGCATCCTGGCCATGCCGCGCATCCTGGGCGCCGGCTTTAACCCGCTGACGGTGTTCTACTGCCACCGCCCGGACGGGGCGCTGAGCGCCATCCTGTACGAGGTCAACAACACCTTCGGCGAGCGGCACAGCTATCTCATCCCCGCGGACGACGCCCCGGTGCTGACGCAGGCCTGCGACAAGGGCTTCTACGTCTCGCCGTTCATGGACATGGACCTGAGCTACGCCTTCCGCATGCGGCCGCCGCGATCCCAGGCGGCGGGCGATCAGGTGCAGGTGCTCATCAACGTCGACGACGCCGAGGGCCGGGTGCTGGCGGCGGGATTCGCGGGCGGACGGCAGAACCTCTCCGACCGCAACCTGCTCCGCGCCTGGCTGACCCATCCCTGGATGACCGCCGGCGTGCTGGCGGCGATCCACTGGGAGGCGATCTTCATCTGGCTCAAGGGCGAGAAGATCCGTCAGCGCCCGCCGAAGCCGGCCTGCGCGGTCACGGTGGTGACGCCGGCGCTGCAGGCGGTGGCGTAGGCGCGAAACCGGCCGCCGGCCGCGCCCCGGCCGCCTGGGGTTCAATGAACCAAGCGGCGTCGTTGCGCCTTATCAAGGCGCACGCCACATTCCACGGCATCCTGGCCGTCGTGGTGCAAAGGACCCCTCTGAGATGAGCCCGATCCAACGCTTTTCGCGCCTGGCGCTGCTGCTGGTCATTCCGCTGGCCCTGGCCGCCTGTGGCGTCAACTCGATCCCGACCAAGGAAGAGCGGGCCAAGGCGCAATGGGCGGAGGTGCAGAACCAGTATCAGCGCCGCGCCGACCTGGTCCCCAACCTGGTGGCGACGGTGAAGGGCTATGCGGCCCAGGAGAGCTCGGTGCTGATCGGGGTCACTCAGGCCCGCGCCGGCGCCCTGCAGGTGAAATCCGACGCCAGCATCACCACCGACCCGGCGGCGTTCCAGCGCTATGCCGCCGCCCAGAACAGCCTGTCCCTGGCGCTGGCCCCGATGCGGGTGCTGCAGGAGAACTATCCGGACCTGAAGTCGAACGAGAACTTCATGGCCCTGCAGAGCCAGCTGGAAGGGACCGAGAACCGTATCGCGATCGCGCGCCGCGACTACAATGAGGCGGTGCGCGACTTCAACACCACGCTGCGGACCTTCCCGCAGGTGATCTGGGCCAAGACCCTGTACGGGTCGTCCAAGCCGATGGAACTGTTCCAGGCCACCGCCACCGCCCAGTCCGCCCCCACCGTGGACTTCGGCGCCCCGCCGGCCGGGGCGGCCCCCGGCTCCGCGCCGCCGAAGTAGTCGGGTGCGTATCTCCCGTTCATGGGCGGCGGCGCTCACCCTCCTCATCCTCCTCCCCGCCCTGGCCTTGGCCGCGCCGACGTTTCCGCCGCTGAGCGGACGGGTCGTCGACAACGCTCACCTGCTGTCGCCCCCGGCCCAGCAGAAACTGACCGAGGAACTGGCGGCGCTGGAGCAGCAAACCGGACATCAGGTGGTGGTGGCGACCCTGCCGGACCTCCAGGGCTACGAGATCGAGGGCTACGGCTACCAGCTGCTCCGCACCTGGGCCATCGGCCGCAAGGGCCAGAACGACGGCGTGATCCTGATCGTCGTCCCCAGCCTGAAGAAGGTGCGGATCGAGGTCGGCTACGGCCTGGAGCCGGTGATGACCGACGCGGTCTCCAGCCTGATCATCCAGCGCAAGATCCTGCCGGCCTTCAAGGCCGGCCGCTTCGATCAGGGCGTGGTCGAGGGGACCGAGGCGATCGTTCACCAGATCGGCCTGCCTGCGGACCAGGCCCAGGCCCAGGCCGCCCAGGCGGACCGACAATCCGCGCCCGCGCCATCCGGCGGCGGCTTTCCGATCCCGATCGTCTTTGTCGTCGTCATCGTGTTCTGGGTGCTGAGCGGCGTGCTGCGGATGTTCGGTGGGCGGCGGCGGTTCGGCGGCAGCGGCCTGTGGTGGCTGCTGCCCTTCTTCCTGTCGGGATCGAGCCGCGGCGGCGGCGGATGGGGCGGTGGTGGTGGCGGCGGCGGGTTCTCCGGCGGCGGCGGATCGGGCGGCGGCGGCGGCGCCTCGGGGAGCTGGTGAGATGAAGACGCCCCTGCTCAGTCCCGCCGACCTGGACGCCGTGGAGGCCGCGGTGCGCGCCGCCGAGGTCCGCACCACGGGCGAGATCTACTGCGTGGTGGCCGAGGAGAGCTCGGACTATCACGCCACGCCGCTGGCCTGGGCGGCGGGCGTGGCGCTGCTGGCGCCGGCGGTGCTGCTGCTGGCCGGGCTGCACGTCACCGCGCCGGACATGAGCCGCTTCGGCGGCTGGACGGCCGACCAGGTCGAGGGCATCGGCGAGGCCACGGCGCGGGCGGCCCTGGTCGGCACGCTGCTGCTGCAGGGTGTGCTGTTCGTGGTCACCCTGCTGGTGGTGTCCATCCACCCGATCCGGCGCGCCCTCACCCCACGCGGCATGAAGCGCGACCGCGTGCGGATGCGGGCCGAGGAGCAGTTCATCGCCAAGAACCTGCACGCCACCCGCGAGCGCACCGGGGTGCTGATCTACGTCTCGGCGGCCGAGCGGATGGCCGAGCTGATCGCCGACGAGGCCATCCACGCCCAGGCGCCGGACGGGACCTGGGACAAGGCGCTGGCAGCGCTCACCGCCGGCCTGCGGCGCGGCGAGGCGGCGGCCGGGTTCGCCGCGGCGATCGGCCAGTGCGCCGATGTCCTGGCCGAGCGCTTCCCCGCGCGGCCGGACGACAACCCCAACGAACTGCCCGACGCCGTGGTGGTCCTGCCGCGCCCCTGAGGCGGGTTGGGGCGCTCCTCCGCCTTTTCCCTACGGGTGTCATCCCGGTTTCGCCGCAGGCGAAGACCGGGACCCACGACCGGTCGCCGCGGCGGGACGGCCGCGGACTGCCGAGCCTGATCGTGGGTCCCGGTCTTTGGCGGCGCCAAAACCGGGACGACACAGTTGGGAGGAGTGGCGGCGGGCGTCTATGCGATGTCTGCCGCGCAGCGGCCGGCTGACCGACTGCCGTCTGCGTTATGTAGTGAAACTACTGCACGAAATCCGGGGCCGTCTCCGGACGCCGTTGGAATCCATGATGCTTTTCCGCCGCCCGTCGCTTTGCCGGATCGCCGCCACGGAGTAGCATACCGCAAAATCGGGAGACGCGGGCCATGGCCTATACCCTCAACGTCAATGGGCAGGCGCTGAACGCCGACGTGGACGGCGATACGCCGCTGCTGTGGACGCTGCGCGATACGCTGGGAATCGTCGGGCCGAAGTTCGGCTGCGGCGTCGCCGCCTGCGGGGCCTGCACCGTGCACATCGACGGTCAGCCGATGCGCTCGTGCCAGATCCCGACGGCCAGTGTGGGCGCCGCCAAGATCGCCACCATCGAGGGCATGGCGACCCACCCGGTGGGCAAGAAGGTGCAGGCGGCCTGGATGGAGCTGGACGTCGCCCAGTGCGGCTACTGCCAGCCCGGCCAGATCATGTCGGCCACCGCCCTGCTGGCCAAGACACCCAAGCCCAACGACGCCCAGATCGAGGCGGCGATGAGCGGCAACATCTGCCGCTGCGCCACCTACGTCCGCATCCGCGCCGCCATCAAGCACGCCTCCGGGCAGAAGGTGGAAGTCTAGCCATGACCTTCCAAGCCACCGGCGCGAACCGCCGCGAAATCCTGACCTCGGTCACCGCCGCCGGCCTGACCCTCAACTTCGCCCTGGCGCCCAAGGCCGGCGCGGCGGCGGCCGGGGTCGGCGCGCTGAACGCCTACGTCCGCGTCGCCCCCGACGGCATCGTCACCATCGTGGCCAAGAACCCGGAGATCTGTCAGGGCATCAAGACCAGCCTGCCGATGATGATCGCCGAGGAGCTGGACGTGGACTGGAAGAACGTCCGCATCGAGCAGGCCGACAACGATCCCAAGGCCTATGGCCGCCAGTTCGCCGGCGGTTCCATGGCGACGCCGCTGCACTGGGACGAGCTGCGCAAGGTGGGCGCGGTCGCCCGCCTGATGCTGATCCAGGCCGCCGCCCAGGCCTGGAACTGCGGTCCCGGCGACTGCACGACCACGCCGGGCACGGTGGTCAACACCAGGTCCGGCAAGAAGCGCACCTACGGGTCCCTGGCCCTGGCCTGCGCCAACATCCCGGCGCCGGACCCCAAGACGGTCGTCCTGAAGGACCCGATGGACTACCGGATCATCGGCAAGTCCATGCCGCAGTACGACACCGCCAGGATCGTCACCGGCCAGCCGCTGTTCGGCATCGACGTCCGGCGGCCGGGGATGCTGTACGCCACCTACGTCAAGGGCCCGGTGTTCGGGGCCAAGGTCGGCAGCGCCGACCTGGACGCCGCCCTGGCGGTGAAGGGCGTCAAGAAGGCCTTCGTGGTGCAGGGCGACTCCGCCGCCGTGATGCCGACCGGCGGCAATATCGGCTCCGGCCTCGTGCCGGGCGTCGCCGTGGTGGCCGACACCTGGTGGGCGGCGCGCAAGGGCCGGAATAAGCTGAAGGTGCAGTGGGCCGAGCACCCGACCTCGACACAGTCCAGCGCGGGCTTCGCGGCCAGGGCCAAGGAGTTGGCGGCCGGCCCGCCGCAGCGCAACGCCCGCAACGACGGCGACGTCGAGGCGGCGCTCAAGGGCGCGGCCAAGACGGTCGAGGCGGCCTACGCCTATCCCTTCCTGGCCCACTCCCCGCTGGAGCCGCAGAACTGCACCGCCGAGTACAAGGACGGCAAGCTGGAGATCTGGGCCCCGACCCAGTTCCCCGAGCCGGGCCGCCAGCTCTGCGCCAAGACCCTGGGCATCAAGCCCGAGGACATCACGGTCCACATGACCCGCTGCGGCGGCGGCTTCGGCCGGCGGCTGGGCAACGACTACATGGTCGAGGCGGCCTGGATCGCGCGGGAGACCGGCGCGCCGGTGAAGCTGCTGTGGAGCCGCGAGGACGATATCCAGCACGGCTTCTTCCGGCCCGGCGGCTTCCACTTCTTCCGCGGCGGCGTCGACGCAGCGGGGAACCTGAGCGCCTGGCATGACCACTTCGTCAGCTATGGCGAGGGCGCGGGCTTCGCGTCCAGCGCCGGCATGGCGACCACGGAATTCCCGTCGCGCTTCGTGCCGAACTACCGCCAGGACGTCAGCGTCATGCCGCTGGGCATGCCGACCGGGCCGATGCGGGCGCCGGGCTCGAATGCGCTGGCCTTCGTGCACCAGTCCTTCATCGACGAACTGGCCCACGCGGCCGGCGCCGATCCGCTGGCCTTCCAGATCAGGCTGCTGGGCGACAAGCCGGTGGTCGGCGAGGCGCCGGGCGCCTACGCCGCCGGGCGCATGGTGGGCGTTCTGAAGGCGGTGGGCGAGATGTCCGGCTGGGCGTCGCGGGGCAAGCTGCCCAAGGGCGAGGGCATGGGCGTGGCCTGCTACTACAGCCACATGGGCTATTTCGCCGAGGTGGCGCACGTGGCGGTCAGCCCGGTGGGCGAGGTGAAGGTGAAGAAGGTCTGGGTGGCCGCCGACGTGGGCCGCCAGATCGTCAATCCGATGGGCGCCATCAACCAGGTGCAGGGCTCGGTGCTGGAGGGCGTCAGCCACGCGCTGCACCAGCAGATCACCCTGGCGAACGGCCGCGTCGAGCAATCCAACTTCACCGACTATCCGCTGCTGCGCATCCACGAGGCGCCGGCCGTGGAGGTGAAGTTCGTGATTACCGACTACCCGCCCACCGGCCTGGGCGAACCCGCCCTGCCGCCCGCGATTCCCGCCGTGACCAACGCCATCTTCGCCGCGACCGGCAAGCGCGTCCGCACCCTGCCGATCACCAAGGACATGCTGAAGGCTTAGGGTCTGGCCCACGTCCGAAGTGGCGCCGATGGGGTTCGAGAGATCGGGAGAGGCCGCGCATGCCGACGGTGATGACGGTTTCGGGATCGCGCCTTGGTCATCGAACATCGCGTGGCGTTCAAGGAGGCCTGCAATGGGCATTTCGGTCCTGAAGCTCGATAGCGACGCCGTTGATGTTGAAACGACAGACCTGGCCCTACGCGTCGTGCTAGCCGACGGCCGCGAAGTGGCAGCGCCCCTGGAGTGGTTTCCGCGCCTCAGGGACGCCACACCCGGACAACGGAGCAATTGGCGGCTGATCGGCGGCGGACAGGGAATCCATTGGCCCGAAATCGACGAAGACATCGCTGTTGAGACGCTGCTTCGGTCAAGCTAGCGGCGCCGCCCGGACAGGCTGAAAGCATAGCAGCCCGGTAGACCGGTCCTTCAAGTCGCTTGGACTTGCCCACTGGGTTGGCATGATGCGTCCCAACAGATGTTTGAGGGACGCTCCACGTGAAGACGCTGCTGATCGCCAACCGGGGCGCGATCGCCGTGCGCATCGCGCGGACCGCCGCCGAGATGGGCCTGGCCACCGTGGCGGTGTTCTCGCGGGACGACGCCGCCTCGCTGCACACCCGCAAGACCGACCGGGCGGTGGGGCTGAAGGGCTCGGGTCCGGCGGCCTATCTGGACATCGACCAGGTGGTCGCCGCGGCCGTGGCGGCCGGCGCCGACGCGGTGCATCCGGGCTATGGCTTCCTGAGCGAGAACGCCGCCTTCGCCCGCGGCAAGGCGCTGAGCCAGGGGTCGAGCCCGGCCCTGGACGACGTCATCGACCCCGCCGACACCCGCCGCTGGATCCTGGGCGGCCTGGAGAGCATCCCGCCGATCCCGGTGCGCACCGGCAAGAAGCTGCGGTGGGTCGTCAGCCGGTAAAACAACGCGGCCAACCTAGATCGGGCAGCTCGCCACTTCGAGCTGCAGCATGGCCAGCACGCGGCCGAACCCGATGTACTGGCCCGTCATCATCGCCAGCTCCAGGAATTCGGCGTCGGTGAACAGGCAGCGCATGGCCTCGACGTCATCGTCGCCGATGTTGTGGTGGTCCAGCGCCATCTTCTCAGCGAAGTGGATCGCCGCCCGCTCGCGCGCCGAGAAGCCGGCGTCATCCGCGTGGTCGACGCCGGAGGCGGCTTCGTCCTCCGAGACGGTATCCGGCGCCATGCGGACGCTCTTGCAAAGGACACAGCCATTCAGCGTGGCGATGCGCAGGCGCACCAGTTCCTTCAGGCGCGGCTCGAGCACGCCGGCGGAGCCGGTGTGCCAGGGGTGGTAGAAGCTCTGGTAGGCCTGGACGAGCGCCTCGTTGGGCGCGAAGGCGCGGGCGAAGTGGCGGCCCAGCCAGTTTTCCTCCGGCGTCCCGTCATGGATCGCCTTCAGGTACGGCGGCAGGGCCTCGGGTTCGACGAGGGGCATGCGCGACATGGAGGCTTCTCCGTGATCCTGGGTTGGAGGGGTCTCAAATTGGACACGCGATGCCGCTGCGTCAGTCCACAAGATGGTCCGTCATGCGGCGTGAGGCGCGTGAGGTAGGGCTGGCCTTGCGGTGGCCGTGCATCGGGGGCTGTGTGATCCTGATCGCGAACGTCCATCGGGAGCCGCGCCATGATCAAGTTGGTCTATGTCATCGTCCGCCGGTCGGACCTCTCGAGCGAGGCGTTCACCGATCATTGGCTGACCCGCCACGGTCCGCTGGTGGCGTCCCACGCCGGCGCGCTGCGGCTCCGGAAATATGTCCAGAGCCATCTCTTCGACCACCCGTCCAACGAGGCCATGCGCGCGGCCCGCGGGATGCTGCCGCCCGTGGACGGCGTCACGGAGGTCTGGTGGGACTCGCTCGCCGACTTCCAGGCGGCCTATGCGACGCCGGAGGGCGCCGTCGCCGGCGCGGCCCTGGGGGCGGATGAGGCGACGTTCATCGACTTCGCTCGCTCGTGCGTCTTCCTCACCGAGGAGCATCCGATCTTCGACCGGACCGGTGGCGAAGGCCTGGGCGCGGAGGCGCTGAAGGTGACCTACCTGCTGGCGCGGCGGAACGATCTTGACCAGCCCGCCTGCCATGCCACCTGGCTCAAGGACCATGGGCCGCTGGTGACCGGCTTCGCGGAGGCGCTGCACATGGCGCGGTACGTGCAGAGCCACGCCATCGCCCCGGAGCTGAACGCCGGCTTCCAGGCCGGAAGGGGCTACGAGCCGCCCCTCGACGGGATCACCGAGGTCTGGGTCAGGTCGCTCGCCGACCTCGGGCGCGGTGGCGAAACCGAGGCAGGGCGCCGCGCCAGCGCCGCCCTGGTCGAGGACGAGCGGCGGTTCGTGCAGATGGACCGCTCGCGATGCTTCCTCACGCGAGAACACCTGATCTTCGACCACACCGGCTGATCCGCGGCGAAGGTCGCGGGGCCCCGACGCCCTGGGTTAGGGTGGCGCCGGACATGACCGGCCCAACGCGGCCCCACCGAGGAAACGATCCATGGCTCCCATCCCCAAGCGCGGCACGGTCGCGGTCACCGGCGCGGCCGGGTTCCTCGGGGGCTGGGTGGTGCGCGGCCTGCTGGACAAGGGCTATCGGGTGCGGGCCTGCGTGCGCAACGCCGAGGACCTGACGCGGACGGGGTTCCTTCAGGCGATGCCAGGGTTCGCCTCGGGCCGGCTGACCCTGCACAGCGCCGACCTGGACCAGGGCGGGGCGTTCGACGAGATCTTCAAGGGCTGCCATGGCGTCACGCACATCAGCCACGTCACCAACTATGACGACGCCGCCTACGTGAGCCGGGTCTGCGATCACATCATCGCCAGCGTGAACGGGTCAGGCTCCGTGAGCCGGGTGGTCGTCACCTCCAGCATCGCCGCGATCATCTCGGAGGCCGACATCCAGGAGGTGGCGCGCCGCCCGGTGTTCTACGAGGATCGCTATCCGGACGAGATGAGCCCCAAGCGTACGCCCGAACGCGGCCAGGGCTATTCCATCGGCAAGCTGATCGCCGAGCGGACCTTCGCCGAGGCCGCTCAGCTCAGCGGCGCGTGGGACGCCATCACCTGCTGTCCGGGCGACAACGTCGGCCCGATCCAGTCGGCGCACCAGAAGGACATGGGCCCCTGGCAGCACCTGATCGAGCTGATGCTGAAGGGCGAACTGGTCCAGACCGGCGCCTACCGCCCCTGGATGACGGTCGACGTCCGCGACGACGCCGAGGCCCACATCCGGCTCCTGGAAAGCGCCTCGGTTGCGAACGGCCAGCGCTACATCGCCTGGTCCACCGACGCCCGGAACGTCGAGGACATCTGTGCCGACATCGACCGGCTGCTGCCGGAACTGCGCCACGACACTCCGGCGGTGACCGACCCGTTTCCCGATCGCATCAAGGCCCGCGAGGCGGAACTGCGGGCCATCTGGGCGGGCGCCGACCTGCGCAACGACCGCATTCGCGCCGTCACCGGGATGAGCTTTCGGCCGCTGGATCAGTCCATCCGCGACTGCGTGGAGGCCCTGCTATCGGTGGCGAAGGTAGAGGTGAAGCGGCGGGCGCCATAGCGCTCCTCGCCCCCCGCGAAGCGGAGAGGGAGAGGATAAAGGAGAGGGCCGGCTGGGCCTCTCGGTTCGCGCCGGCGGTTCCGCGAGGATCAGCGGCGGCGACGGGCATGGGTCATGGCTGGACCAACGGCGGATCACCTCTGCCAGCGCCGGCCCTCTCCCTCTCGCTTCGCGGGGGAGAGGAAGGCTCTAGCTTAGTCCGCCCCACGCTTGCCCTTCGACGGCGCCGCGGTGGGTTCCGCCACGGGCGCGGCGGCCTTGGCGGCGGCGACTTCGGCGGCCTGCTGTTCCTGGTGGCGTGCGCCCGCCAGGATCGCCGGCAGGGCGTAGTTCCCTTCGTGGCACGCGTATTCGTAGATGATCCCCTTCAGCGGGGAGAAGTCGTACTCGCCGCCCCAGGGCTTGTCCCAGGTGTCGGCGTCGTCCAGCTGAAAGCGATAGTTGATCCGGGTGGGCGACACGCGGGTGAACCACTCGGTGACCTTCAGGGTCTTCCACGACCCCATGAAGCCCTCCCGCTGCGGGAAGTTGGTGGTCTCGACCACCAGGGTGTTCCCCTCGTAGTGGCCGACGCTGTCGCCCATCCAGGGGCGGACGCCGTCCGTGCGGTGTTGCGCGCCCAACCGGACGATCCGCGCCTCGTGGATCATCTCCACCTGGATGACGACCGAGTCCGGGGTCTGAACGATCTGGTAGTTGTTGTTGTAGAAGCCGTTGGGCAGCATCGGCGCGGTGGCGTTGCGGCCGAAGCCCATGATGCAGCGCTCGCCCAGCGCGCGGGTCTCATAGCTGTCGTAGAGGTCCCGGTACTGGCCATAGCTGCCCCCACCACTGCCGCTGCCCTTGCGGGCCGGGGGCTGGCCGTTGGGCGTGGTCAGGATCGAGGTCCGGAACTCGCCGTTGACCTCCATGATGTTGGCGCCCGGATCCAGCCAGAAGGCGTTGTAGCCGCCCACGTCGCCCCCGGCGGCCGCGAAGTCCGGCCGGATCGCCAGCAGCTTCGACTCGCTCGGCTTCTCCGCATAGGTCTGGGTGGACGCCTTTGGATCGGTGGGCGCGTCCGCCTCTTCCAGCGCCTTGGCCCAGCTCGCCGCCGTCGCGCGGGCCTCCGCGGGCGACAAGGTCACCTTGTCCGTCAGGCGCGGGTTGCGGGTGAGCGGCGTGAGGGTGGCGTTGCTCCAGTAGCCGGACAGGTCGGGCTGGCCCCAGGCCGTCTTCGGCGGCGCCCAGCCGGGCTGCGGGATCGTCGGGTCGACGATCGGCGGGCCGCCCTTGGCGGCGGGCCCGGCCTGCGCGAGGCCGGACGCCGCGAGGGTGGTTCCCAGGGCGAGAATGAGTGCGCGTCGCATGACAACACCTCCGATGGGCGCGAGCTGAACGTCGTGGCGTTCTATCACGAACTCGCGCTTCCGCCCGGTCAGTTCCGCTGCGGCGAGGCGGCGCTTGATCTGTGGCCACGGCGCGCGCCGTATCCTCGCCGCGAGATCGGGGAGGCGCCGCACATGGACTTCACGCGACGAGGCGCCATCGGCGCGGCGGCGGCGGCCGGGTTGGCCGGGTGCAGCAAGGCCGTGCCGGCGCCCAGCCAGGGCAAGGCCGCGGTCCCGGGCGGGGACATCTGGTGGAAGCGGGTGGGGACCGGCGGCAAGACGCCGATCCTGACCCTGCATGGCGGGCCCGGCGCGGCGCACAACTACCTGCATTCGCTCGAGGCGCTGGCCACCGACCGGCAGGTGATCTTCTACGACCAGCTCGGCTGCGGCCTGGCCGACAGCCCGGCCGACGAGAAGATCTATACGATCCAGCGCGCGGTCGACGAGGTTGACGCGGTCCGGAAGGCTCTGGGCCTGGAGAAGATCATCCTGTTCGGCCACTCCTGGGGTGGGATGCTGGCCATCGAGTATCTGTGCCAGGGCCGCGGCAAGGGCGTCGAGAAGCTGATCCTCGGCGGGGCGCTGGCCAGCGTGCCGCAGGCGGCGGCCGGGCAGCAGCGGCTGATCGACCAGCTGCCGGACGGCAAGGGCGCGCGGCTGCATGCGCTGGAAGCGGCGCACCAGGAGGCCAGCCCCGAGTACCAGGCGATCACCGAGCTCTTCTACAAGCTCCACGTCTGCCGCGTGCCGCCCGACCCGGAGGCGCAGACGTCGTTCGACGCCCTCGGCCGGTCGATCGCCTACCGGGTGATGAACGGGCTGAACGAGTTCACCATCACCGGGGTGATCAAGGACTGGGACCGCCGCGCCGACCTGGGGAAGATCAGGCTGCCGACCCTGATCACCACCGGCGAGTTCGACGAGGTCACCCTCGACTGCCACCAGACCATTCGCGACGCGATCCAGGGCTCGCGGCTGGAGGTGATGGCGGACTGCTCGCACATGACCATGGTGGAAAAGCCGGACGCCTATGCGGCGCTGCTGAAGGGCTTCGTCTGAACTTTCCCTGCCCTTCATGCGGTGGGACAGGATCGCCCCACCTGCATGTGCCTGGCGATGGCTGACGTTGGGTCATGGTTGCCAGGGTCTCCCCAGCGAATACCGTCCGTTCAAACAAGAACCGCTCGGGAGGAAACCAGTTGGCGGTCGCAGAGCAATTCACGGGCGCCGTGGCGCCTGAACTGTCGCCTGCCGCCGAGCTGAAGCCGCCTTGGGTGGTGAAGTTCCTCTACAGCTTCGGCCAGACCATCGAGTCCGGCTACATCGCCGTCGCCGCCTTCGTGTTCTTCTACTATACCGCCGTGCTCGGGCTTTCCGGCAGCCTGGTCGGCCTGGCCCTGGCGATCAGCATGGGCGTCGACGCCTTCGTCGACCCGCTGGTGGGCTCGCTCTCCGACAACGTGCGCTCGAAGTTCGGCCGGCGCCTGCCGCTGATGGTGATCGGCGCGCCGGTGATGGGGCTGTCGCTGGCCCTGCTGTTCGCGCCGCCGGCCGGATTGGCGGCCTTCGTGCTGTTCTTCTGGCTGACCCTGTCGAAGCTGGCGCTGCGCGGCTTCGCCTCGATGTTCAACCTGCCGTTCTTCGCGCTCGGGGCCGAGATGGCCGACGGCTATGTGGAGCGCTCCAGCGTCGTGGCCTACCGCACGGTGGCGGGCATCTTCACCGGCCTGGTGATCACCGTGCTGGCCTATTCGGTGTTCTTCGCCGGGACCGGCGGGCTGCAGAAGGCCGCGGCCTATCCGGCGTTCGGGGTCACCATGGGCGTGCTGTGCTTCGCCGGCGGGGCGGTCTGCTGCCTGAGCGTGTGGCGCTATGCATCGCGCCTGCCGCAGCCGACGACGCCGCCCAAGCCGCTGTTCCGGGCCCTGCTTCCGGAGGTGGCCGAGGTGTTCCGCAACTCCTCGTTCCGCACCCTCTTCTTCTCGGCCCTGATCGCCTATGTGGCGGCGGGCCTGAACGCGGCCTTCAACAACCACGCCTACGTCTTCGTCTGGCAGGTGAAGCCGCAATCGATCCAGCTGATCACCTATGGCTACCTCGTCGGGATCGCGCTGGGCGTGCCGCTGACGCCGGTCCTGCTGCGGTTCATGGAGAAGCGCTCGGCGGTGATCGTCGGCCTGGCCATGGTGCTGCTGGCGTGGAGCGTGCTGCCGGTGCTGCGGGTCGCGCGGCTGTTCACCCCGATCGGCGATGCGGCGGTGCCGTGGCTGGCCGCTAACGTGGCAATCGCCGGGGTGGGGATCGGCTTCATGGCCATCGCCTACCCCTCGATGATGGCCGACGCCGCCGACGAGCATGAGGTCCGCTTCGGCCACCGGCGCGAAGGCCTCTATTTCTCGGGGCTGGGCTTCGCCTCCAAGGCGGCGACCGGCCTGGGCCAACTGGTCGCCGGCGTGGCGCTGGACGTGATGCGGTTTCCCAAGGAGGCGGGTAAGCAGGTTGGCGTGATCCTGCCCGAGCCGCTGATGGACAAGATCATCATCGCCTGGGGACCGGTGGCGGCCGCGCTCGGCCTGGTCGCGCTGCTGCTGCTCATTCCCTACCGGATCAGCCGGGTGCGCCACGAGGACATCGCCACGGCCTTGAAGGCCAAGCGGCGCCTGGACGTCAGCGAGGGCCGCAGCTCCTGAGGCTTGCCCGGACCAAGTGACGCAAGGTCACAGTTGCCACGCTGGCGGGTGGGAATACCGTCCCTTCAAACAACAACGGTCCGGGGAGGATCGCCGTGGCGCTCGCTGAGAATTTCGCAGGCCCGCCTGACGTGGAGCCCGCGCCCGTCGGCGTCGAACTCAAGCCCAGCGTATCGGTCAAGGCGATCTATTCCTTCGGCCAGGCCATCGAGTCCGGCTACCTGGTCGTGGCCGGCTTCGTGTTCTTCTACTACACCGCCGTGCTCGGCCTCTCGGGGACCGCGGTGGGCGTGGCGCTGGGCCTCAGCATGTGCCTCGACGCAGTCATGGACCCGATGATCGGCTCGATCTCGGACAATGTGCGCTCGCGCTTCGGCCGCCGGCTGCCAATGATGGTGGCGGGCGCGCCGCTGACGGGGCTGGCGCTATGGATGCTGTTCTCGCCGCCGCTGGGCCTGCAGCCGATCCTGCTGTTCACTTGGCTGGTGGCGGCGAAGATGTCGCTGCGCGGCGTGGCCTCGCTCTACAACCTGCCTTTTGCGGCGCTGGGCGCGGAGATGGCCAGCGGCTATGGCGAACGCGCCAGCATCGCCGCCTACCGTGGCTTCTTCGGCGTGGCGATCAGCTTCGTCATGGTGATCGTGGCCTATTCGGTGTTCTTCTCCGGGGTGGGCGGCCTGCAAGTGCGCGCCCACTATCCGGCGTTCGGCCAGGCCATGGGGCTGCTGCTGTTCGCCTGCGGGGCCATCGGCATCCTGGGGGTCTGGCGCTATGCGCGGCGCCTGCCGCAACCGACCACGCCCGCGGCCCCGCTGCTGAGCGGCCTGGGGCGCGAGCTCTCCGAGGTGTTCCGCAACCGCTCGTTCCGCGCGCTGTTCGCCTCTGCCCTGCTGTTCTGGGTGGCGGCCGGCGTCAACGGCGCGCTCAACAACCATGCCTACATCTTCGTCTGGAAGCTGCAACCGCAGCAGATCCAGTTCGTGGCCATGGCCTTCTACATCGCGATCATGGCCGGCGTGCCGTTCGCGCGCCTGTTGCTGACCAGGGTGGAGAAGAAGACCGCCTGCATCCTGGGCCTGGCGGTGGTGGTCGTGTCCATGACCGTGGTTCACGGCCTGCGCGCCCTGGGCGTCATCGCCCCGACCGGCGACGCGGCCATGTGGATGCTGATCGTCAACGTGGCCATCGCCGGGTTCGGCATCTCGGCCCTGGTGGTGGGCTATCCGGCGATGATGGCCGACGCGGCCGACGAGCACGAGGTGCTGTTCGGCCATCGCCGCGAGGGGCTCTATTTCGCCGGCCTGGGCTTCGCCTCCAAGGCCGCGACCGGCCTGGGCCAGGTGGCGGCGGGGTTCGCACTGGACGCGCTCAACTTTCCGAAGGCCGCCGGCATGACCGTGAACGCCGTGGTGCCGGAGCACACCCTGCGCCTGCTCATCCTGGCCTGGGGCCCGTTCTCGGCCCTCTTCGCCATCGGCTCGGCCGTGGCGCTGATCTGGTACGGCGTCTCGCGCGAGCGGCACACGGAGATCGCGGCGAAGCTGACCCTCAAACGCGCCGACGACCTGCGGGCCGGGCTGACGACCTAGTGCGGGACGTAGCTCCGCAGCACGTCGTCGATTATGCGTTCCAGCTGCTCCAGGGTGCCGCACTGTTTGGCCACGTGGCAGAAGCGGGCGTAGCGGTGCATGACGCTGTCGCCCTGGGCCCAGTAGCTCTCGGGCTCGGGGTTCAGCCAGATGACGGCGCGGGCCCGGTCGTGGATCTGGCGCATGATGTCCAGGCGCGGGTCGGCGAAGTTGGAGCGGCCGTCGCCCAGGAAGATCACCGTGGTGCGGCGGTCCAAGCGGTCAAGGTGATTGTCGGCGAAGTCCTGTAGCGAGCGGCCGTAGTCGGTCTGCTGGAAGCCGATCTGCTGCAGCACCTTCAGGATCGCGCCCTCGACGCCGTTGTCGTCCAGGATGTCGTTCACGCTGATCAGCCGGCCTGAGAAGGCGAAGGCGTCCATGCGGTCGACCACCTCGTTCAGCGAATAGAGGAAGGTCAGCAGGAACTGGGCGGCCGCGGCCACCGACTTGCTCACGTCGCAGATGGCCACGATCGACGGCTTGTCGATCTTCTTGACCTTCCAGGCGATCTCGAAGGGGATACCCTCGTGGGCCATGGATTTGCGCAGGGTCTTGCGCACGTCCAGGTGGCCCTTACGGGCAGCGCGGCGGCGGCGCGAGTATTTGGCGGCCAGCCGCTTGGCCATCTTCTTCACCAGGGCGGCCATCAGCTGGTAGTCGACCGGGTCGACGCCGCCGTCGGCGTTCAGCGCCTTGCGGACCAGCCGCTCCTCGCGCAGTTCCTGGGCGGAGCCGGCGGCATAGAGGTCGTGCTGGCGGGCCACATAGGCCTGCGCCTCGGTGAACAGGTTGCGCCGCGCGGCGTCCAGGCGGTTGGCCAGCCCCTCGCCCTGGCCGTCCGGCATGCGCCGCGCATTGGCGATGATCCGCTCGATCTCCTCCAGCCCCATCTCCTCCAGCAGGCGGCGCGTGAGGCGCGAGCGCTGGGTGGTCAGGCGGATGTCGGCGACGCCGGCGCGGGCGGCGGCCTCCTCCATCGACTGCTGGACGGCGGTGGCGTCGCCGGTCAGGACCGCCTGGGCCAGCGGCGAGCCCGCCGTGGCGTCCAGGTCCTCCTGGCTGGGCTCGCCTTGGGGCGAACCCTCAGGCGGTGGGTTCAGGTTGATGGCGTCGCGGGCGAAGAAGGTCTCGAACACGGCGTCGAACCGCGTCACCTCCTCGGCCGACTTGGCCAGCGTCGCGCACAGGGCGTCCTTGAACAGCGGCCGGTCGCCATAGCCGGTGACCATCACCGCGCGCGAGGCGTCGATCGCCTCCGCCGGCGAAATCCGGACGTCGGCGGCGCGCAGCGCGCGGAAGAACTGTTCGAGGGTGTGCTGCATTACGCCTCCTCTCCCCCGGGCGAAGCCCGAGAGGGAGAGGGTAGGGAGAGGGTCGGCTCGTGCAGCGCGGATCCGCCTATGGTCCAGCCGTGACCCATGCACGCCGCCGTCGCGGGTCCTCGACCGACCAACGGGAGAGACTGAAAGGCCCAGCCGACCCTCTCTCTACCCTCTCCCTCTCCGCTTCGCGGGGAGAGAGGAGAGAACGCATATGCCGCCACCACCCTCACCGCCGGTGCAGCAGTTCCACCACCTGGGGCTCGACCGCGACGATGTCCTGCTCGAATTTCAGGATCACGTTCAGGGTGTCGCGGACCAGGTCGGGGCTCAGGCTGTCGGCGTGCAGGAGGACCAGGGCGCGTGCCCAGTCGACGGTCTCGGAGATCGACGGCGGCTTGCGCAGGTCCAGGGTCCGCAGCGACTGCACGAAGGCCACCAGATCCTTGGTCAGCTTGGCCTCGACGCCCGGCACCCGGGTGGCGACGATCCGCTCCTCCAGCGCCGCCTCGGGCAGCGGAATGTGCAGGTGCAGGCAGCGGCGCTTCAGCGCGTCGCCCAGGTCGCGGACATTGTTGGAGGTCAGGAACACCAGCGGCGGGGTCTTGGCGACGATCACGCCCAGTTCCGGGACCGAGACCTGGTAGGCGGAGAGCACCTCCAGCAGGAAGGCCTCGAACGCCTCGTCGGACTTGTCGACCTCGTCGATCAGCAGCACGCAGCCGTCATCCTGGCGCAGCGCCTGCATCAGCGGCCGGGGCTCGAGGAACGGCTCGGAGAAGAACAGGTCGCCCATGCCGTGCAGCCGCACCATGGCGGCGTCCATGTCGGGCGCGTCGGCCAGCGCGCTGCCCATCCGGTCCTTGAGGATCTGGGTGTAGAGCAGCTGCTTGCCGTACTTCCACTCGTACAGCGCCTTGGACTCGTCCAGGCCTTCGTAGCACTGCATGCGGATCAGCGGCAGGCCCAGCAGGTTGGCGGTGGAGAGCGCCAGCTCGGTCTTGCCGACGCCGGCCGAGCCCTCGACCAGGATCGGCTTCTGCAGGTTCACCGCCATGTAGAGCGCCGTGGCGATCCGGCGCGAGGCGATATAGCCCACCGAGCTCAGGCCCTCGATCAGGGCGTCGACCGAGGACAGATGGTCGGCGGCCGGAGGCTTCACCGCCGGTGGGGTCATGGTCAAAGTCTGATCTCTCGAAAACGGCGTACGCCGGAATGCGCCGATTGTGCCAAGCGCGCCCTACGTAAGCAAACATCCGTTTGGAATCCTCCGCTCCTCCCCTGCGAAGCGGGGGAGGTGGCGGCGAAGCCGACGGAGGGGGCGCGAGGCCTCAAGCTCGGAGTCAGCCGCCTTGCGCCCCCTCCGTCTCATGGCTTCGCGCTGCGCCACCTCCCCCGTCCTCTTCGGGACGGGGGAGGAGCGGTCTCAGACGTCGAAGGTCACGCCCTGCGCCAGGGGCAGGGTGCGGCCGTAGTTCATGGTGTTGGTGGCGCGGCGCATATAGGCTTTCCAGCTGTCGGAGCCGGCTTCGCGGCCGCCGCCGGTTTCCTTTTCGCCGCCGAACGCGCCGCCGATCTCGGCGCCCGAGGGGCCGATGTTGACGTTGGCGATGCCGCAGTCGGAGCCGCGGGCCGAGATGAACAGCTCGGCCTCCCGCATGTCGTTGGTGAAGATCGACGACGACAGGCCCTGCGGCACGTCGTTCTGCATCGCGATGGCCTCGCCGAGCTCGGCGTATTTCATCACGTAGAGGATGGGAGCGAAGGTCTCGCGCTTCACCACGTCGGCCTGGGTGGCCATCTCGACCAGGGCCGGGCGGGCGTAGAAGCCTTCGCCGATCTCGACGCGGTCGCCGCCGGTGACCGCGCCGCCGGCGGCGCGGGCGTCGGCCAGCGCCTGCTGCATGCCGTCGAACCCGGCCTGGTCGATCAGCGGGCCAACGAGGGTTCCGGCCTCGCGCGGGTCGCCGACCTTCACCGAGCCGTAGGCGGCCTTCAGGCGCGGCAGGAAGGCCTCGTACTGGCTCTCGTGGACGAACAGGCGGCGCAGCGTCGTGCAGCGCTGGCCCGCGGTGCCCATGGCGGCGAAGGCGACGCCGCGCAGGGTCAGGTCCAGGTCGGCGGTGGGCGTGACGATGGCGGCGTTGTTGCCGCCCAACTCCAGCAGCGACCGGGCGAAGCGCTGCGCCAGCCGCGGCCCGACCGCGCGGCCCATGGCCGTCGAGCCGGTGGCCGATACCAGCGCGACGTTCGGGTGGTCGACCAGGGCCTCGCCCACGTCGCGGCCGCCGATCACCACGGCCGACAGGCCGGCCGGGGCGTCGCCGAACCGGGCCAGGGCGCGCTCGAACAGCGCCTGGACGGCCAGGCCGGTCAGCGGGGTCTTCTCCGAGGGCTTCCAGACCACCGCGTCGCCGCAGACCACGGCCAGGGCGGCGTTCCACGACCACACCGCCACCGGGAAATTGAATGCCGAGATCACGCCCACCACGCCCAGCGGGTGCCAGGTCTCCATCATCCGGTGGTCGGGCCGCTCGGTGGCGATGGTCAGGCCGAACAGCTGGCGTGACAGGCCGACCGCATAGTCGCAGATATCGATCATCTCCTGGACCTCGCCCAGGGCCTCGGAGACCACCTTGCCGGCCTCCAGGGTGACCAGGGCGCCCAGGTCGGCCTTGGCGGCGCGCAGTTCCTCGCCGAACAGCCGGACCAGCTCGCCGCGGCGCGGCGCCGGGACGGTGCGCCAGGTCAGGAAGGCGGCTTGGGCGGCCGCGATGGCGGCGTCGACCTCGCCCTTCGAGGCGTCATGGACATGGGCCACGATCTCGCCGGTCACCGGGGAGCGGACGGGCCGGTCGCCGCCGGTCCACAGGGCCTCGGCCACGCCCAGGCGGCCCAGGACGGCGGCGGCTTCGGCCGCGGCGGAGGTGATCTTCGATTGCACGGTCATGGCTTACCAGATGTCTCGCTATTCGGCGGCGGCGCGGAAGGGGAGGTCGTCGGTTGCGTAGTAGCGGCCGAAGCGGTTGGCCAGGAACGCCGGCAGCGGGATGTCCTCCTGGCGGATGAAGCCGCTCTGGGGCAGGTCGCCGCTTGCCAGCATGTCCAGCACCGCGCAGATGGCGCCGGCGGTGGTGATCTGGATCGCCGACTTGACCTCGCCGCCCACCGGCTGGGCGAAGACCTTGTTGACGTAGGTCTCCTGCATCAGGTGCCCGGCCTTCATCCCCGAGACGGTGACGAACACGATCACCACGTCCTGCATGGTGGCCGGGACCGAGTTCTCCAGGATGTCCTTCAGCACGTCGCGGCGGTTGCGCAGGTTCAGGTCGTTGAGCAGCGCCTTCATGATCGCCGCGTGGCCGGGATAGCGGATGGTCTTGTAGTTCAGGTTCCGCACCTGGCCGTCCAGAGTCAGGCACAGGGTGCCCAGGCCGCCGGAGGTGTTGAACGCCTCGTAGGCCACGCCGTCGAGGGCGAACTCCTCGCACTCCTCCATGGCCGGGGTCTCGCGCAGCCGCCCGTTGACGATGGCCTCGCAGGGCTCGCAGTATTCGTTGATCACCCCGTCGGTGGACCACGTGAGGTTGTAGTTCAGCGCGTTGGACGGATAGCGAGGCAGGGCGCCGACCCGCAGCCGCACGTCGTGCAACTGGTCGAAGTGCTTGATCAGGTCCCAGGCGGCGATGGTGATGAAGCCCGGCGCCAGGCCGCACTGGGGGATGAAGGCGGTGGTGGCGTCGGCGGCCAGGTCGCGGACGATGCGGCTGGAGGCCACGTCCTCGGTCAGGTCCAGGTAGTGGGCCCCGGCCGCCTTGGCCGCCTGGGCGACGGCGATGGTCAGGTGGAAGGGCGCGCAGTTGACCACGGCGAACACGCCGGTCAGGCGCGCCAGCAGGGCGGCGGGATCGTCGATGGCCAGGGCGGCGGTGGTCACGTGCGGCCGGCCGGCAAACTCGGCCAGGGCCTCGGCGGACTGGTCGATCAGCACCGCCTCGTAACTGCCGGACGCGACCAGCAGGTCGACGACGGTGGAGCCGATCTTGCCGGCTCCGATGACAGCAACCGTGCGCATGATTTGGGCTCCCTTGGGTTCCGATGCAGAATCTCAGGCCCGGGCGCCGCTTTCAATTGGCGTCCCGTCGATTTGCGGCGTTAGATTGCGCGGATCGCCGAAGGGATTGTGCGGAACGCCGATGGACGACCTGGACGAGCACCTGCTGGCCAAACTCCGCGACAACGCCCGCGCGCCGGTGGCGGAGCTGGCCCGGGCGCTGGGCCTGTCGCGCACCACGGTGCAGAGCCGGCTGGCCAAGCTGGAACGCAACGGGACGATCGCCGGCTATGCCGTGAAGCTGGCCGGCGCCTATGAGGCCGGCCGCGTCCACGCGTTCATCATGCTGACCGTGGAGCCGAAGCAGGCCGGCGCGGTGACCGCGGCCCTGAAGCGGATGGCGGGCGTCCGTCGCCTGCAGTCGGTCAGCGGCCCCTTCGACATGATCGCCACGGTGGAAGCCGCCGGCGTCGCCGAGATGGACGCCACCATCGACGAGATCGGCGGCGTGAAGGGCGTGGAACGGACCAACTCCTCCATCGTGCTGTCGACCAAGTTCGACCGCTGACCTGAACGCTCCTCCCCCGAAGTGCTCCCTTCGGAGCAGGAGCGATGCGCGATCCCGGCGCGCGCCGCCCCCACAACCCGTTCATCCGTCTGTGAAATCTCGACCTTGGTTACCCGACCTAAACATAAGGCGTTCAGGACTGTCCGACGTTTGGGGATTCCGGTCGGACGATGAGATCTCTTTCGCGAAGGTTCCTGATCAGCGTCGGCGTGATGTCGCTGGTCGTGACCATCTTCAGCACGCTGGGTGCCTTCCTGGTCTTCCAGCGCGAGCTGGGGGACCGGCAGATCGCCTATCTGCAGGACTATGTCCGCGAGCGGTCCAGCAATGTCGACCGGCGCTTCTCCAACCTGACCGCCCTGCATAAGGCCGCCGGCGAGGAACTGGAGCGGCGGATGAAGCACCTGAGCGACGCCGAGGTCGACCGGCTGGCCGACCAGTACTTCCCGATGCAGCCCGACGGCACCCGCCGCAGCCGCGACGAATATTTCGACGGGGTGATGAAGGACGGGCGCTACATCTACGGCATGGGCTCGATCATCGGCCGCGCCCACGACCTGCCGCGCGACCAGAAGAAGGCCCTGGTGGCCGCCTTCGAGCTGGTCGCCAACTTCGGCCAGGCCGCGCACAAGGACTACGACAACTTCTACTTCTTCGTGCCGCCGCGGACGCGGCTGGTGCTGTTCGGGCCCGACCGGGCGGACAGGCTGATGTTCTATCGCCACACGGCCCCGGCCGACCTGGATATCTCCAAGGAGCAGATGTCCTCGATCACCAGCCGCGAGCTGGACCCGGAGGGCCTGACCCGCTGCACCAATCTCCAGCGGCTGATCCAGGATAACAAGGGCGACCGCCTGGCCACCGGCTGCCTGACGCCGGCCTATGCCAACGGCCGCTACGTGGGCTCGTTCGGCTCCTCGATCGAACTGACCGGGTTCCTGGCCAATGCGGTGAAGACCTCGCTGCCGGGCGCCCAGTCGCTGCTGGTCACCGGCAAGGGCGAGTTGATCGCCTATCCGGGCTACACCGTGCCGGGCAAGGCCTCGGAGCGGACGGTGGCCGACTACGAGCGGCGTCTCAGCCTCAAGACCCTGGTGGCGGCGGTCAAGAAGGACGGCCGGGCCAATGGTGTCATCACCAGCCCGGACGGCAAGCAGATCGTGGCCTTCGGCGCGCTGTTCGGTCCCGACTGGTACCTGATGCTGACCTATCCCAAGACCGCGGTGGCGGCCTCGGCGGCCAATTCGGCGTCCTGGGTGCTGGTTCTGGGGGCGATCGCCACGGCGCTGCAGACCCTGGCAGTGGTGTTCCTGGCCACCCGCACCATCGTCCAGCCCCTGCAACGGCTGGCGGCCTCCTGCGAGGCCGACGGGTCCGGGGAGAACGCGCGCGTGGACGTCAGCGCCGAGGAGCGGCGCGGCGACGAGATCGGGGTGCTGGCCAAGTCGCTGCGCGTCGAGCGGGAGAAGACCGAGGCGGTGCTGGCCTCGCTGGAGGACCGGGTGACCGAGCGCACGGCCCAGCTGGAACGCGCCAACACCGAGAAGTCCCGCTTCCTGGCCAATATGAGCCATGAGCTGCGCACGCCGCTGAACGGCGTGATCGCCGTCTCCGAGACCCTGTCGCGCGAACAGGCGACGCCCAGGGGCAAGGAGTTGGCCGAGCTGATCGTGTCCTCCGGCCGCCTGCTGGAGCGGGTGCTGACCGACATCCTCGACTTCTCGAAGATCGAGGCGGGGGAGATCAAGCTGTGCCGCGACGAGTTCGCGATGGCCACCCTGGTCAGCCGGATCGCCGAACTGCACCGCGCCTCGGCAGAGACCAAGGGCCTCGCGTTCGGCTGGACCGTGGCTCCCGACGTGAACCGCCGGTTCGCCGGCGACACGGTGCGCCTGACCCAGGTGCTGTCCAACCTGCTCTCCAACGCCGTGAAGTTCACCGAGGCCGGCGAGGTCCGCCTGGAGGTGATGCAGGTGGGCGAGGCCATCCTGTTCTCGGTCTCCGACACCGGCATCGGCTTCGACGAGGACGTGCGCCAGCGGCTGTTCCGCCGCTTCGAACAGGCCGACGCCTCGATCCGCCGCCGGTTCGGCGGCACCGGCCTGGGCCTGGCGATCAGCCGCTCGCTGATCGAGCTGATGGGCGGGATGATCGACGTGACCTCCGAGCCCGGCCGCGGCTCGACCTTCTCGGTCCTGGTGGCGCTGGAGGCGGTCGAGGGCGAGGCGCCCGAGGTGGACGACAATCCGTTCGAGGCCTTCGATATCTCCGGCGCCCGCGTGCTGCTGGCCGAGGACCACCCGACCAACCAGAAGGTCGTGCAGCTGGTGCTGGGCTCGGTCGGCGTCGAGCCGGTGATCGTCGAGAACGGCGCCCTGGCCCTCGAGGCCCTGCGCGCCGAACGCTTCGACGTGGTGCTGATGGACATGCAGATGCCCGAGCTGGACGGCCTCTCGGCCACCAGCCAGCTGCGCGCCTGGGAGCGCGAGCAGGGCCTGCCGCGCACCCCGGTGATCATGCTCACCGCCAATGCCATGGACGAGCATGTCCGCGCCGGCCAGGAGGCGGGCGCCGACGCCCACCTCTCCAAGCCGATCCGCGCCGATGCGCTGATCGAGGCCATCATCCACGCCATGGCGACCCGCGAAGAGTACCGCGACGAGGCGGCGGCTTAGGGGCGGCCTACGGCCGCGCCAGATAGATCGGATTCCCCAGCAGCCACAGCGCGCCGTCCGGACCGCGCACGTCCACGCGCAGCCAGCCGCGCGCCAGGGCGGGGACGTCGAAGGTCCGCCGCTCGTCGCCCTGCAACGGTTCGGCTGACGCCAACCCGGCGGCTCCGGGCCCCGCGAACGCCAGCCGCCCGCCCGCGCCGCCGGCGACATGGACGCTCAGCCGCACCGGCGCTCCGGCCTTCAGACCGTCGCCCATCTCCGCCGTCTGCCCGCCGGCCTCGGCGCGGACCTCCAGCAGGCGGTCGCGGGTTCCCTGGACATCCACGAACACATGGCCCGCCCGGATCGCCGCCAGCACGGCGTCCTGCGACAGCGCTTCGGCGTGCACGACGGTGGTGGGGACCCCGACCCCCCTGGCCGGTGGCAGCCCGGCGTCGTGGTTGTCCGAGCCGCCCACCGCGGTGATGTGCAGCCCGGCGTTCAGCCGCGCTTCCCAGAACGGAATGCCGGACAGCGGCCCGGCGCCGATCGTCCCGTTGACCGCCTCGACGGCCGGGATACGGGCGTAGTCCGTCGCCGCCGTCCAGCCGCAGCCCATGCAGGCTTCGCCCGACGGCAGGCCCGGGTGGTTGATGGAGACCAGGGCGTGGGCCGCTTCGGCCTGGTCAAGGATGTGGCCCAGCGTCGGCGCGCGCGGCCCGCCTAGCTGGAAGTCCAGCGGCGCGGTCATCCCCAGCACGCCCAGATGGCCCTGGAAGGTGGTGACCTCGCGGCCCGGGATCAGCAGCAGGTCGTCGTAGTACGGCTGCAGCTCCGCCAGGTCCTGGAAGTGGCTGGAGGTGTTGTGGTCGGTCACCGCCACGAAATCGAGGCCGCGCGCGGCGGCCGCCTCCAGGGTGCGGAACAGCGGGCAGGGAACCTTCTGGCCGGTGTGCGAGGCGCAGGCCCCGTCCGAATGCTCGGTGTGCAGGTGCAGGTCGCCGCGATACCAGCCGGGGCCGGCCCTCAGCGGCGCCTCGGCGAAGCCATGGAAGACCGGGCTGTGGTCCAGGGCGATCGTCGCGGTGTAGGTGGCGCGGCCGTCCTTGCGCAGGTTGGGCACACCCAGGATCAGCGTCCACGTTCCCGCCGGCAGCGGCCCCGGCAGGTACGACGACGTCGCCCAGGTCTCGGTGAGCGTGAAGCGCGCTTTGTTCCCGCCGCTCCAGCCGCGGAACCGCTGCGGGTCCCGCACGCCGATGTCGATCACCGCTTTCTGGTCCTTGCCGGCGTAGTTGAAGGCGACGCTCACCGACGTCGTACCCGCCCGCACCCGGAACGGGACCTCGCGATAGGTCTGGTGATCGGCGCCGGTCATCACGCCGGTCAGCGTCAAGGTCTCGGCAAGACCGGGCGTGGCGGCGAGCAGCAGGACGAAGGTCAGCGCGGCGCCAGCGCGCCCTCCACCCCTTCGGGGTCCCCCTCCCCCGCGTTGCGGGTGAGGCACTATGGCGCCTCTGTTCCTCACCCGTGCCAACGGGGGAGGGGGGACCGCGAAGCTATGCAGGGGGCGCTGCCGCCGCACCGAGATCAGGGCGCCTCGTTCGAGAAGATCACCGTGCCCGAGGCGGCGAACATGCCGCCCACGCCGTGGCAGACGCTGGTCCTGGCGCCCGGGACCTGGGCGGGGGCGATCCCGCGCAGCTGCCGCACGCTCTCCTGCAGGGCGTACATGCCGTACATGCCGGAGTGCATGTAGCTGAGGCCGCCGCCGTTGGTGTTGAGCGGCAGCTTGCCCCCTATCGCCGTGTTCCGCTCGCGGATGAACCCCGCCGCCTCGCCCGGCTTGCAGAAGCCCAGGTCCTCCAGGCCATACAGCGGCAGGTGGGCGAAGGCGTCGTAGATCATCAGGTGGTCGACGTCGGCGTGCGCCAGCCCCGACTCGTCGAACGCCTTCTTGCCGGAGACGCGGAACGCTTTCGACGAGGTGAAGTCCGCCATCTGGCTGACCAGCGGCGTCTCGACGCTCTCGCCCGTGCCCAGCACATAGACCGGCTTCTGCGGGAAGTCCTTGGCCCGCTCCGCCGAGGTCAGGATCAGCGCCCCGCCGCCGTCGGTGACCAGGCAGCACATCAGCTTGGTGAACGGCCAGGCGATCATGTCGGCGCCCAGCACGTCGTCGACGGTCAGCGGGTCCTTGAAGCTGGCGCGCGGGTTCTTGGCCGCCCACTCCCGCTGAATCACCGCCACCCACGCCAGGTCCTCGGCCGTCAGGCCATAGGTCTTCAGGTAGCGGAGCACGGGGATGGTGAACATGGTCGGCGGGCCGGCCACGCCATAGGGCATCTCGAACTGGCCCATCAGGCTGGAGGGCGCGCGGCCGAAGCCGCTGGAGCCCACCCGCGACCGGCCGCTCTCGCCGTGGGTGATCAGCACGGTGGTGCAGAGGCCTTCGTTGATCGCCGCCGCCGCGTGGCGCACGTGCAGCATGAACGAGCAGCCGCCCACCGACGTTCCGTCCGCGTAGGTCGGCGTGATGCCCATGTAGTGGGCCAGCTCCACCGGGCTGATCCCGGCGCAGGCGACGCCATCGATGTCGCTCGGCTTCAGCCCGGCGTCGGCCAGGGCGTTGAGCGCGGCGTCGGCGTGCAGGCCGATCACCGACACGTCCGGGATCTTGCCCATCTTGGTGGTCTCGGCGGCGCCGACGACGCCTACGGATTTCTGCTTCAAGCGACTAACCCTTCACCGGCGCGAACAGGGGCAGGGTGATGTCGTCGGTCTGCCTGGCGAACGAGACCTGCAGCGGCATGTCCAGCTGCAGCACCTCCGGCGTCTGCGGGCAGTCGACGATGTTGGTCATCATCTGCGGGCCCTCGGCCAGCTTCACCACCGCGATAGCGTAGGGCTCGGTCCCCATGTCCGGGCGCGGGCGCATGTTGATGACGTAGGACCACAGCACCCCCTTGCCGCTGGCCGGATAGACCTCGACGTCGCGGCTGGCGCACTTCGGGCAGAAGGCCCGCGGCGGGAAATAGCTCTCGTGGCAGGCGGTGCAGCGTTGGAGGCGAAGCTCGCCCGCCTTGCAGCCGTCCCAGAAATGGCGGGTCTCTGGCGTGGGTTCAGGCAACATGCGTGGCGGCATTCGAAAATCCATCCCTTAGAAAAATCGGTCTGTTCTAGTCCGCTAGTGGCGGGCGGCGCAGCAAAGACGAGACCGCGGCGCTTGTCACCTGTAGTGATGCGCCGATGATCGAAAGCCATGATCTGGAGCGGTTCATCAGGGCCCAGGACGCCGGCGTCGGCGCCGAGAGCGTCTATGATCGCGCGCTCACCGAACTGCGCGCCGGCCTCAAGCAATCCCACTGGATGTGGTTCGTCTTTCCGCAGTTCCAGGGCCTGGGCGAGAGCGAGATGTCCAAAACCTACGCCATCGCCAGCCTGGCCGAGGCCGCCGCCTACGTGGCCCACCCGGTGCTGGGGCCGCGCCTGCGCACCTGCCTCACCATCCTGAACGGGCTGCAGGACCGCACCGCCTTCCAGATCTTCGGGCGGCCCGACGACCGCAAGCTGCGCTCCAGCCTGACCCTCTTCGCCCACGCCACCGACGACAACACCGTCTTCATGCTGACCCTGGTGAAGTTCTTCCCCGGCGGCTTCGACAAGCGCACCCTGCGCGCCCTGGGCATCCAGGCGGCGACTTAACGTTTGTCCTTCGCGCGACCACGACCCTGCCGCCGCACCAGCGCGGCCACGGCCAGTCCCAGCAGGCCAGAGGCGATCAGCAGCCCTGTGCGTTTGTGGCGCGGCCCTGTGTGGACGACAAACCGGTGGAACTGCGTCTCGTCCGCCCCCCACCACGAGGACGAGGGCTTGTGGAAGCCGTGCCGCGGCATGGCCTCCGCCGCCTCGCGCGCCAGGTCGGCCGCTTCCGACGCCGTCAGCCCGATCACCAGGCTCAGCACCTCCGGGCGCACCGCCTGCGGATCGTCGCTCAGCCGCCAGGTTTCGCGGGTCACGTTCACCACCCGCCCCAGCGCCGCCTTCCGCGAGATCACGGTGGTATGGGTCAGGAAGCGATTCAGCCGGTCGGACATGCGACAGGAAGCCCCAAAACGCGGATTTGATCCAGGACTCGCATCCGCCCTCTCGACCGGCCGGCGCGGCCTGCTACGCCTATGACTTAAGCGCTTGGAATGGACATGAAAGACTTCATCGATTTTCAGGGCGCCTCGCGCGCCCGCTATCGCTTCCGGATCTGGGCCGAGGGCGCCGCCCACCTGCCCGTGGCCGGCAACTACGTCTACGTCCGCGAGGAGCCCGAGGGCTTCAAGGTCCTGACCGTGGGCCAGACCAACGACCTCTCTAAGGCCCGCGGCGAATGGACCAAGGCCACCCGCCGCGGCGCCACCCACGTCTTCACCCGCCTCAACGTCGCGCGCGCCGTGCGGATCGCCGAACACGAGGACATCGCCGGCCACTACAAGACCGCCCACGTCAGCGAGGCCGTGGACTGAGGCGGTGCGCCGGACGCGTCCGGCCTGAGGCGATGGCCAACACGGCCGGCCGGCCGCTGGCGGCTCGACTATCCCGCGGTCGCCGCGCGCAGCGGCTGGAACGTGCGCTCGAAGGCGTGCAGCCCCGGCGCGCTGAAGGCCACCAGCCGCGTGCCCTCCATCCGTCGCGCCCAGCCCAGGTCGTAGATCCTCTCCAGCAGGCCGACCCCGAAGACGCCGGCCAGGTGGCTGCGGCGCACGCTCCAGTCCAGGCAGGCCTTGCACAGCGGCCGCCGGCCACGGGCCTCGACGGCGACACCGAACGCGCGGGCGAAGGCGTGGCCGGCGGGGGTCAGCACCAGGGAGCCGGCCTCGTCGGCGATGCGGCCGGCGGCGATCAGGGCGTCCAGCATCGCCACCCCGGCGTCGCCCGCCAGGTGGTCGTAGCAGACCCGGGCGCGGCGCATGGCGGGGTCCCTGGGTCCCGTCCGGGTGCGCATATGACCGGTGCGCTCGGCCAGCAGGGCCAGCTGCTCCAGGGCCTCGGCGACGTCGTGGCTGGCCAGGGCGAAATAGTTGTGGCGGCCCTGGATGCGCCGGGTGATGAGCTCGCCCTGCTCCAGCCGGGCCAGGTGGGCGCTGCCGGTCTGCGGCGTCACCCCGGCCTCGCGGGCCAGTTCGCCGGCGGTCAGCGCCTGGCCGCCCATCAGCGCCGAGAGGATGTTGGCGCGGGCCGGGTCGCCCAGCAGGGCGGCGATGCGGGTGATGTCGGGGCCTAGCTTCATGGCCCCCACCCTAGAGCGCGTCAGGCGAAAGTGGATCCCGGTTTCGCCGCCCGACGCGCTCCAATTCAAAGAGTTAGAGCCTTTTTATCTGGTTCAAGTGAGTCCACTTGAACCAGATAGGCTCTAGCGACTGGAGCGCGACGACGCTTCGGCCGCGAGCGAAACGTGCCGGCCGCCCCGCCGCTAGAACGAGCGCCCGGACCCGGAGCCTCCCATGACCGTCACCTGCTGCATCCGTTATGTCATCGACCCGTTCCAGCGCGACGCCTTCGAGGCCTATGCGCGAAACTGGCTGAGTATCATCCCGGGCTGCGGAGGCGACCTGATCGGCTATTTCCTGCCGCACGAAGGGACCGACAACATCGCCCTGGCGCTGATCTCGTTTCCGAGCCTGGCGGCCTACGAAGCCTATCGCGCACGCCTGAAGACCGACCCCGCCGGTCGCGCCAACTTCGCGCTGGCCCAGGCGGAGCGGTTCATCCTCAGCGAGGAGCGCACCTGGCTGACGCCGGTGGTCTAGGAGCGCAGGGTGTTCTCGGCCCGCATCGCCGCGTGCGCGCGGCGCAGTTCCGCCGCCGCCGCCGTCATGTTAGCCTCGAACTCGGCCAGTTGCCGGTCGTATGTGCCGTCCAGCAGCTTCTCGACGACAGGGTCCTCTTCGACCTTCCGCTTGGTCGCAGCCATGTTGAAATCCCACCAGGTGTGTGGCGGACAGTGTGCGCCGGGCGCGGCTACGCTCCGATTAACGCGGGGGCGATTTCCTCCCCCGTTTCGCGGGAAAACAAGGGCGTTCTCACACCGGCGCGGTCGACAGCCTCCGGCGTTCGGTGGAGGCCACGAGTTCGGCCCAGATGGCGGCCTGGCGCGGGACGTCGCCGGCCGTCTCGGCCGCCGCCTGGGCGTGGATCAGGCCAGCTCGCAGGCGGTTGTTCTCCACCTGCAGGACGGAGAGGCGCAGGTCCTTGTCCTCGCCGGCCTCGTCCAGCAGGGCGCGGATCGCGCGGTTCTCATCGACCAGGACATGGGCCTGGCGGTCCCAGATCTCGCCGGCCACCAGCAGCAGCATGGCGGCCAGGCCCAGGTCGTTGGTGCGCTCGGCCGGGGCCACATCGGGCTGGGCGTTGCGGACCAGCAGGCCCGCGAGCTCCATCAGGACAGAGGGGACCTGCGGCGTCATAGGCGGCCCATCACCTGCAGCATCGCCCGGTCCTGGGCGTTGATCAGCCACCAGGCGGGATAGACCATGATCGGCGCCTTGTTGCCGCCGCTGGTGAAGGCCGCGGCCGAGCCCACCCAGATGCCCTGGCCCTTCACGCAGTTGAACAGGATCCACCAGTGCAGCGCGGCCGGGTCGGCGGTCAGCCCCGAGGCATGCTCCCAGATGGCGATCGCCTGCGCCTGGCTGCAGAGACCGCCGGCTAGGCCCGTGCGGCCGAACGTCCAGACTGGCTGCAGGCTCCAGCCCAGGTCCTCCAGCGGGTCGCCCAGGTGGGCCATCTCCCAGTCCAGGACCCCGTGGATGTCGCCCTTGGCGTCATAGAGGAAGTTGCCGGTCCGGTAGTCGCCGTGGACGATGCTGAGCTTCTGGGCCGGCGGCGGCGGGTTGGCGCGCAGCCAGCGGATCGCGGCCCGGGCGATTGGCAGCGGCTCGGTGGCGTCCTTGTCGATCAACCCTTCCCAGTGATCCAGCTCGCGGCGCCAGCAGGCGTCCAGCGCCGGGGTGGGCATCACCCGGGTCAGCCGCGCCTTTGGATCGGCCTTGGCGATGGCGCCCAGGATGGTCCATTTGCGCTCGGCCAGTCGGGCGAGGGCGTCGTCGAACGGGCCGGAGAACAGCATCTGCGGCGAGGCGTTGAAGCCGGTGATCTCCTCGGCGATGAAGAAGGGGTGGTCCAGCGCCTGGCAGCCCTCCTCCAGCCACAGCATCTCCGGCACCGGGACGTCGGAGTTGCGGAAGGCGCGGTAGGCCTCGAACTCCACCCGCCGTTCGGTGTCGATCAGGCTGGCCGGCGGGTCGCGGCGCAGGATCAGCTTGCGCACGTGGGCCGCGGCGCCCTCGGTCCAGGCCAGTTCGAAGCGATAGGTCTCGCGGCTGGCGCCGCCGGAGATGCGCTCGAGGCGCGAGACGGCCACGTCGGCCTCCGGCATCCGGGCGGCGATATAGGCTGCAAGTCTGGGCTCGAGCGGGTGACTCACGGGCGGCTCAGGCCATCTCGAAACGGATCGGCAGGCGCTTGGGCCCGTTGACGAAGACCCCTTCGCTCATCGCCGGCGTCCCGCCCAGCTCCACGGACTTCAGCCGCGGGATCAGTTCCTCCCACAGGATGCGCATTTCCATCTTGGCCAGGTGCTGGCCCAGGCACAGGTGCGCGCCGTAGCCGAAGGCCAGGTGCTTGTTGGGCTTGCGGTCGACCCGGAATTCATCGGGCGCCTCGAACACCGTCTCGTCGCGGTTGCCCGAGGCGTAGCAGAGCATCAGCCAGTCGTTCTGCTTCATCGACCGGCCGGCGAATTCGGTGTCGGCCGTGACCGTGCGCATGAAGGTCTTCACCGGGGTGGTCCAGCGGATCGATTCGTCCACCAGCCCCGGGATCAGCGACAGGTCGGCCTGCAGCTTGCGGAACTCCGCCGGCCGGTCGGCCAGCGCCCACATGGCGCCGGCGGTGGACGAGGAGGTGGTGTCGTGCCCGGCGGTGGCGACGATGATGTAATAGCTCATCGCCTCCAGGTCGGAGATCGGCTGGCCGTCGATCAGGCTGTTGGCGATCACCGAGGCCAGGTCGTCCGTCGGGTTCGCCCGCCGCGCCTCCGACAACGCCCGGAAATAGTTCGAGAAGTCGGCGATCACGCTGAAGTCGATGTTTTGCGCCGTCGCCTCGGCGACCGTGCGCGGCGCCCCCTCGCGGCTCAGTTCCGGATCGGATGCCCCGAACAGCTCCTGCGTGAGCTTCAGCATCCGCGGCTCGTCGCTCTCCGGCACCCCAAGGATGGTCATGATCACATGCAGCGGAAAGTGCAGCGCCACCTCGTTGACGAAGTCGCAGGTCCCTCCCGACGCCGCCATCCTGTCCACCGAGGCCCGTGCGATCACCCGGATCCGGTCCTCCAGTGTCTTCACGTTCTGCGGCATGAACCACGCCTGGGTCAGCGCCCGATATTTATGATGATCGGGGGCGTCCATGTGGATCAGGGTGCGCAGGAGGTGCGGGCTGCCGCCCATCATCGCGCGGACATGCTGGTCCACCGCCTGGCTGGTCAGGGTCGGCGAGCGGTCGCCGTTGTGGAACAGGTCGTTCTGGCGGCTGATCTCCAGGATGTCGGCGTGCTTCGTCGCGACCCAGAAGGGATCGATACCCGCGATCTTGGCGATCCCGAGCGGTTCGTTGGCGCGCAGCCAGCGATAGGTGTCGTGAATTCGTCCGTCGGCGTAGGCCGCGGGGGTCGCCAAATTGTCGGCGTGCGCCTGCGGTATGCGGTGGTCAGCGGCGGTCATCACGCTCATTGGCCAATTCGCCGCCCGGCTGACGCAAGGTCATACAAGACGGGCCCCTCCAATTGTTCCTATCGTGCGACTTGATACCCCCAACGTGACGCTCCGCAAGCAGGAACGCGCCACAACCAGAGGGAGTGATGCCGGCATGCTCACCAAGGGCGACGATTTCCCGATCCACCAGACGCCGGAGCCGATCGCCTACTCAGGGTCGGACCGGAATTTCTACGACCGCTATTTCTTCAACGCCTATGCGCCGGACGGCTCGGCCTTCGCGGCCGTCGCCTATGGGGTCTACCCGGCGCTGAACGTGGCCGACGCCCACATCGCCATCGTCAAGGACGGCAAGGAGCGCTGCCTGCACGCCTCGCGGATCCTGGGGCTGGAGCGGATGGACCTGAGCGTGGGGCCGATCGGCATCGAGGTGCTGGAACCGCTGCAGAAGCTGAAGGTGACCGTGGCGAAGACCGAGGGGATCGCCGGCGAGCTGACCTTTGAGGGTCGCGCCTTTCCGATCGAGGAGCCGCGGTTCGTCCGCCGCAACGGGCCGCGGCTGTTCATGGACTACACCCGCCTGACCCAGAACGTCCGGGTCTCGGGCTGGCTGGAGGTCGACGGCGAGCGGATCGAGGTGAAGGGCTGGGTCGGCACGCGCGACCGGTCATGGGGCATCCGGCCGGTCGGCGCCCCCGATCCGCAACCGACGCCGGGCGGCGGGATCGCCGGCTTCTTCTGGCAGTGGGCGCCGCTGAATTTCACCGACCGCAGCGTCTATTTCCACGTCAACGCCGATCCCGATGGCAAGCCCTGGAACACCCGCGCGGTGATCCTTCCCGATGGCGCCGGGCCCGAGGGCGGCTTCCACTGCGACGCGCCCAGCATGGAGGTGGAGCTGATCCCGGGCACGCGGCATGCGAAGTCGGCGGTACTGACCATCCCGTTGAACCAGGGCGCGGCGACGGTGAAGATCGAGCCCGGCCCCACCTTCCTGATGCGCGGCATCGGCTATGGCGGCGATTGGCGGCACGGCGGGCTGAGGGGCGAACTGGCCGTGGCCCGCGAGGACATCGACAGCGCCAATTTCGACCCCGCCGACCTGGGCAACCTGCACATCCAGGCGATCAGCAAGGTCACCCTGTCCACCCCGGGCGAGGACGACCAGGTCGGCGTCGGCGTGTTCGAGCAGCTGATCCTGGGGCCGTACCGGCCGCTGGGGCTGTAGCGGCGCGTGGCCAGGGTCAGGCCCCGGCCGCGGTCAGGGCCTGCTCCAGGTCGGCGATGATGTCGTCGACATGCTCGATGCCGATCGACAGACGCACATAGCCGGGCGTGACGCCGGTGGCGGCCTGCTCCTGCGGGGTGAGCTGGGAGTGCGTGGTCGAGCCCGGGTGGATGGCCAGGCTGCGGGCGTCGCCGATATTGGCCACGTGGTAGAACAGCTGCAGGGCGTTGATGAACCGCCGTCCGGCCTCGATCCCGCCGGCGAGCTCGAAACCCACCAGCCCGCCGTGGCCGCCGGCCAGGTAGCGGTCGGCGCGCGCCTTGGTCTCTCCGGACTGCTGGGACGGATGGATGACCCGGGTGACGCCGGCGCGGCCCGCCAGGCGCTTCGCCACGGCCGAGGCGTTGGCGCAGTGTCGCTCCATCCGCAGCGCCAGCGTTTCCATCCCCTGGAGAATCTGGAAGGCGTTGAACGGCGAAAGCGCCGCGCCCAGGTCGCGCAGCAGGATCACCCGCGCGCGCAGGATATAGGCGATCGGCCCCAGCGGCTTCACCGCCTGGGTCCAGACCGCACCGTGATAGGAGGCATCGGGCGTGTTCAGCAGGGGCTGGCGCTCGGCGTGCGCCTCCCAGTCGAAGTCGCCGCCGTCGACGATCAGGCCGCCGATCGAGGTGCCGTGGCCGCCGAGGTACTTGGTGGCCGAGTAGACGACGATGGCGGCGCCATGATCGAATGGCCGGCACAGCAGCGGTGCGGCGGTATTGTCCATGATCAGCGGAATGCCCAGTTCACGGCCGATAGTCGCCACGGGGGCGATGGGGAACACCTCCAGCTTCGGGTTGGGCAGGGTTTCGGCGTAGTAGGCTCGGGTGCGGTGGTCGGTGGCCCTGCGGAAGGCCTCCGGGTCGGTCGGGTCCACGAACCGAACCTCGATACCCTGGTCCTTCAGGGTATTGGCGAACAGGTTCCAGGTGCCGCCGTAGAGGTCGGTCGAGCTGACGATGTTGTCGCCGGCGCGCGCCAGGTTCTGCACCGCGAAGGCCGACGCCGCCTGTCCGGACGCCACCGCAAGCGCGCCGACCCCGCCCTCGATCGCGGCGATCCGCTTCTCCAGCACATCCGTCGTGGGGTTCATGATCCGGGTGTAGATGTTGCCCAGCTCGGCCAGGGCGAACAGCGCGGACGCATGCTCGGTGTCCCGGAACTGGTACGAGGTGGTCTGGTAGATCGGCACCGCCACCGCGCCTGTGCTTGGGTCGGCGCGCCAGCCCGCGTGGACGAGCAGGGTCTCGGGGCGCAGGGCGGCGGCGGACATCGGCGGCGTTCCTTGTTTCGATCTTTGCGGCGACACTAAACCGTCAACCGCTTGCGCCAAACAGCGGCTTCGGCCCAACGCAAGTAGTGTCGTGCCTACGGACTGCGCCGAACCGTCGTGACGCCGGACGCCAGCCTGCTAATGGGGCGTGCCGTGGCCGAAGACACGGACCAGGCGGGCCGCGGCCGGGAGCATCAGCGCGCCCAGCAGGGCCGGGAAGATGAACAGGATCAGCGGCACCGTCAGCTTGGCCGACAGGCCCAGGGCCTTCTCCTCCGCCCGCAGCATCCGCTTTGACCGCATGTCGGCGGAGAACACCGACAGGGTCTCGCCCAGGCTGGTGCCCATCTCCTCGGCCTGGCGCAGCATGGTGGCGAGCGCGCGGGCGTCGTCGATGCCCAGGCGGTCGGCGAAGGCGGACCAGGCGTCCTTGCGGGCCCGGCCGGCGCGCAGTTCCAGCACCAGGAAGCGCAGGTGGACGGTCAGGTTGGGGTAGCGGCGCTCCAGTTCCTCGGTGACCCGGGTCACGGCGGCGTCCAGCGACAGGCCGGCCTCCACCGAGGCGACCAGCAGGTCGAGCAGGTCGGGGAAGCCGTCGGAATATTCCCGCTCGCGGAAGCTCTTGCGGCGCTTCAGCACGACGTCGGGGCCGTAGAGGGCGACCAGGGACACGCCTACCGCGACGCCCAGGGCGACCATGTTGCCGCCCTTGTGGCTGATCATCGCCGGCAGGGTCAGGATCACGCCGACAGTGGCGACCGCCAGGGCCACGGCCTTGACGCCCAGGAAGATCACCGGCGCCTCGCGGGCGTAGAAGCCGGCCTGCATCAGGCGCGAGCGCAACTGGGAGACCTTGGCCGGATCGCGCACCGCGCTCTGCTGTCCCAGGCGGCGCACGGTGGAGAGCATCTGGCCGGAGAGCCCGCCGCCGGACTTGTCGGCCGTTCGCCCGCCCCCGGTGGCCACGCCGGCCAGGCGGCTGCGGCGCAGGGTGCGGACCCGCAGCTCCATCACCCCCATCCAGCTCAGCCCGCCCAGCGCGCCCACGGTGAGCACCAGGCCGGCGATGTAGATCACGGTTTCGAGGGAGAGCGCGCCCATCCTACAGCCTCATGTCGATCATGCGGCGCATGATCAGGTTACCGAGGAAGATCCAGAACCCCATGCCGGCCAGGCCGTACTTGACCAGCGGCTCGTTGATCACGTCGCCGTAGAAGTGCGGCGAGATCACCACGATCATGGTCACGGCCAGGAAGGGCGCGGAGGTCAGGATCATCGCCGAGGCGCGGCCTTCGGACGACGCCGCCTTGATCTTCAGCCGCATCTTGTGCCGCTCGCGGATGGTCGAGGCGTTGAGCTTCAGCAGGCCGGTGAGATTGCCGCCGGTCTTCTCCTGCAGGCGCACGGTGGCCGCGAACAGGTCCAGGTCGGGGTGGCGGCAGCGCTCGGCCATCCGCTCGACGGCCTGTTCCAGGGTGGCGCCATAGGCGATCTCGTCGGCGGCCATGCCGAACTCGGTGCCGACCGGATCGGCCATCTCGCGGCCCACCAGGGCCACGGCGCCGGGCACCGGGTGGCCGGCCTCCAGCGAGCGGACGATCACCTCCAGGGCCTGCGGCAGCTGCTGGCCCAGCGCGGCGGATCGCCGGCCGGCCTTGAACTTCAGCACGCCCAGGGGCAGCAGAATGCCGCCGAACACCGCGCCGCCGACGAAGCCCAGCGGCATGTGGCTGAGGATGCCCCCGCCGGCGCTGCCCAGGGCCGCCGCCGCGGCCACGTAGAACAGCCACTTCTTCTGGTCGTAGGGCAGGCCGGAGGCGATGATCAGGTCGGAGAGCCAGCGCAGCCGCCGCGCCCGCCCGCCGGACGCGGAAAGCCCGCGCTGCTTGCGCAGCTCCACCACCAGGGCCGAGATGCCCTCGACCTTGTTGGCCACCGTCAGGCGGCGGTTGACCTTCTTCTTCGTCGTGGCGACCGACAGCAGGCCGCTCAGTCCCTGGGCGGCCGCGAACACCGCGGCCCCGATCAGGATCATCACGATCAGCTTGGCGTCGATGGCGAGGCCGTACATCAGAGCGCTCTCGAGGGGTCGAAGTTGGCGGTGTCGTAGGGGATGCCCCGGCGGATCATCTCGTCCAGGCAGCGGGGCCGCAGGCCGGTGGCGCGGAACTCGCCGAACACCTCGCCATCGGGCCCGGTGTGGGTGCGGTTGAACAGGAAGATGTCCTGCATCTGCACGACATTGCCCTCCATGCCGGTGATCTCGGTGACGTGGGTCACCTTCCGTTTCCCGTCCGAGAGACGCATGACCTGCACGACGAGGCCGACGGCGGCGGCGATCTGGCCGCGCACGGCGTCGGCGCCGATCTGCAGGCCGCCCATGGCGACCATCTGTTCCAGGCGGCTGATGGCCTCGCGCGGGTTGTTGGAGTGTATGGTGGCCATCGAGCCTTCGTGGCCGGTGTTCATGGCCTGCAGCATGTCGAAGGCTTCTTCGGAGCGGACCTCGCCCAGAATCACCCGGTCGGGACGCATCCGCAGCGCATTCTTGACCAGCTCGCGCTGACGGATCTCGCCCTTGCCCTCGATGTTCGGCGGCCGGGTTTCCAGGCGCACGACGTGCGGCTGCTGCAATTGCAGCTCGGCGGCGTCCTCGATGGTGATCAGGCGCTCGCCGGGCGGGATCGCCGCGGACAGGGCGTTGAGCAGGGTGGTCTTGCCCGAGCCGGTGCCGCCGGAGATCACGGTGGAGACCCGGCTCCTGACGGCGCCAAACAGGAAGTCCGACATCGCCTGGGGCATGGCGCCGAACTCGACCAGCTTTTCCAGCGTCAGCGGCTTCTTGGAGAATTTGCGGATCGAGACCGAGCAGCCGTCGATGGCGATCGGCGGAATGGCGGCGTTGACCCGGCTGCCGTCCTGCAGGCGGGCGTCGACCATGGGCTGGCTCTCGTCGATCCGGCGGCCGACGCCGGCGACGATGCGATTGACGATCCGCAGCAGGTGGTCGTTATCGCGGAAGCGGATGGCGGTGAGCTCCAGCTCGCCGCGCCGCTCGATATAGACCTGGAAGGGGCCGTTGATCAGGATATCGTTGATCGAGTCATCCTTCAGCAGGGGCTCGATCGGCCCCAGCCCGACCATCTCGTCGTAGATCGAGGCGCCCAGCGCCTCCAGCTCTTTGGTGTTGAGCGCCATGCGCTCGTCACGGGCGAACTCGGTGACCTGCTGCAGGACCTGGCGGCGAAGTTCCGTCTCGTCCAGCTTGTCCAGCTTGGCCAGGTCCAGCTCGTCGATCAGCCGGGTGTGCAGGCGCAGGCGCAGGTCGAGGCTGGCGTCCCGGGCCGGTCCGGGCTTGGACTTGGTCTCGACCCGCGCGGCCGGCGTCGAGACGACGGCGGGGGCCGGGGCCGGCGCCTGCGGGGCTGGCGTCGCCGAGCGGGAGAGGCTGAAGCGGGCCATCCTACTCCGCGCCCTTCGTGAGCTTCGCAGGATTGGCGACGCGACCTGCGAGGCCTTGGCGCAGCGGGTCCATCAGGCGGCCTTCGGCGAGGCTTCGCGCCGCGGCGGCTGCGACGCCAGGCGCTCGACCAGCAGCTGGACGTCCTTGACGATCTTCGACTTCGGCCGGTGCTGGGCGATCGGGCCGCCCAGGTTCGCTGACGCCGCGGCGGCCTCCCAGTCGGAGCTGATCCCGGCCTCGGCCTTGCGCTGCAGCGCCTTCTCGGCCTCGACCATGGACGGCGCGGGGCCGAACATGCGGGCCGCCAGCCGGTTCAGCACGATGCGCGGGCGCAGGCCGGTGCCCAGGCCCTGCTCGATCTCGTCGGAATAGGCGCGGGCGGCCAGCAGAGCCGGGACGGTGAGCTCGGAGATCACCACCACCTCGTCGCAGCCGGCCAGCACCTCCAGGGTCCACGGCCGGCGGTGGCGCGGCACGTCCAGGATCACCCAGTCGTAGCACTCGCAGGTCACCTCCAGCAGGCGCAGCACCGCGTCGCGCCCGACGGCGTCGAAGGCGCTCGGATCGCGGACGCCGGCCATCAGGTCGAGGCCCTTGGACACCGGGGTCACGAAGGCCTGCAGCATGGCCGCGTCGATGCGGTCGGCGGCGGCCCCGAAGTCGGCCAGCCTCAGGGTGGGCGTGGCGCCGAGGTAGGCGGCCGCCGCGCCATCGGCCAGGTTCAGGTCCACCAGGCAGACGCTGTGGTCCTTGCCGGAGGCCGAGGCCAGGGCATGGGCGATCTCGATGGTGATGGTCGTGGCGCCCGCGCCGCCGACCGCGCCGGTGACGGCCCAGCAGCGCGACGCGCCTGCGGCCTCCTGCGCGGTCGCCGGCAGCGCCTCGGCCAGCAGGGCCTGGACGGCGGCCACCAGCTGCTCCGGCGCGAACGGCGCCTCGAGGATGTCGGCGGCCTCCAGCCGCAGCACATTGCGCACCAGGCCAGGCGTGAGATTAGCCCCCAGCACCAGCAGCGGCGGCGCGGGATTGAGCGCCGCCAGCGCCTTGACTGCGGCGGCCACGGCGGCCGCCTCCAGGGCGTCGGCGTCGACGATGACCAGGTCGCAGGCGCCCGGGACCAGCTGCTCCACCTGCGCGACCGCCCCCATCTCCATCGCCACGCCCAACAGGGGGCCTTCGCCGAGCGCGCCCAGGGCCGAGCCCAGGGCCAGGACGCGGCATCCCTTCAAGGAGACAGGCGGCGACGCCGGCTTGGTACGCGACATACTGACTACCTCTTCGACGCCGGAATGGGGTCGCCGGGCTTGATGTTCTTGTCGAGCGCCTTGCCGAACAGAAGGAAGTCCTTGGTGCTCGGCTCCTTGCCGGGGATGGCGTCGAGCTTGGGCGTGTCGCGGTCGGCGGCGGTGGCCAGCCGTGGCGTGACGATGATCAGCAACTCGCTCTCCGAGCGCTTCCAGCGAGCGGAGCGGAACAGGGCCCCCAGCACCGGCAGGTCGCCGGCCCAGGGCGTCTGGTCGGCGTCGGTCTGGAAGCCGCGCTGGAACAGGCCCGCCATGGCGAAGGTGTCGCCGGGCTTCAGCTCCAGGGTCGTGGACGCGCGGCGCACGATCAGCGCCGGCACGGTGACGCCAAGCACGGTCAGCGAGTTGTTCGGGTCGAGCTGGCTGACCTCGGGCTCGACGGCCAGGCGGATCCAGCCGTTGTCCTGCACGGTGGGCGTGAAGTTCAGCTTCACGCCATAGGGGCGGAACTGGATGGCGATGGTGTTGCGGTCCTGCGGCACCGGGAACGGGAACTCGCCGCCGGCCAGGAAACTGGCCTTCTCGCCCGAGATCGCCACCAGGTTCGGCCGCGCCAGGGTGCGGATCATGCCGCGGGTCTCCAGCGCGCCCAGGGCGGTGTCGATGGTGGTGTTGCCCGAGCCGCCGTGGGTGCTCAGCAGGCTGTTGGGCGGGGCAAGGCCGATCAGGCCCGAGCCACTGGCCAGGGACAGCGACCGGTTGAAGACGTTGAAGTTGAAGCCGATGTCCTGCAGCGCATTGCGGCTGGCCTCGACGATGCGGACCTCCAGGATCACCTGTTGGGAATTGCGCACGGTCAGGCGCGAGATCACCCCGTCCGGCGCATATTTGTTGGCGATCTTCTCCATGCCGGCCTGCACGCCGGTGTTGGAGACGTCGCCGCTCAGCATCAGCACCTCGCCCAGGTTCTTCACCTGCACCGGCTCGGTGGGATAGGCCGCGGTGAGGTCCTGCTGCAGGCCGTCGCTGTCGAAGCCGACGCGGACGTCGATCACTTCGGAGAGCTGGCCGCCCTTTCCGTAGACCAGCATGTTGGTGGAGCCGAACTCCATCCCCTGGACATAGAAGCTGGAGTCCGAGGTGGCGGTGACCTTGGCGATCTCCGGCTGGGCAATGACGATCTTGCCGGCCGGGCCCGGCAGGCGGAACGACAGCGACTTGTCGCGCGGCACATGGATCACCCGGCGGACCACCGGCTCGCTGGTCATGGTCTGGGCGCGGGCAGGGGCCGCGGGCGCCGTCAGGGCGGCGGCCATGCCAAGGACGAGCAGCGCGCTCAGCGCCGTGCGGGACATCGTGGACAGGATGCGCATGGGGTCAGCCGATCGCAGCGACGCCGGCCGCGGCGGGCAGGGTGGAGGCGGCGCCGGCCGCGGCGTTGATCTTCGGCGCGGCGATGAGCGGCGCGGCCGCCTGGCGGGCGCTGCCGTGCTTGGCCGAGGCGCCCTCGACGATGAGGATGGCGGAGTAGGTCCGCGCCGGGCCGCCCCGCACCACGGCGCGGATCGGGCCGGGGGCACGGACGCCGCCGCCCAGGAAATCGGCGGTGCGCATCGGCGGGGCGGCGCCGATCTCGGCGGCGCCGGACTTGCGCAGCGCCAGCGACAGGGTGCCGAGGGTGGAGGCCACCGACAGCTTCTGGGAGTCCTCCACCGAGACCTCGACGGTGGCGGTGTTGGGGCTGGCGGGCTTCTCGGAGGTGGGGTCGGCGTTCAGGTCGATGCCGAGCACGCGGGCGTTCTGGACCACGATGTAGGAGATGTAGCTGCGCTCGGGCCCTTGGGGCGTCAGGTCGCGCAGCAGCACCACGTCGACGCGGTCGCCGGGCAGGGCGTGGCCGCCGACCCCGGTGGCGTCCGTGACCTTGAAGGCATAGGCGCGCATCCCGTCGGCGATCTCGGCGGCGACGGTCGGCCGCGACCCGGGGCCGGAGATCTTGGTGGTCAGCACCGCCTCATGCTGGGCGAGCGGGACCAGCACCACGGGCGGGCCGCCGTGGTCGGCGCCCAGCAGCTGGCCGATGGCGGTGAAGGCCCCCTGGGGGATGGCGTTTTCGGGCGCCTTGATGACGCTGAGCATGCCCGGACCCAGCTTCTCGCCGTACTTGATCGGCCGTGAGGCGACGACCATCGGCGAGCCCGTCATCTGGCGCGGGGCCACGGCCGCCTTCGCGGCCGAGGCGTTCGGCAGGGCGATCTTGGCGACGAACAGCGCGCCAAGACCAAGCACCGCTGAGGCCGCAAGACTGACGATGGTGACGACGCGCATGAGCTGACCCGGCCAACAATTCTCTTGTTATCTCGGCACGTTAACGACGTCGGCCTTGCCACATCGCCAACAAGCTTGGTGAACGTGCGGGTAGTGATTGTGAAGATCGCGGCTATGGGCTGGCGCGAGGGTCCGCTCCGCGGCTAGGTTCGCGCCGAAAAACGCGAACGGGACACCGCGATATGAAGGTCAGACGCCTCGGAAATTCCGGCCTGAAGGTCAGCGTGGTGGGCCTGGGCTGCAACAACTTCGGCATGCGGATCGACGCCGCCCAGACCCAGGGCGTGGTCGACGCGGCCATCGACGCGGGCATCACCCTGTTCGACACCGCCGACATCTACGGCGGTACGAAGTCCGAGGAATTCCTGGGCCAGGTGCTGGGCAAGCGTCGCCACGAGATCGTGCTCGCCACCAAGTTCGGCATGGCGATCGGCGGCGATCCGAAGAAGCGCGGCGGGTCGCGAAAGTGGATCATGACCGCCGTCGAGGACAGCCTGCGCCGCCTGCAGACCGACTACATCGACCTCTACCAGCACCACCAGCCGGACGCCGACACCCCGGTCGACGAGACCCTGCGGGCGCTGGACGACCTGGTGACCCAGGGCAAGGTCCGCTACCTCGGCTGTTCGAACTATACGGGATGGCAGATCGCCGACGCCGACTGGACGGCCGCCGGGCAGAGCCGGTTCGTCTCCGCCCAGAACCTGTATTCGCTGCTGGAGCGTGGCGTTGAGGCCGAGGTGCTGCCGGCCTGCGACCATTTCGGCCTGGGCTTCCTGCCGTTCTTCCCCCTGGCGTCGGGCCTGCTCAGCGGCAAGTACAAGCGCGGCGAGCCGCCGCCCGAGGGCACCCGCCTGGCCGCCTGGGGCGCCCGCGGCGCCCAGGCGATGAGCGACGCCAACTTCGACAAGGTGGAGCCGTTGCAGGCCTGGGCCGCCGAGCGCGGTCACACCCTGCTGGACCTGGCCTTCGCCTGGCTGCTGGGCCACGCCGCAGTCAGCTCGGTGATCGCCGGGGCGACCACGCCGGAGCAGGTGAACACCAACGCCGCGACGGCCGCCTGGGCCCTGTCGCCCGAAGACGTGGACGAGGTCGGCAAGCTGGCGGCCTGACTTTCCCTCCCTTAATGGGGAGGGACAGACCGCGGAGCGGTCAGGGTGGGGGAGTCTGGATCAAGCTCCCACGCCCGGTTCCGGCCCACAGTTCCCCACCCTGCTCGCCTGCGGCGAGCTGTCCCTCCCCATTAAGGGAGGGAAGGAGTCTTGAATGTACGACCTTCTGAAGGGCCTGCGCGTGGTGGAGGGGTCGGCCTTCGTGGCCGCGCCGACCTGCGGCCTCTATCTGGCGCAGATGGGCGCCGAGGTGATCCGGTTCGACAACATCGGCGGCGGGCCCGACTTCCGCCGCTGGCCGTTGGCGGAGAACGGGGCGAGCCTCTACTGGGAGGGGCTGAACAAGGCCAAGAAGTCGGTGGCCATCGACCTGGGACGGCCGGAAGGGCGCGAGATCGCCCAGCGGCTGGCGGCGGCGCCGGGCGAGAATGGCGGCCTGTTCGTGACCAACTTCCCAGTCGAGGGGTTCCTGTCCTACGAGGCGCTGAGGAAGCTCCGCGACGACCTGATCTGCGTGCGGGTGATGGGCTGGGCCGACGGGTCGCAGGGCATGGACTACACGATCAACTCCGCCCTGGGCCTGCCGCTGATGACCGGGCCCGCCGACGACGCGCGGCCGGTGAACCATGTCCTGGCGGCCTGGGACCTGCTGACCGGCGCCTGGTGCGCCTTCGCCCTGGTGACGGCGCTGCTGGCGCGGATGCGCGGGCAGGGCGGACGTGAGATCCGCGCGCCGCTGTCCGATATCGGGGCGGCGACCATGGCCAACCTGGGCTTCGCCGCCGAGACCCTGTTCGCCGGCCATCAGCGGCCGCGCATGGGCAACGACATCTTCGGCGCCTTCGGCCGCGATTTCACGACCCGGGACGGCGAGAAGCTGATGCTGCTGGCGATCACGCCCAAGCAGTGGAGCAAGGCCCTGGAGGCGCTGGGCATCGCCGCACCAGTGGCGGCGGTCGAGGCCGAGCTCGGCGTCTCCTTCGCCACCGACGAGGGTCTGCGGTTCACCCATCGCCACCGGCTCTACCCGCTGTTCGAGCGCGCCTTCGCGGCCCGCACCGCCGCCGAACTCGGCCCCGCCTTCGACGCCGGCGGCGTCACCTGGGGGGCGTACCAGCCGCTGGAGGCGGCGCTGGACGACCCGCGCCTCTACAAGGACAATCCGGTGTTTCAGGCCATCCGCCACCCCAGCGGCCTGACCTATCCGGCGCCGGGGTCGATGGGCACCATCCCGCAGGACGTGCGCGGCGACGCCCGCCCGGCGCCCAGGCTGGGCCAGCACACCGACGAGGTGCTGGCGCAGGTGCTGGGGATGAGCGGCGCCGAGATCGCCAGGCTGCATGACGCAGGCGTGGTGGCGGGGGCCAACCCCTAGCTGGGCGTCAGCTTCACCAGCACCACGCCCTCGGTGACCTGGGCGCCCAGCTCGACCGACACGGTGTCCACCGTCCCTTCGAACGGCGCGGCCAGGGCATGCTCCATCTTCATGGCCTCCAGGGTCAGCAGAGGCTGGCCCTTAGCGACCTGGTCGCCCGCCGCCACCGACAGCTGGGTGACCTTGCCCGGCATCGGCGCGCGGATCGAGCCGTCGCCGGCCGCGCCGCCATCGCCGTCGGCGCTCGGCGGATGGTCGCGGAACACGAAGGCCTCGCCGCCCTCGAACACCACCACCTCATCGTCGGCGACCCTATGGATCATCCGCGTCGGCTCGTCGGCCAGTTCGACCTCGACGGCGGTGTCGCCCAGGAACAGGTGGGCGGTCCGGGCCGGCGGGGCGTTTAGTCGGAAGCCCTTCAGCTCCACCCACGGCGACGGGTCGAGGTCGGTGGCGATCGCCTCGCGGAAGGCCCAGCCGGCGGTGGCCCGGGCCTCGGGCGAGGGCTCTGCGGCGGCAGTCAGCGCGTCGAGGTCGCGGCCGATCAGGCCGGTGTCGACGGCGCCGGCGATGAAGTCGGGGGTCTCCAGGCAGCGGACCAGGAACCCGGCGTTGGTCTTCACCGGCCAGACCTCGACCTCGGCGCAGGCCTCGGCCAGGTCGGCGATCGCCTGCTCGCGGGTCGGCGCGTGGGCGATCAGCTTGGCGATCATCGGGTCGTAGAACGGGCTTATCGCGTCGCCCTCCTCGACGCCGGTGTCGGCGCGGACGTTCTCCGGCAGGCTGAAGTGGGTGAGCGGCCCGATCGAGGGCAGGAAGCCCGTGGCGGGGGTCTCGGCATAGAGCCGCGCCTCGACCGCGTGGCCGGTCAGGACGATCTGGTCCTGGCTCAGCGGCAGCGGCTCGCCGGCGGCGACGCGGAACTGCCATTCCACCAAATCAAGACCCGTGACCATCTCGGTCACGGGATGCTCCACCTGCAGCCGGGTGTTCATCTCCATGAACCAGATGCGGTCGCCGCGCAGGCCGGCCGAGGCGTCGGCGATGAACTCCACTGTGCCGGCCCCGACATAGCCCACGGCCTGGGCGGCCTTGACGGCGGCCGATGTGACGGCGGCGCGGGCCTCGTTGGTCATGCCTGGGGCGGGGGCCTCCTCGATCACCTTCTGGTGGCGGCGCTGCAGGGAGCAGTCGCGCTCGTAGAGGTGGACGACGTTCCCATGGCTGTCGCCGAACACCTGCACCTCGATGTGGCGCGGACGGGTGACATAGGTCTCCAGCAGCACCCGGTCGTCGCCGAATGACGCCGCGGCCTCGCGCCGGCACGACGCCAGGGCCGCGGCGAAGGCCTCCGGACTTTCCACGAGGCGCATGCCCTTGCCGCCGCCCCCGGCCACGGCCTTGATCAGCACCGGGAAGCCGATGCGGCCGGCCTCCGCCGCCACGGTCGCCTCGTCCTGCCGCTCGCCCAGATAGCCCGGCGTCACCGGCACGCCGGCCTTGGCCATCAGCGCCTTGGCGGCGTCCTTCAGGCCCATGGCGCGGATGGCGGCCGGCGGCGGGCCGATCCAGATCAGTCCGGCGGCGGCCACCGCCTCGGCGAAGTCGGCGTTTTCCGAGAGGAAGCCATAGCCCGGGTGGATCGCCTCCGCGCCGCTGGCCTGGGCGGCGGCGATGATCCTGGCCGGGACCAGGTAGCTCTCGCGCGCCGGGGCCGGGCCGATCGACACCGCCTTGTCGGCGTCGCGCACATGGGCGGCTTCGGCGTCGGCCTCGGAGAACACGGCGACGGTCTCGATGCCGAGCCGCCGCGCGGTGGCGAACACCCGCCGCGCGATCTCTCCACGATTGGCGACCAGGACGGAGCGGAACATCACAACCGCTCCCGCGCCGCAGGCGCTGTTTGTTGAACCGCAGAAAACGCAGAAGGGATGGCGCGAAGCCCGGGCGTCCGCCTCCCGCGTTCCTCTGCGTTTTCTGCGGTTGAATCTTGTTGGCGCAGACGCGCCAGGAGTCTGCCCATGACGCCGCTCACATCCGGAACACGCCGAAGCGTGTCTCCGGAATCGGCGCGTTCAGGGCGGCGGAGATGGAGAGGCCCAGGACATCGCGGGTCTGGGCCGGGTCGATGATGCCGTCGTCCCAGAGGCGCGCGGTGGCGAAGTAGGGGTTGCCTTCGTCCTCGTAGCGTTGGCGGACCGGGGCCTTGAAGGCCTCCTCTTCCGCCGGGGTCCACTTGTCGGCGTCGCGGTGTACGGTGGCCAGCACGCTGGCCGCCTGCTCTCCGCCCATCACGCTGATGCGGCTGTTGGGCCAGGTCCACAGGAAGCGCGGGGAATAGGCGCGGCCGCACATGCCGTAGTTGCCGGCCCCGAACGAGCCGCCGATCAGGACGGTGAACTTCGGGACCTCGGCCGAGGCGACGGCGGCGACCAGCTTGGCCCCGTCCTTGGCGATGCCGCCGGCCTCGTACTTGCCGCCGACCATGAAGCCGGAGATGTTCTGCAGGAACACCAGCGGGATCTTCCGCTGGCAGGCCAGCTCGATGAAGTGGGCTCCCTTCAGCGCGCTCTCCGAGAACAGCACCCCGTTGTTGGCCAGGATGGCGACCGGATAGCCCCAGATGCGCGCGAACCCGCAGACCAGGGTGGCGCCGTAGAGCGCCTTGAACTCGTCGAACCGCGAGCCGTCCACCACCCGGGCGATCACCTCGCGCACATCATAGGGCGCGCGCACGTCGGTGGGGACGACGCCGTAGAGCTCCTGCGGATCGAAGGCCGGCGGCTCGGGCTCGGCCATCGTCAGCTCGACGTGCTTGGTGGTGTTCAGGTTGGCCACGATGCGGCGCACGATGGTCAGCGCATGCTCGTCGTCCTCGGCCACATGGTCGACCACGCCTGAGCGGCGGCCGTGGGTGTCGGCCCCGCCCAGCTCCTCGGCGCTGATGATCTCGCCGGTGGCGGCCTTCACCAGCGGCGGACCGCCCAGGAAGATCGTCCCCTGGCCGCGCACGATTATGGTCTCGTCGCTCATCGCCGGCACGTAGGCGCCGCCGGCGGTGCAGGAGCCCATGACGCAGGCGATCTGGGCGATGCCCTGCCCGCTCATCCTGGCCTGGTTGTAGAAGATCCGCCCGAAGTGGTCGCGGTCGGGGAACACCTCGGCCTGGTGCGGCAGGTTCGCGCCGCCTGAGTCCACCAGATAGACGCAGGGTAGGCGGTTCTGCAGGGCGATCTCCTGGGCGCGGAGATGCTTCTTCACGGTCAGCGGAAAATAGGCCCCGCCCTTCACCGTGGCGTCGTTGGCGATGATCAGCACCTCGCGGCCAGACACCCGGCCGATGCCGGTGATCACCACGGCGGCCGGCGCCTCGTCGTCGTAGAGCCCGTTGGCGGTGAGCGACCCGACCTCCAGGAACGGCGCGCCGGGGTCCAGCAGCCGCATCACCCGGTCACGCGGCAGCAGCTTGCCGCGCGAAACATGCCGCTGGCGGCTGCCCTCCGGCCCGCCCAGGGCGGCCTGCCCGGCGCGCTCGCGCAGCTCATCGACCAGGGCGTGGTTGACCTTGGCATTGGCGGCGAAGGCGGCGCCCGACACGTCGAGCGCGCTGGAGAGTTTCCTCATGTCGCGGCCTAGGCCGTGGTTTCCAGGACGAGGTCAAGTTCGGCGATCATGGTCTCGCGCATGGCGAATTTCTGCACCTTTCCGGTAATGGTGGTGGGGAAGCCTTCCACGAAACGGATGTGCCGTGGAATCTTATAGTGGGCGATCTGGCCGCGGCAGAAGTCGCGGACCGCCTCGGCCTGCAGCCCCGCGCCCGACTTCAGCACGATCCAGGCGCAGAGCTCCTCGCCATATTTCGGGTCGGGCACGCCGATCACCTGCACGTCCTGGATGGCGGGGTGCCGGTAAAGGAACTCCTCGATCTCGCGCGGATAGACGTTCTCGCCGCCGCGGATGACCATGTCCTTGATCCGGCCGACGATGTTGCAGCAGCCGGCGTCGTCGATCACGCCCAGGTCGCCGGTGTGCATCCAGCCGGCGGGGTCCAGCGCCGCGGCAGTCCGCTCGGGATCGTCCCAGTAGCCCAGCATGACGGAATAGCCGCGGGTGCAGAGCTCGCCCGAGGCGCCGCGCGGCACGATGCGGCCGGCCTCGTCGACCACCTTCACCTCCAGGTGCGGCTGGATGCGCCCGACCGTGGCGACCCGGACCTCTAGGCTGTCGTCGGCGCCCGACTGGAAGCTGACCGGCGAGGTCTCGGTCATGCCGTAGGCGATGGTCACCTCGGGCATGTGCATGCGGTCGATCACCTGGCGCATCACCTCGACCGGACAGGGCGAGCCGGCCATGATCCCGCTGCGGAGCGAGGTCAGGTCGAAGCGGGCGAACTCGGCATGGGCCAGGATGGCGATGAACATCGTCGGCACCCCATAGAGCGCCTCGCAGGCCTCGTCCGACACCGCCTTGAGCACCGCCAGCGGGTCGAAGCCCTCGGACGGATAGACCATGGTCGCGCCATGGCTGACGCAACCCAGGTTGCCCATCACCATGCCGAAGCAGTGATACATCGGCACCGGGATGCAGACCTTCTCGCCGGCCTTGAGCCGGATGGCCTCGGCGACGAAGAAGCCGTTGTTGAGGATGTTGTGGTGGCTGAGCGTGGCGCCCTTCGGGAAGCCGGTGGTGCCGCTGGTGAACTGGATGTTGACCGGGTCGTCGAACTGCAGCGTCGGGCCGATCTCCACCAGGCGAGCGCGGTCGGCGCGCTTGGCGGTGTTGGAGATGTGCGGAAAGCTCTGGCAGCCGCGATGCGGGTCGTCGCCGATGGTGATCACCGCCTCCACGGTCGGCAGCCGTCCGGCCTCACGCAGCTCGCGGACCATGGCCAGGTATTCGCTGGACCGGTGCCGCACGGCGATCACCAGGGCTTTGCAGCCGACCTTGTTGATCGCGTAGTCGGCCTCCGACAGGCGATAGGCGGGGTTGATGTTGACCAGAATCAGCCCGGCCTTGGCGGTGGCGAACTGGGTGATCGCCCATTCGGCGCAGTTGGGCGCCCAGATGCCGAGCCGGTCCCCGGGCTCCAGGCCCAGCGCTAGCAGCCCGGCGGCGAAGGCGTCGACCCGGTCCTTCAGCTCGGCATAGGTCCAGCGGATGCCCTGGTGGCAGGATATCAGCGCCACCCGGCCGGCATGCTCGGCGCAGGTCCGGTCGAATAGGTCCCCGATGGTCAGGCCAAGCAGCGGCTGCGTACTGGCGCCATGCACATAGCTGAGCTCCGCCATTCTGCGCCTCCACGTGTTTTCCGCATGGTGACCCCCACCCCCCTCTGTGTCATCCCGGTTTCGCGGCACGCGAAGACCGGGACCCGCGACCGGGCTCCGTCGGTACTCGCCATTCGAGCGCCGAGCCTGATCGGGGGTCCCGCTCTTTCGCCGGTGGCGAAAACCGGGATGACAGGGGTGGTGGATGCTAGGCTTACGCCGGTGCGCGTGGCAGAGATGCGGCCGTGAGCCAGGAAACCTTCCCCGAGATTCGTGAGGCTGTGCGCCGGCTGTGCGCGCGGTTCCCCGGCGCCTATTGGCGCGCGCTGGATCGGGAGCGGGCCTATCCGACGGCGTTCGTCGCCGCCCTGACCGAGGCCGGGTTCCTGTCGGTGCTGATCCCCGAGGAATATGGCGGCTCGGGCCTGGGGCTGGCGGCCGGCGCGGCGGTGTTGGAGGAAATCCACCGCTCGGGCTGCAACGGCGGCGCCTGCCACGCCCAGATGTACACCATGGGCACCCTGTTGCGGCACGGGACGGCGACGCAGAAAGAGGCCTACCTGCCGAAGGTGGCGACCGGGGAGCTGCGGCTGCAGGCCTTTGGCGTCACCGAGCCGGACGCCGGCACCGACACCACGCGGATCACCACCTTCGCCCGCAAGGACGGCGACAAGTACCTCGTCAACGGCCGCAAGCTGTGGATCAGCCGGGCGGAGCACTCCGACCTGATGGTGCTGCTCTGCCGCACCACGCCGCGCGACCAGGCGAAGAAGCCGTCGGACGGGATGAGCGTGCTGCTGGTGGATATGCGGACGGCGGTGGGCGCCGGCCTGACCATCACGCCGGTCCGCACCATGCTGAACCACGCCACCACGGAGCTACTGTTCGAGGATCTGGAGGTCCCGGCGGAGAACCTGATCGGCGTCGAGGGGCAGGGGTTCAAATACATCCTGGACGGCATGAACGCCGAGCGGATCCTGATCGCCGCCGAGTGCATCGGCGACGCCAGGTTCTTCATCGACCGGGCCAGCCAGTACGCCAAGGACCGCGTGGTGTTCGGCCGGCCGATCGGCGAGAACCAGGGCGTCCAGTTCCCACTGGCCCGCGCCTACGTCCAGATGACCTCGGCCAGCCTGATGGTCGACAAGGCCTCGGCGATGTTCGAGGCGGGCGAGCCCTGCGGCACCGAGGCCAACATGGCCAAGCTCGTGGCCTCCGAGGCCAGCTGGTTCGCCGCCGACATGTGCCTGCAGACCCACGGCGGCTTCGGCTTCGCCGAGGAGTACGATATCGAGCGCAAGTTCCGCGAGACCCGGCTCTACCAGGTGGCCCCGATCTCCACGAACCTCATCCTCAGCCATGTGGCGACCCACGTGCTGGGCCAGCCCAAATCCTTCTGACCCGGGGCGTTGCCGATGGCCTATGAGACGATCAAGGTGACCGAGCCACTGGCCGGCGTCACAGTCATCAGTTTCGCCCGGCCCGAGGTCGCCAACGCGCTCTCCACCCAGATGGGCCGCGAGCTGCTGGACGTCTGGAGCCAGCTGCGCGCCGACCCGGCGCTGCGCTGCGTGATCCTGGCCGGCGAGGGCCGCCACTTCCAGGCCGGCGCGGACCTCAAGGAACGCAACGGGATGAGCGATGAGGCCTGGGCCGAGCAGCATCGGCTGTTCGAGGCCATGATCCGCGCCCAGCTGGCCTGTCCCGTCCCGATCATCGCCGCCGTGCATGGCGCGGCCATGGGTGGCGGTTGCGAGATGAGCCTGGCCTGCGACTTCACCTACGCCGCCGACGGCGCGCGGTTCGGGCTGCCCGAGGCCGGCCTGGGGATCATGCCGGGCCTGGGCGGGACGCAGCTGCTGACCCGCGCGGTGGGGCCCAGGCGGGCGCTGGAGCTGCTGACCACGGCGGCGCCGTTCACCGCCGCGCAAGCGCTGGAGTATGGTCTCGTCAGCGGTGTCGTGCCGGCCGAGGCGCTGATGGATACGGTGCTGGTGGTGGCTGCCCAGATCGCCAGCCGCGCGCCGCTGTCGGTGCGCGGGCTAAAGCGGGTGGTGCACGGCGGCCAGGACCTGGACCTGAAGCAGGCCATGGACCTGGAGCTCACCGTCTACAACCAGCTGTTCACCACGCAGGACCGCCGCGAAGGCGTGGCCAGTTTCAACGAAAAGCGCTCACCGGCTTTCGAGGGCCGGTGAGCCTCGTCTGACGTTAGGTCGCCGCGCGGATCACCCGGCGCGAACGGCGCAGCGCGCCGCCCATGCCGGCGAAGCCGAGCAGCATCAGGGCCCACGCCGCCGGTTCCGGAACCGCGCCGGTTCCCGGACCCACCGTGAGGTCCCAGTTGGTCACGTCCTGGATCGAATAGGACAGGCCCGTGCCGCCGGTGAAGCCGAAGTATACCTGCGGGCCGAGGCTGCGGAGGTGGAAGGTCCGGCTGTCGGCAAGGGTCAGCCCGGTCGTGTGGTTGAAGGCCGAATAGCTCAGGTTCGTGCCGTCATAGGCCACCGTCACGTCCACCAGGTCGTCCTGGTCGCCGAGGTTGAAGTTGTGGATCGGCCCGCCGGTGATGCCGCCGTTGCGGAAGAACGACACGCGGTTGTTATCCCAGCTCTGGAACCCGATGCCGATGTTGCTGGCGAGGCCGTTCGCGCCGACCCCGCCGCCGCCGCCGCCCACGGCCATGGCGCCGTTCGGGTCGTTCTGGATGATGAAGGTGAGCCCGTCAGCCAAGGGGCTGAAGCCGGTGTTGGTCATCGAGAAGGTGAAGCTGCTCGTGAACGTCAGGTAGGAGTTGAAGGCGGTACTGATGTAGGCGCTGCCTGCCTCGCCGATGTTCGAATTGGGGTCCATCGGATCCCCCAGGTTCGACCCGTCGGTCAGCCGCAGGGCTGTTGGCGTCGCCGTGGCGGAGCCGTTTACCTGCAGGGTGCTGAAGTCGATGGCCGCAGCCTGAGCCGAAGACCCGATGCACAATAGTGCAACGACCGCGCCAAACGCGGCGAGTTTGTGAGAATACATGCCATGGACCCCTGTTGAATTCCAACTGGGTCGGGCCTGGGTCCGTGTCACCGGCCTGACCGATGCGCACCCTCTTCCTGAAATCCTTGACGCGCAAGGACAGTCGCCTGCGGGGCGAGTGTGGCCAGCCGGGACGTGTGGAGGGCCTGAGACCGGCGTGGGTGAAACGACCCCGTAGCCCCACGCCGCGCCAGCGCTTAGCCTTGGGTCGAAAGCCTTCCGGAGCCCGCCATGATCCGACGCGGCATGCCCTATCTGCAGCCTCGCCTCGAACCCGCCAGCGCTGAGACCGAGCAACTCGAGCGCGAGGGCTACACGATCGTCCGCGGCCTGCTGGAGGCCGCGGCAGTGGCCGAGCTGTGCCAGGAGATCGCCGGCGTCTTCGAGCGCGACCCGCCGGACGATCGCGGACCCCGCCCGCAGGAAGACGCGGCGATGTTCCGCTACGCGATGCTGAACCGCAGCCCCGCGGCGCAGCGCGCGGTCGCCAATCCTCGCCTCCTGTCGGTGATCGAGCCCCTGCTGGGCGAGGACTGCCACGTGATCGCCAACACCGCCTGGCGCAATCCGGCCGGCCATCCCGGCAGCCATGGCGGCCAGAACTGGCACATCGACGCCGGGCCGCATGTCCCGCTGCCGGAGGGCGTCCGCTGGCCGGCGGACATTCCGCACCCGGTGTTCGCCCTGGGCGTCCACATCTACCTGATAGACTGCGCCATCGAGGACGGGCCCACCGGCGTCATCCCCGGCAGCCACCTCTCAGGCCGCCCGCCGCCGCCCGGCCGCCATCTGGATGACGATCTGGCGCACGAGGGACGGGGCGTGACGCCGCTCCTCGTCAAGGCGGGGGATGCCGGCCTGTTCGTCTCGGACATCTGGCATCGGCGCATGCCCACCCGCGACGGCGACCACGGCCGCTTCTTCCTGCAGGTCCACTACGGCCGACGCGACATCGCCCAGAGAATTCTGCCGACCGCCGAGGTCAACCATCTCTCGCCGGAGGCCATCGCGCGCGCCCAGAGCGGCAGCGAACGCGAGCGCCGCGTCGTCGGCCTGCACCCGGCGTTCTTCTACGACGGGTGAACGGCCCCGCTATCCTTAACCCTTAAGCCGTCGTTAACCTTTAAGATGAGTGGTCGACCCACGGTCTCCCCCTGCAGGCGAACGGTGTTGCGGTTGCGGCCAGGCCGTTACAAATGGCTAGCATCGTGACGTGTGGGGGGAGGGCGCCCCGCAATCACATTGGGGGATGCTGACATGGTGCGGATTTTGAGGGCGCTTGGCGCCGCAGTGACGCTGGCTGGCCTGATGGCGCTGCCGGCCGTGGCCTCGGCGGCGGCAGTGACCGTTCTCGACACCTACTACGGCGGCTTGAACAGCTACAACGACGCGCCGCCGGTCTCAGGGGACGTGATCGGCTCGGCCACCTTCGATATCCAGTCGGCGGTGTTCCAACGCATCGGCGCGGGCGGCAACACCCTGCGCGTAACGATCAACACCAACTACGCGGGCGCGCCGGAAGCCGGCGCCTCGCTTGGCACCGGCTACGGCGACCTGTTCATCACGCCCGGGGTCAATGCCTGGACCCCGCAAGGCTCCGGTCCGTACTACGATACGGACACCTATCAGCCGGGCGACTGGGCCTATGCGTTCGAGATGCCGTTCAATCCGGGCGCCGGCAACACCACCGGGGCTGGAACGCTCTACGACACGCTCGGCGGCGCGATCGTCCAGTCGAACGTCGGCGGTGTGTTCACGGGGCCCTATTTCCGCAACTTCCAGGCGGTGCGCTTCACCGACGGCGGCGCCATCGCGCCCGTGGCGACGGGCGCGTGGACGGTCGGCGCCAACAAGGTGGTCTTCGACATCAACGACAACCATCTGCTGGGCGACAACTTCGCGTTCTCCTGGGCGATGACCTGCGCCAACGACGTGATCCAGGGCAATGTGGGCCTCGTGCCGGAGCCGGCCTCGTGGGCGCTGATGCTCCTGGGCTTCGCCGCGGTCGGCGCCGCCGTGCGCCGCCGCAGGGTGACCGCGTCGGCCTGACCCGACCGCTGTTCGGTTTCAGGAGGGCGGGGGCCAAAAGCCTCCGCCCTTTTTTGCGTCCGCGCCTTGGCCAATGGCTGGGATGACGGCTGCCGCGACTACGCATACCGTCGCTTCATGAAGATGCCTGCGCCAGACCCCGCGCTGATCGCCCGCAAGGCCGAGATCGTGCGCGCGCTGCGGCGGATCGTGCCCGGCGAGGGCGTGGTCGCCGAGCCGTCCGACCTGGTGCCGTTCGAGAGCGACGGGCTGTCGGCCTACCGCCAGAGCCCGATCGCCGTGGTGCTGCCGGAGACCACCGAGCAGGTGTCGCAGGTGCTGGCCTGGTGCCAAGCCAACGGGGTCAAGGTGGTGCCGCGCGGGGCCGGCACCTCGCTGTCGGGCGGGGCGCTGCCGCTGGCGGACGGGATCGTGGTCGGGCTGTCGAAGTTCAACCGGGTGCTGGAAGTGGACTACGCCAACCGCTGCGCCGTGGTGCAGCCGGGGGTGACCAACCTGGCGATCACCGGGGCGGTCGAGGCGGCGGGGTTCTACTACGCGCCCGATCCTTCCAGCCAGATCGCCTGCACCATCGGCGGCAATGTGGCGGAGAATTCGGGCGGGGTGCACTGCCTGAAGTACGGCCTGACCACCAACAACCTGCTGGGCTGCGAGCTGGTGCTGATGAGCGGCGAGGTGGTGCGGCTGGGCGGCAAGGCGATGGACGCCGACGGCTACGACCTGCTGGGCCTGGTCACCGGGTCGGAGGGGCTGCTGGGCATCGTCACCGAGGTCACCGTCCGCATCCTGCCGCGGCCGCAGACCGCCCAGGCCCTGCTGCTGGGCTTCCCGTCGGTGGAGGCGGCCGGCGCCTGCGTGGGCGACATCATCGCCGCCGGCGTCATCCCGGCCGGGCTGGAGATGATGGACAATCCGGCGATCCGGGCGGCGGAGGCCTTCGTGGGCGCCGGCTATCCGGTGGACGCCGCGGCGCTGCTGATCGTCGAGCTGGACGGGCCGGAGGCGGAGTGCGCCGAGCTGTCGGGTCACGTGCGGCTGCTGGCCGCCCAGCGCGGCGCGGACTTCGTCAAGGTCTCCGGCAGCGAGGCGGAGCGGCTGGCGTTCTGGGCCGGGCGCAAGGCGGCGTTCCCGGCGGTCGGGCGGATCGCGCCGGACTACTTCTGCATGGACGGGACGATCCCGCGGGGCCGGCTCTCGCAGGTGCTGACTCAGATAACCGAGCTGAGCGTCGCATACGGTCTGGGCGTGGCGAATGTGTTCCATGCCGGCGACGGCAACCTGCACCCGCTGATCCTGTATGATGTTGATATTAATGGAGATCTTGAGAAGGCCGAGGCGTTCGGGGCGGATATCCTGAAGCTGTGCGTCGCGGTCGGCGGGGTGCTGACAGGTGAGCATGGCGTAGGCGTCGAGAAGCGCGACCTGATGGGCGAGATGTTCGACGAGACCGACCTGGCCTGCCAGCAGCGGGTGAAGTGCGCCTTCGACCCCGGCCTGCTGCTGAACCCCGGCAAGGTGTTCCCGGTCCTGCACCGCTGCGCCGAGCTGGGCCGCGTCCACGTCCACCGGGGCAAGGTCGCCTTCCCCGAACTGCCGCGGTTCTGATGCTGGACGAGGCGGTCCGCACCCTGAAGCCGACGACGCCCGAGGAGGTGCGCGCCATCCTGGCCGAGGCCGGGGCGGCGGCGCGGCATGTGGAGGTGATCGGGGCCGGCACCAAGCGGGCCATCGGCGCCCTGGACCGGGTGGACGTAGTGCTGTCGACCCAGCGCCTGGACCGGATCGTCGACTATTCGCCCGAGGAGCTGGTGCTGACGGTGCAGCCGGGCGTCCGCATGGCCGACCTGGAGCGGCTGACCGCGGCCCGGGGCCAGATGCTGGCCTTCGAGCCGCCGAACTGGACCCGCCTGCTCGGCGCGCGCGGCGAGCCGACCCTGGGCGGGGTGCTGGCGGCGAACCTGTCGGGGCCGCGGCGGATCCGGGCCGGCGCGGCGCGGGATCACTTCCTGGGCTTCGAGGCGGTCTCCGGGCGCGGCGAGTTGTTCAAGGCCGGCGGCAAGGTGGTCAAGAACGTCACCGGCTACGACCTGATGAAGCTGATGGCCGGATCGTGGGGCACGCTCGCCGTGCTGACCGAGGTGACCGTCAAGGTGGTCCCGGCGCCGCGCACCCAGGTCACCCTGCTGCTGTTCGGCCTGGCGGACGTCAAGGCCAGCGAGGCCATGGGGCTGGCGATGAACACGCCGCACGAGGTCACCGGCGCCGCGCACCTGCCGTCCTATGCCGCGCATGCCCGGCCGCTGAAGGCGCAGATGCCGGTGACGGCGCTGCGGCTGGAGGGGTTCGAGGCGTCGGTGGCGGCGCGGGCCGAGGCGCTGGCGGCGCTGCTGAAGCCGTTCGGGCGGATCGAGATGCTGGACGTGGCGCACTCGCGGGAGTTCTGGGACCAGGTGCGCGAGGTGGACGCCTTCGCCGGCGATCCCCGGCCGCTCTGGCGGTTGTCGCTGCCGCCGGCGGTGGGCTGGCGCGGACCGCACGGCCTGCCGGGCGACGCGCTCTACGACTGGGCCGGCGGTCAGGCCTGGCTGATGACCGAGGAGCCGGCGGCCAAGGTGCGGGCCGTGGCGGCCGGGCTGGGCGGCCACGCCCTGTGCCTGCGCGGCGCGGCCCCGGCGTTCGGTCCGCGAAGCGGGGCGTTGGGCGAGCTGCAGGGCCGGGTGAAGGCGGCGTTCGACCCGCTGGGCGTGCTCAACCCCGGCCGGATGGAGGGCGGCGGATGAGAACTGCGTTCACCGCCGAACAGCTGGCCGACCCGGAGACCGCCGCCAGCGCGGGCGCGATCCGCAAGTGCGTCCACTGCGGGTTCTGCACCGCCACCTGCCCGACCTATGTGCTGCTGGGCGACGAGCGCGACAGCCCGCGCGGCCGGATCGAACTGATCCGCGAGATGCTGGAGCAGGACGGCCCGCCGCCGGCCAGCACGGTGACCCACATCGACCGCTGCCTGTCGTGCCTGGCCTGCACCACCACCTGCCCGTCCGGCGTCGACTACGCCCAGCTGATCGACCACGCCCGGGCCCACATCGAGACCCATTACGCGCGGCCGTGGCCGGAGCGCCTGCTGCGCGCGGCGATCCCGGCGATCCTGACCCATCCCCGTCGCCTGGCCCTGGCCCTGGCGCTGGGGCGGATCGCGCGGCCGCTGGAGCCGCTGCTGGCGCGGGTCGGGCTGGCGCCGCTGGCCGCCCTGCTGCGGCTGGTCCCGTCGCGCGCGGCCAAGGCCTCGCCCAGCCTTGCCGCCCCCAGCCTTGCCGCCCCCAGTCTTGCCGCCCCCAGTCTTGCCGCCCAGGGCCGATCGCGCGGCCGGGTGGTGCTGCTGCAGGGCTGCGTCGAGCCGGCGATGGCGCCGCAGATCCGCGCTGCGGCAATCCGGCTGATCACACGCGCCGGGTTCGAGGTGGTGCTGGCCGAGCGCGAGGGCTGCTGCGGCGCGCTCTCCGAGCACCTGGGCCGGGCCGAGGAGGCGAAGGCCCTGGCGCGCGCCAACCTCAAGGCCTGGGGCGGGGCGGGAAAGTTCAAGGCTATCGTCACCACCGCGGCCGGCTGCGGGACCATGCTGAAGGCCTATGGCCGCGTCCTGGGCCGCGACGGCGCCCCGGCCGCCGCCCGCGCCCGCGACGTGCTGGAGTTCATCGCCGAGGTCGGGCTGCCGCCGGTGGCCGCGCCGTCCGGGATGGCGGTCGCCTATCACGCCGCCTGCTCGCTGCAGCATGGCCAGCAGATCAAGGAGGCCCCGCCGCGCCTGCTGGTCGAGGCCGGATTCGAGGTGCGCCGGGTCGCCGAGGGCCACCTCTGCTGCGGCTCGGCGGGGGTCTACAACATCCTGCAGCCGGAGCTCGCCACCCGGCTGCGCGACCGCAAGGCGGCGAACATCGCGGCCACCGGCGCGGCGGTCGTGGCGGCCGGAAACGTCGGCTGCATGGCCCAGCTGTCGCCGGTGCTGGAGGCGGCGATGGTGCATCCCGTCGAGCTGCTGGACTGGGCCACCGGCGGACCGCGGCCGGCGGCGCTTGGCGCCGCCAGCGCCGCTGCGACATAACCGCTCCGGTCGATCTACCCAGGGGTTCGGCGGAACTTTCTACACGTCTCGCGCTTCATCATCCTGCCCGATGGAAGAAGGCGAGACATGACCGCAAGCCTGTTCACCCCGCACGTACTGTTCGGCGCCGTCGCGCTCTACGACGCCATCCTGGTCGCCGTGGTCCTGTGGACCGTGCTGCACGGCGAGTGGTCGCTAGAGCCTTTCTGGTTCAAGTGGAGTCACTTGAACCAGATCAAAAGGCTCTAACTCTTTGAATTAGAGCGCGTCGGGCGGCGAAACCGGGATCCACTTTCGCCTGACGCGCCCTAGGCGGCCTCCACGAACCCCGGCCACGTTGACATGTAGGTGACGAACGCCGGGCCCAGGCCCTCGTTCACCAGGTGCTGGGCCGGAACGGGCAGCGCGATCGGCGTGAACGCCGCGTCGCGCGCCCGGATCGGGAAATCGTGGTGCAGGATGGCGGCGCGACCGATCAGCACGTAGTCGGCGCCCTGGTCCAGCATCTGGCCCGCGATGGCGGGGGAGGTGACCTTTCCGGCGACGCCGAGGCGCACCGCGCCGCGCTCGAGGGCGGTGAAATAGCTCATCAGCGAACGGCCCTTGTAGGCATCCTCGATGGGCTCCTTGAAGACATCCCACAGCGACATGTCGAGGTAGTCGATGCGGCCGTCGGTCAGCACCGACTGGGCCACTTCAAGGATCTCGCCCAGCTTCAGGCCGAACCGCTCGGGCGACAGGCGCAGGCCCAGCTGGAAGTCCGGCCGGCAGCGGGCGCGGACCCCGTCGATGATCTCGAAGACGATCCGGGCGCGGTTCTCCACCGAGCCGCCGTAGCGATCCTCGCGCTTGTTGATCTCGGCCGAGAGGAATTGGGCCAGGATGTAGCCGTGGGCGCCGTGGATCTCGACGCCGTCGAACCCGGCCTGCTGCGAGCGCACCGCGGCGGCGACGAAGTCCTCCACCAGCTGTTCGACCTCCACCAGGGACAGGCCCCGTGCGCCGGTCTCCGGATCGTCCGAGGGGCAGACCGGCGTGCCCACGATCTCCTTGGGCGAGCGATTGCCGGCGTGGTGCAGTTGCAGGGCGGCGACGCTGCCCGCCGCCTTGATGGCCGTGGCGAGGCGGGTCAGGCCCTCCAGGTGCTGGTCGCCGAACACCCCCAGCTGGCCGGGGAAGCCCTGGCCGACCGCCTGGACGTGGGCCGCGCAGGTCATCACCAGGCCGAAGCCGCCCTCGGCCCGCTTGGTCAGCCACCTGAACTCGTCGTCGGACAGCCGCCCATCGGGATGGCTCTGCAGGTTGGTCAGCGGCGCCAGCATGAAGCGGTTCTTCATCGCCGGGCCGTGGGCCAGGGTCATGGGCGAGAACAGGTCGGCCAAGGCGGTCTCCGGGGCTGGATGTCGCCGCACCGATAGCGGCCTTCCCCGGGGTCGGGCAATCCAGGCTTTCTGAGCGCGCTGTCAGCTGGCCGGCAGGAAGATCGGCCCGCCGATGTAGGCGTCGCCGCCCGGCGCGTCCCGCCGCTCCGCCGAGATCTGCACGACCCGCAGGCCGCCGGAGCGCCCGGCCCGGCGCGCGCCCTGGGGCGCGCCCAGTCGGGGATTGAGGTCCGGGTCGATGGTCCGCAGCGCCTGGGCGATCTCGTCGCCGTTGGCGCGGAATGCCAGCGGGGCCGGCAGCATCGCCAGCGGGCGGCAGAACAGCCCGACCAGCAGCGCCTGGTCGGGGCCGCGCAGCAGGGCGAAGGCGGCATGGGTGTGGCTGGGGCGCAGCAGGTTCTGCCAATGGCCGGGACTGGCCCGCCACTGGGCCATCAGGCTGGCGGGGGTGGCCGGCGGACCGGGCCGATGGTGGTAGGCGATGTTCTCGGAGGGCGAGCCGACCGTGGTGCGGCCCAGCAGCCACAGGCGATGGCTGGGATCGAACCCCTCCGGCGACAGGTGCTCCACGGCGCCGCGCCGGGCCAGGTCGCCGCCGTGCGCCCGGGCCGCCCAGGCGAGCTCGCCGTGCCAGGCCAGGGCGGTCGCCCCGGCCGCGGCCCGGGCCTGGTTGACGAGCGCGAGGGCGGCGCGGCCGCCCGGGTCGTCGAACCGGCCGCCGCCGCCATCGGCCAGCCGGGCGCGCAGGCGGGCCTCATAGGCGCTCCAGGCCGCGACGTCGGAGGCCGGCGGGGCGGTGTCCGGGACCATGGCGATATGAACCTCGGGCGTATCGCCGGCGGCGCTCGTCGCCGCGGCGGCGAAGCCCGTCGCCAGGGCGGCGCGCCGCGACAGGCTCACGGCTGGACCTTCACGGGCGGCCCTTGGCCGGCGCTGGCATCGCGGCGATCCAGGCGCGGATCAGGGCGACGCCCTCCTCGTGGGTGATCGAGCGGCCCAGCTCCGGCATCATCACCCCCGGCTCGGTGGAGGCCATGCGGTAGGGGAGGATCGAGGCGTCCGGATGGCCGGGGTCGATCGCCACCTTCAGGTCGCCCGAGCCACGGCCCGCCGCCACCGGGCGCTTGCCGAGGCCCAGGGCCGGGCCGCGGGTCTCCTCCAGGGTCAGGAACAGGCCCGAGTTGCTCGCCCCGCCGCGGGGGTTGTGACAATGGGCGCAGTTGGCGTCGAGATAGGCCCGGGCGCGGCCGTCCAGGGTCTCGGCCGGATCGTCCCAGCGCGCGGTGCGCGGCGCGGCCCGCGGCTCTGGCGCGCCGGCCAGCAGGCCCAGGCGGCTCCAGCGGGCCAGCTGGTTCTCCGCGCCCTCGGCATAGGGATAGACGCCGTGGAGATTGCGCGCCTTGGGGCCGATGGGGGTCAGCCGCTTGCCCAGCTGATGGCATTCCTTGCACTGGTTCTGGTTGGGGACCGCGTAGTCGACGGTGCGGGCGCGGCCCTCGGCGTCCGTGAAGGCCACGTCGATCCGCACGCCGGCCCGCTTCAGCACCGCCTGGGTCTGCTCGGCGTTCCAGACATAGGTCAGCGCCACCCAGCCCTGGCGCTTGTGGATCAGCAGGCGGGTTTCCAGGTATCGGACCCGGTCGTCCGGCCGCCGGAAATCGGCCGGATAGGCGAAGGTCTTCACCAGGGCCGCGCCGACCGGCAGGTCGAGCACGCCGCTGGCCCGGTAGCGGGCCTTGGCGCCCGGCGGCAGGTAGAGGAACCGCGACTTCTCGGCATAGTCGCTGAATAGCGGCGTGTTCAGCGCATAGGGCGTCAGGCCGGCGTTCGGCTGGCGCGCCCCGGCGTCGGCGAACAGGCGATAGTCGGCTAGCGTGGGCGCCGGCGCTTCGGCGAGCAGCGTATCCAGTGCGACCGCCTCCGGCGCCATCTTCGCGGGAACCGGCGCCGCGCCGAGGCACAGGATCGCCGCCAGGATAGCGAGCCAGGCCTTCATGCGCGGAACGCCCTAGGCGCCAAGGTCGGCCTGGCGCCTGGGCAGGACCACGGGCTTGGGCTCCACGACCTTGGCGTCGCCCTCGGTGGCGGTCTTGGTCGGTTTCGCGGTCATCAGCGCCCCCGGCGCCGTCAGGTGCAGGTTCAGGATCGGGCCGTCGGTCAGGCGCACATGGGCGACCTCGGGGGAGCCGGGATAGCTGGTGACCCCGTCCCACATCACCGGCGGCAGGCTGCCGCCGAACAGCGTGGCGACCAGGGCCCCGCCGTCGAACTTCGGATCCCAGCCGTTGCGGCCGATCTTGTTGTCGCGCACCACGATGTCGCGGGGCAGGGGGTTGTAGGTCTTGTCATCGAACGCCTGGACGTAGCTGACCAGCATCACCGCGGCGGTCTGGTTGCCGTCGAGGGTGTTGCCGAACACATGGACGTCGCGGTTGGCCATCACCATGATCCCGGTGCCGGTGGGCACATTGGCGACGATGTTGCCCTTGGGCGCGAAGTTGGGCGTGTCGTTGTCGACCACCTGGTTGTCGAACACCCGGGTCGAGTGGCCGCCCATCTGCGGCAGGTTGGGCAGGTCGAACACCAGGATGCCGCCGGCGTTGTGGGTCGAGGTGTTGCCGAATACATCGGCGTTCATCGAGTTCTCGATCTCGATCCCGGCGACGTTGAACTCGGCGCGGCTGTTCTTGACGATGATGTTCTTCGACTGGCCGACATAGATGCCGGCGTCCGACGCGCCCTTCACCGTCACCTTGTCGATCAGCACATTGGTGGAGGCGACCGGATAGACGCCATAGGCGCCGTTGGTGGCCTTGGGCCCGCCGGTCCACTCGACCCGCAGGTTGATGAAGCTGATCTGGTCGGCGCCCTTGGACTTGATCCCGTCGCCGCGGCTGTCCTCCACGGCCAGGTCGCGGACGGTGACCTTGTTGGAGGTGACCAGCAGCCCCTCGCCGGCGCTCTTCTGGCCCTTGAACGACAGCACGGTGGCGTCCGGGCCCGCGCCCTTCACCGTGACCTCGGCGACATCGAGCGAGAGGCCGTCGGTCAGCTCGTAACGGCCGGCGGCCAGCTGCACGGTGTCGCCCGGCCGGGCGTCCAGCAGGGCGGTCTGCAGCCGTTCCTGGGCGTCGGGGCCGGGGGCGACGGCGAGGGTCTTGGCGCTGGCAGCGCCGGCCACGGCGGTGGCGGCGAGGAGCGCGGCGGCGAACCTGATCATCTGTCCCTCTTCCCGGCATCGTGACGCGCCGTTCAACTTTGAAAGTGCCGCTGTTCAGCGGGGCCGCGCAACCCCTAAGGTCGGGGCCATGGACGTGGACATCGTACGGATTGGGCCGGCGGACGCCCACCTTCTGGAGCGGGTGGCGGAGGACGTCTTCGACGAGGTCATCGATCCCGAGCGGCTGGCCGCCTACCTGGCGGAGCCCGGCCACCTGATGGTGCTGGCGATCCACGAGGGCGAGGTGGTCGGCCAGGCCCGCGGCATGGTTCACCGCCATCCCGACCAGCCGACCGAGCTCTATATCGACAACCTCGGGACTACGCCGGCCCGCCGGCGCGAAGGCCTCGCCACCCGGATGCTGGACGACCTGGTCGCCTGGGCCCGCAGCCTGGGGTGCGAGGCGGCCTGGGTCGGCACCGAGGTCGACAACGCGCCGGCGCGGACGCTGTACGAGCGGCGCGGGTCCGAGGCGGAGACGTTCGTGATGTATTTCTACGAGTGGTGAGGGCGATCCACGCCAATCCTTCCCCCTCTGGGGGAAGTGGCCCGACGCCGCAGGCGAGGGTCGATGGGGGAAGTGCGAGTCAGGATTCTTGCCTGACACTTCCCCCATTGTCGCCCGCCTGCGGCTTTGGCGACATTTCCCCCACGGGGGGAAAGCGAGAGACATAGGCATCGATCGCCGCGAGATGCCGCGCGACCGCATCCGGCGGCAGGAACGAGCCGGTGAAGCTGTTCCTGGCCAGGGTCACCAGCTCGGCGCGGGTCAGGGACAGCGCCTGGGCGGTTTGCAGCCAGTTCTGGCCCAGGTAGCCGCCGAAATAGGCCGGGTCGTCGGAGTTGATGGTGGCCCTCAGGCCGAGGTCCAGCATGGTGCGCAGGGGGTGGTCCTTCAGGTCGCCGACCACGCAGAGCTTGAGGTTGGAGAGCGGGCACACGGTCAGGGTCTTGCCCTCGCGCACCAGGCGCTTGACCAGCGCCGGGTCCTCCAGCGCGCGGTTGCCGTGGTCGATGCGGTCGACGTCGAGGATGTCCAGGGCCTCCCAGACATATTCCGGCGGACCCTCCTCGCCGGCGTGGGCCACCAGCTTCAGGCCCTTGGCGCGGGCGGCGGCGAACACCCGGGCGAACTTCAGCGGCGGGTGGCCGACCTCGGAGGAGTCCAGGCCGACGCCCGCGATGCGGTCGAGATAGGGCTCCGCGGCCTTCAGGGTGGCGGACGCCGCGGCCTCGTCGAGGTGGCGCAGGAAGCAGAGGATCAGGGCGGAGGTGATCCCCAGGGTGCGCTCGGCCTCCGCCATCGCGGCCAGCAGCCCGTCCATGACCACCGAGAACGCGATGCCGCGGTCGGTATGGGTCTGGGGATCGAAGAACAGCTCCACGTGCCGGCAGCCGTCGGCGGCCACCCGGCGGAAATAGGCCATCGCCAGGTCGTGGAAGTCGGCCGCCGTGAGCAGCACGCCCGCGCCCTGGTAGTAGATGTCGAGGAAGTCCTGCAGGTTGGAGAAGGCGTAGGCGGCGCGAACCTCCTCGACCGTCTTGAACGGCAGGGCGATCGCGTTGCGGCGGCCCAGCTCGAACATCAGCTCGGGTTCGAGACTGCCTTCGATGTGCAGGTGCAGTTCGGCCTTGGGCAGGCCCTGGATGAATTCGGCGAGGGTCGACATGCCGCTGTCCTCACCGTGAACCTCGGCCGGGTCAAGACTTGCGGCGGCCAAGCGGTGCTCTAGGCTGGCGCCGCAACTGGGGGATGTGGGTGTCGGTTTCAGGCGTGGCGGCGGCAGGCGGCCCGACGGCCGAGCAGAAGCTCGTCCTGGCCCACAAGGCGCTGCTGAACACCGGCGGCATACAGTTCGACTTCACCGCCCTGCCGGTCGAAAAGCCGCCGGCCTGGATCGAGCCCCTGGTCCGGCTCCTGCAGGCGATCGCCCCGGCGCTGGTCTATGTCTTCTGGGGCGGGCTGGCGGTCGGCGTGGCGCTGATCCTCTATTTCCTGCTGCGCGAGTTCGTGCCCGAGACCTGGTTCCGCAAGCGCCGCGGCGAAACGGCCGTCGCCGACTGGCGGCCCGAGCCGGGCCAGGCCCGCGCCCTGCTGGAGGACGCCGATGGCCTGGCCGAGGCGGGGATGTTCGACCAGGCGATCCACCTGCTGCTGTTCCGCTCCATCGACGACCTGGTGGCGCGGCGGCCGGGCGCGGTCCGGCCGGCCCTGACCAGCCGCGACATCGCCGGGCTGGAGGTGCTGCCCGGCGAGGCGCGCGCGGCCTTCGCACGGCTGGCCCAGGCGGTGGAGCGCACCTTCTTCGGCGGCCGGTCCGCCGACGCCGACGCCTTCGGCGCGGCGCGGCGGGACTATGAGGCCTTCGCCTTCGCCGAGGGCTGGCGATGAGCGACGCGGCCGACCCCGGGACCGGTCCCGCGCCGGCGTTCTCCGCCCGCGCCGTGCTGGCGCTGGTGGGGGTCGGGATCGTGGCCTTCGCCGCCCTGGCGGTGCTGTCGGCCTATGCCCCGGACCTGCGGACCGGCGAGGACGGCCGCGCGCACGCCCTGTCGAGGTCGGCGGTGGGGCTGGCCGGCGCGCCGATCCTGATGAAGGCCCTGGGCGACACGGTGGTGGTCAGCCGCACCCGGCCGCAGAGGCTGGGCAATGTCGCGGTGGTGCTGACACCCGAGGCCGGCGACCTGCCGAAGGCGCTGGCGCCGTTCGCGGGCGCCGCCCACACCCTGATCGTCCTGCCCAAGTGGATCGCGGTTCCCGATCCGATCCGCCGCGGCTTCGTGCGCAAGCTGGACGTCGCGCCCGCCGGCGCCGCCTTCAGCCCGCTGCTGATCGGCTATTCGCGGGCGACCCGCACGGCGGTGCGCAAGGCCGCGGGGCGGCCGGTGCTGCGCGGGGCCGGCGGACCGTTCGCGGCGGCGACCTATCTGCCGCTGGGCCGGATCGACCGGCTGCAGACGGTGTCTGGCGACGGCTGGGCGCCGGCCCTGACAGACGAGACCGGCGGCATCGTCCTGGCCTATTCGCGCCGGCGCCCGGACGTCTGGCTGCTGGCCGACCCGGACCTGTTGAACAACCAGGGGCTCTCCGATCTCAACACCGCGCGCGCCGGGGTGGCCGTGCTGCAGGCGGCCAGCGCGGGCGGCGCCCACACCCTGCTGTTCGACGTCACCCTGGCCGGCTTCGAGCGCGGCCGCGGCCTGGGCCGGCTGATGCTGGAGCCGCCGTGGCTGGCCGCGACCCTGTGCGCGGTGGCCGCCGCGCTCCTGATGGGCGTCCACGCCCTGGCCCGGTTCGGCCAGCCGCGACGACGCGGCCGCGCCTTCGCGCTGGGCGCGCGTGCGCTGGTGGACAACTCCGCCGACCTGGTGCGCATGGCGCGCAAGGAACACGAACTGGCCCCCGCCTACGCCGTGCTGATCCGTGGCCTGGTCGAGCGCGCGGCCGGCGGGCATGTGCAGGCGGGCTGGCTGGAGGGCCTGGCCGCGCGACGCGGGGTCGCCGCGCCAGGCCAGCTGGAGGCCGAGGCCGGGCGCGTGAAGACCCGCGACGACCTGCTGGCGATCGCGAAGAGACTGTATGACTGGCGAGGGGAGATGACGCGTGAACGTCGCTGAGGTGAAGGCGCTGGCCGACCAGGTCCGCGGCGAGATCGGCAAGGCCATCGTCGGCCAGCAGGACACTATCGACCTGCTGCTGACCGCCCTGTTCGCCCGCGGCCACGTGCTGCTGGAGGGCCCGCCCGGGGTGGCCAAGACCTACCTGGCCCAGTGCTTCGCCCGCACGCTTGGCCTCGACTTCGGGCGCATCCAGTTCACCCCCGACCTGATGCCCGCCGACATCATCGGGTCGAACGTGTTCAACTTCCAGACCAGCGCGTTTTCGCTGACCGAGGGGCCGCTGTTCTGCGAGCTGCTGCTGGCCGACGAGATCAACCGCACGCCGCCCAAGACCCAGGCCGCCCTGCTGGAGGCCATGCAGGAGCGGCGCGTCACTATCGACGGCAAGTCGCGTCCGCTCAGTGACCGCTTCATGGTGGTGGCCACCCAGAACCCGCTGGAGCAGCAGGGCACCTATCCGCTGCCGGAGGCCCAGCTGGACCGCTTCCTGTTCAAGCAGACCATGGCCTACCCCAGCCGCGAGGAAGAGCGGATCATCGTCGCCCAGTACGGCATGCAGAGCGGCCACTCCGATCCGGTCGAACGCGGCGTGAAGATGGTGGCCAGCGCCAAGCAACTGAGCGCGGCCCATGCCGCCGTGGCCGGCATCCGGTTGACCGACGAGATCGTCGGCTATGTGCTGGACCTGGTGCGCTCGACCCGGGAGACCCCCGACCTCTCCAGCGGCGCCTCGCCGCGCAGCGCAGCCCAGCTGGCCCTGGCGGCGCGGTCGCGCGCGGCCCTGGACGGCCGCGACTATGTGATCCCCGACGACGTCAAGGCCCTGGCCCTGCCGGCGCTGCGCCACCGGGTGATCCTGTCGCCCGCCGCGGAGATCGACGGCCGCCGGCCCGACCAGATCATTCAGAGCCTGGTCGACCTGGCAGCGGCGCCGCGGTAGGCCCGCTTGCGCCTCTACCCCACCCGCCGCGCGATCGCGCTGATGGCCGTGGGCGCCCTGCCGGCGCTGATCGTGGCCGTGGCCGCGCCGGGGATGTGGACGGCGGCGGCGGCCTGGATCGTGCTGGCCTTGGGGCTGATGCTGGCCGATGTCCTGTTGGCCGCCTCGCCGCGCAGCCTGACCCTGGAGGCCATCGCGCCGCGGGTGCTGGGCGTCGGCCGGCCGGAGATGGCGCAGCTGACGGCGGCCTTCGCCGGCGCGGGGCCGTCGCGGGTGGAGCTGGCCATCGGCCTGAACGACCGGCTGACCGCCGAGCCCGACCGCCAGTCTGTGCGGGTCAGCGGCGGCCGCGCGGAGGCCCAGGTGCGGCTCTCGCCGATCCGCCGCGGCGAGGGGCGGATCGAGGGGGTCTGGGCGCGCTGGCATGGGCCGCTGGGCCTGATGTGGCTGCAGCGCCAGGCGCCGCGCAGCGGGCCGCTGGCGGTGACCCCCGACGTGGCCGGCGTCAAGGAGCACGCGCTGCGGCTGTTCGCCCGCGACGCGCCGCTGGGCGCCAAGCCGCTGCTGGACGCCGGCGAGGGCTCGGACTTCCACGCGCTGAAGGAATTCCAGACCGGCATGGACCTTGGCGACATCGACTGGAAGCAGTCGGCCCGCCACGGCAAGCTGGTCGGCCGCGAGTACCGCACCGAGCGCAACCACCATGTCCTGCTGGCCCTGGACACCGGGCGGCTGATGAGCGCCCCGGCCGCTGGCCTGCCGCGCATCGACCGGGCGATCAACGCGGCCCTGCTGCTGGCCTTCGTTTCGCTGCGGATGGACGACCGGGTGGGCCTGTTCGCCTTCGATTCCCGGCCGCGGCTGGCCAGCGGCCTGGCCTCCGGTCCGGCGGCCTTTCCGCTGCTGCAGAAGCTGGCCACCGCCATCGACTATTCCACGGAAGAGACCAACTTCACCCTGGGCCTGACGGCGCTGTCCGGGCGGCTGGACCGCCGCGCCATGGTGGTGGTGTTCACCGACTTCGCCGACGCCACCAGCGCCGAGCTGATGATCGAGAACGTCGCCCGGCTGATGCGCACCCACCTGGTGCTGTTCGTGGTGTTCCGCGACGAAGAGCTGGAAAGCCTGGTCGCCCGCGAACCCATGGAGCCCGACGACGTCTCCCGCGCCGTGATCGCCGGACGGCTGCTGAAACAGCGCGAGGCGGTGACCACGCGCCTGCGCCGGCTGGGCGCCCAGATCGTCGACGCGCCGGCGCAGGGGCTGTCGATGGCCCTGCTCAACGGCTACCTCGACGTGAAGCGGCGCAGGCTGATCTGATGGCCGAGCTGCACCTGAAGAGCTGGCGGTTCCGGGCCGAACGCGAGGCGGACTGGCGGCGGCTGGAGACCCTGCTCGCCAAGGCCGACAAGGGCGGGGCGGCCAAGCTGGGGCGCGACGAGATCCTGGAGATCCCGCTGCTCTACCGCCAGGCGCTGTCCTCGCTGTCGGTGGCCCGCTCGATCTCGCTGGACCAGAGCCTAGTGGGCTATCTGGAGAGCCTGTGCGCCCGGGCCTATTTCTTCGTCTACGGCGCTCGCACGCGGCTTCCGGAGCGGCTGGCCAGGTTCTTCCGCCACGACTGGCCGGCGGCGGTCCAGGCGCTGTGGCGCGAGACCCTGGCGTCGCTCGCCATGTCGGTGGTGGCCACGGTGGTCGCCTACGTGCTGGTACGCCGCGACGGGGACTGGTTCTACAGCTTCATCGACCCCGGGACGGCCTCGGGGCGCGATCCGATGACCAGCACGCAGGCGCTGCGGCATACGCTCTACGACAAACCGCAGACGGCCGCCCAGGGACTGAGCGAGCTGGCCAGCTTCCTGTTCGCCCACAACGCCCAGATCGCCATCTTCGCCTTCGCGCTGGGCTTCGCGCTGTGCCTGCCGACCGCGGCGCTGATGGTGCTGAACGGGGCGATGCTGGGGGCCTTCCTGGCATTGTTCGCCTCACGCGGCCTGGGCTTCGAAGCCGGCGGCTGGCTGATGATCCACGGCACGACGGAGCTGTTCGCCATCGTCCTGTCCGGTGCGGCGGGCTTCTCGATCGGCTGGGCCGTGGCCTTTCCGGGCGAACGCAGCCGGGTCGACGCCGCCTCCGAGGCCGGTCGGCGGGCGGCCACGGCCATGGCCGGCGTCGTGGTGATGCTGTTCGTGGCCGGCGTCCTGGAAGGCTTCGGCCGCCAGCTGATCCAGCGCGACCTGGCCCGCTATGGGGTGGCGCTCGCCATGCTGACGGGGTGGCTCACCTATTTCTACTGGCCCAGGAAGGCCGCGCCATGAGCGTTCAGGGGAGCGTCCAGGGGGTCGTCGGCCGGATCAGGGGCCTGAAGTTCAACCGCGCGCCCGGCGACGACTGGCGCGAGCTGGTCACGCCGGAGGGCGTCGACCTGCGGCTGAAGGTGGGCTCGTTCGTCGAACGGTGCGTGGCGCTGCTGCTGGACTTCCTGATCCTGCTGGGCGGGCTGATCGCCTTCAGCCTGGCGGCCCTGCTGGCGGCCTGGGCGACCAAGGCGACCTGGGTGGGTGAGGCCCTGACCGTGGTCTGGCTGCTGGGCGTGTTCGTGATCCGCAACTTCTACTTCTTGATCTTCGAGATCCAGCCGCAGGCGGCCACGCCCGGCAAGCGGGCCATGGGCCTGCGCGTCGTCGCCGCGGACGGCGGGCGGCTGACCGCCGATGCGGTGTTCGCCCGCAACGCCATGCGCGAGGTCGAGGTCTTCCTTCCCCTGGGGTTCCTGTTCGCCCAGGGCCAGGGGGTGGACGGCGCGCTGACCGCCCTGGGCGCGATCTGGAGCGGGGTGTTCGTGATCTTCCCCCTGTTCAACCGCGACCGCCGCCGGCTGGGCGACCTGGCGGCCGGCACCATGGTGGTGAAGACGCCAAAGAAGCTGCTGCGGCCGGACCTGGCCGACACCGAGCGCGCCGCGGCCCAGGGCACGGCCTTCACCCACGCCCAGCTTGACGCCTATGGCGTCAAGGAACTCCACGTCCTGGAGGAGGTGCTCCGCGCCGGCGACCGCAAGGCCATCGCCGAGGTGGCCCGTCGCATCCGCACCAAGATCGCCTGGGACGGTCCGACCGATGTTCCCGACCGCACCTTCCTCAACGCCTATTACGCAGGCCTGCGGGGCCGGCTGGAGAGCCGCATGCTGTTTGGCCGCCGCCGCAAGGACAAGTTCGACGTCGATTAACCCCAATGCTTCCAGGTGAAGGGGCGCTTCACGTGATGACGCGCCTCAGGTGAAGATGTCCGCGAGCCACTGCGGGCCCACCCCGTCCTTGGCCTTGCGCAGCTCGACGTAGAGAACCGCGACGCCGGTGGCGCTCAGCATCGCCGTCAGGCTGTTGATCAGGGCGCTCCCGATGATGCGAACCGGGTTGAGCGCGAGGCGCACCGGGTCGAGGCCGCCCGAACCGAACGTCAGCATGGTGATCAACAGGCCGAGGACGCCGCCGATGATCAGGGTGGCGACCCAGACAAGAACGAACAGGCCGAAGACCCGCCACCGGTTGTGCCGCGTGAGGTCCGCGGCCCGGCCGAAGGCGCCGAGCACGCCGGTCCGCTCCGCCACCAGGGCCGGTACGGCGACGCACCAGGCGCAGGCGATCATGAGTCCGGGCACGATGAGCAGGACGAGCCCGAAGCCGACGGCGAGGCCGAACAGGATGCTGACGCCCAGCAGCGGCAGGAAGGCCCGCAGGCCCGTGGCCAGGCTATCGCCGACCGAGGGCTTGGCGCCGTTCATGTCCTGGACGGTCGCGAAGATGATGGCGCCCTGCAGGATGCAGCCGGTGATCACGGCGGCGATCGCCCCGATCCCGGTCGTCCGCATGGTGGCGAGGGAATAGGCGAAGCCGGGCCCGGTCTCCGTCACCGTGCTCATGGTCGAGGCCTGCACCAGGCCGATGATCGCGTAGGGCACGCCGGCCAGGATGAGCGCGAGGATGAAATAGGTCACGAAGTTGCGGCCCAGCACCGAGAACGTCTGCTGAATCACCCGGGCAATATCGAGCGTGCCTGGTTCGCTGGCGGCGGCGGTCATTTGGGCGTCTCTCCCATCCGGTGCGGACGGGATGCTAATCACGCGCGGTCGGGCCTGTCGACGCGACGTCCTGGATGCGGGACAACCGGCGCGGTGAGCCTTGCCCTCGACATCCGCGCCGAGCGCCTGCCGCTTCGGGCGCCCTTCCGTATCTCGCGCGGTGTGAAGACCCACGCCGAGGTGGTGGTCGCCGCGCTCTCCGACGGGCTGGTGCTGGGTCGCGGCGAGTGCGTGCCCTATCCGCGCTATGGCGAGACGGTGGCCTCGGTGACCGCGGAACTGGTCGCGGCCGGCGCGCGGCTGGCGGCGGGCGAGCCGGCGCCGGAGGTGCTGGCGGCGATGGCGGCCGGGGCGGCGCGTAATGCGCTGGACTGCGCGCTCTGGGACCTGGCGGCGCGGCAGGGCGCGGGGTCGGCCAGCGCGCGGCTGGGGCGTCCGGCGCCCGGCCCGATCCCCACGGCGGTGACCATCAGCCTGGACGCGCCGGACGCCATGCGCGCGGCCGCCGCCGCCGTGGCCGACGCCCCGCTGCTGAAGGTGAAGCTGGACGCCGACGACCCGGCCGCGCGGCTGCGGGCGGTGGCGCAGGGCGCGCCCGACGCGCGCCTGATCCTGGATCCCAACGAGGGCTGGACCCTGCCGATCCTCATGGCCATGGCCGGGCCGATCTCGCGGCTGAAGGTGGCGATGGTCGAACAGCCACTACCGTCCGAGGATGACGCCGGCCTGGCGGGCCTGGACTATCCCGCCCCGCTCTGCGCCGACGAGTCCGCCCATTTCGCGGCCGACGTCGAGCGGGTCGCCGACCGCTACCAGATGGTCAATGTGAAGCTGGACAAGGCCGGCGGCCTGACCGGCGCCCTGGCCATGGTCGAGCGGGCGCACGCGCTGGGCATGGGCGTGCTGGCCGGCTGCATGGTCTCCAGCTCGCTCTCCATCGCCCCGGCCATGTGGGTGGGCGCGCTGGCCGACGCCGCCGACCTGGACGGACCCTGGTGGCTGGTCGACGACCGGCCGGGCGGGACCCGTGTCGAACGCGGCCTGCTCTACCCGCCGCGACCCGGCTTCTGGGGTGAGCCGGGGCCTCGGCCCTAATCCTTCCACCAGGGATAGAGGCTGGGCATGTCGGCGGAGACGCGGCCGGGGAAGTTGGGCGCTCGCTTCTCCACGAACGCGCCCACGCCCTCCTTCACATCGGGGCCGGAGCCAAGTTCCATCGACAGCCGTCCGTCGATGGCGAGCGCGCCCGACGGGTCAGGGTCACCGGAGAACCGCCAGAGCATCTGGCGCGCCAGGGCGATGGAGACCGGGGCGGTGTTCTGGGCGATCTCCAGGGCGATCTCGTGGGCGCGGGCCAGCAATTGGTCGGGCGCGACCACCTCGCTGACCAGGCCAGCGGCCATGGCCTCTTCGGCCGAGATCAGATTGCCGCGCAGGCACCAGTTCAGCGCCTGCGGCAGCCCCACCAGCTTGGGCAGGAACCACGCGCTGCCGGCCTCCGGCACCAGGCCACGGCGGGCGAAGACGAAGCCGTAGCGGGCGCCCTTGGCCGCGATCCGGATGTCCATCGGCAGGGTGAGCGTCGCGCCCACGCCGACGGCCGCGCCGTTTATCGCCCCGATCACCGGCTTGCGGCAGCCGAAGATGGCGCCCACGAAGCCGCCGCCCGCGGCCCGCGGCTGGCCGGGCGCCGAGAACGCCACCGAGCCCTCGGCCTTGTCGTCGAAGGCGCCCGCCCCGCCGGAGATGTCCGCGCCCGCGCAGAAGCCGCGACCGGCGCCGGTGACGATCACCACCCGCACCGCGTCGTCCGCGTCGGCCCGGTGGAAGGCGTCGGCCAGTTCGCCGCCCATGACGGCCGTGTAGGCGTTCAGCTTCTCCGGCCGGTTCAGGGTGATGGTCAGCACCGGGCCTTCGAGGTCGTACAGCAGGGTCTCGTAGGCCATCGGATCCTCCTTGATTTTCGCCCATGACACGCGCCCTTACGAGGCGGCAGGCAACAGCGCGCCGATGCGCTATAGGCGCGCCGTGTGGAGCCGCCCCGCCAGCCATCCGACCCCGCTGCCCGGCGATTTCGCCTGCATTCATATGCGTGCCACCGCCTGGGCCGACCCCGTCGAGGTCGCCTCCGCCTTTGCCGGTGAGGCCTATGCCTGCGTGCTGCTGTCCGGGTCGGACGGCTGGTCCTATGTGCTGCGGCGGCCGGACTTCATCGCCGAAGCGGGCGATCCCGAGGCGCTGCTCGGCCCGTCGACGCCGCGGCTGGCGGACGGCCCGCCGTTCCAGGGCGGGGTGGTGGGCCTCGCCGCCTACGAGTTCTCCGCGCGGCTGGAGCCGACGGCGCCCCAGGCCCGCGGCGACTGGCCGGACCTGATCCTGCTGCGCTATCCCGCCCTGCTGGCCTTCCACGCCGGCCAGCGGCGCGCCGTCGCGCTTGGGCGCGGGCCCGACCCCCGCGCCGCCGCCGCCCAGGCCGACGTCGCCCTGAGCTGGCTCGATGCGCCCCGCCGCCCGGCGACCGGTGGGGTGCTGGCCGAGGGCGTCGCACTCGGCACATCGGACGCTGCGCACGCCGCCGCCGTGGCCGACACCGTGGAGCGCATCGCCGCCGGCGAGATCTTCCAGGCCAACCTGGCGCGGCCCTGGCGCGGGCGCCTGGCGCCTGGCCGCACGCCCTTCGACCTGTTCCGCCGGCTGGCCCGCCAGAGCCCAGCGGGCTACGCGGCCTGGCTGAACCTGCCGGGCCGGGCGCTGGTCTCCAACTCGCCGGAGCGCTTCCTGTCGGTGCGGCCGGAGGCGGACGGCGTCTGGGCGGAGTCGCATCCGATCAAGGGCACCCGGCCGCGTGGCCTCGACCCCGCGAGCGATACGGCGCTGGCCGCCGAGCTGCTGGCCAGCGCCAAGGACCGGGCCGAGAACCTGATGATCGTCGACCTGATGCGCAACGACATCGCCCGGGTGGCGACCCCGGGCACGGTGAGCGTGCCGGAACTGGCCGTGCTCAGCAGCTTCGCCAACGTCCACCACCTGGTTTCCCGCGTGCGGGGCCGCCTTGCGCCCGGACGCAGCGCCTGGGACGCCTTCCTGGCCGCCTTCCCGCCGGGCTCGGTGACCGGGGCGCCGAAGCTGCGGGCCATGTCGGTGATCGCCCGCCACGAACCGCCGCGCGGGCCCTACTGCGGCAGCCTGTTCTGGGCGGGGACCGACGGAGCGCTGGAGGCCAGTGTGCTGATCCGCACCGTCACATTGACCGAAAATGTGGCGGACTGGGCCCTCGAAGCCCGCGCAGGGGGCGGCATCGTCGCCGACAGCGATCCTACGGCAGAGGTTGCGGAGACCACGGCCAAGATCGGCGCCATTCTTCGGGCGCTGATGGGGCCGCCAGCCTAGAATGACGACGTCCGAAATCCCGCTCGACGATCGCGGCTTCACGCTGGGCTACGGCCTGTTCGAGACGGTGCTGTGGGCCGAGGGCGCGCCGGCCCACTGGGACGTCCACGTCGAACGGCTGGAGCGCGGCTGCCGCGCGCTGGGCCTGCCGCTGCCCGACCGCGCCGCCTTCCGCGCCGCCG